>NZ_POQU01000159.1 GCF_002938425.1 Blastococcus atacamensis | reverse complement strand
GTTCCAGGGCGCGACCGTTGCGCACCAGCGACGACGCCGCCGAAGCCGACAGCCGGGCGTGCCCGCGCAGCCAGGCGGTCATCGACGCCTTGCCGTCGAAATCGGCCGCGCCGGCCAGCTCGCACTGCCGCACCGTCCGCGCCACCTCGGCCGCCAGCCGGTTGGACAGCACCAGCAGATCACCCAGGCGCTCCAGGAGCGCCGGCCCGAACAGCCCATCGATCCGCTCGCCCGGGGCCGCGTCGAGGGCCGACCCCAGCTGCTCCACGACACCTCCCGAACGGCTCGAACGTATGTACGAATACTAGCCGACCTGACCGGCATGCGCAGCACGAATCCGCAGGTCAATCGGCTTGTCGGTAGGGAGTCCGCCGCCTGGCACCGCATCGATCTGCGACCGGCTCCCCGGCGCGGCATGATCGAGGACGGACCGACTGGGGGAGGCCGTGTGACCGTGATGCCGGCTGCGTTCTTCGGGCACGGCAACCCGATGAACGCGCTCGAGACCAACCGCTACACCGAGGCCTGGCGGGCGTTCGGTCGCTCGGTACCGCGCCCACGGGCGATCCTCGTCGTCTCCGCGCACTGGTACGTGCAGGCCACCGCGCTCACCACCATGCCGAAGCCGCGCACGATCCACGACTTCTACGGCTTCCCGCGCGAGCTCTTCGACATCCGGTACGAGGCGCCCGGTCTGCCGGAGCTGTACGAGGAGGTGGCCGACGTCGTGCACCCCACGTGGGTCGGCGCTGACCTGGACAGCTGGGGGATCGACCACGGCACCTGGTCGGTGCTGCGGCACGCGTTCCCGAACGCCGACATCCCGGTCGTGCAGCTGTCGATCAACGCCCTCAAGTCCTTCGACTACCACCTGCAGCTCGGGGCGGCGCTGGCTCCGCTGCGGGAACGGGGTGTGCTGGTCATCGGGAGCGGCAACGTGGTGCACAACCTCGGAGGGGTGAGCCGCGCGCTGCCCGACGCCGGATTCGACTGGGCGCAGCGGTTCGACGAGGCGGCCAAGGAGTGCATGCTCACCGATCCGGGTGGGGCCGGCCGGCTGGACGGGCACCGCGACTTCGACCTCGCCGTCCCCACGCCCGACCACTTCCTGCCGCTGCTCTACGTGGCGGGCATGGCGGGGGCGGCCGATGCGCCGGTGGACGTGCTCGTCGACGGCTACGCCCACGGCTCGCTGTCGATGACCAGCTACACGGTCGGGATGGACGTGCCCGAGCCGTCGGGCAGCGGGATGGCGCCGCAGCTGCCGGAGGGCCCGCCGCCGGACGGCGCGAACATCTAGGCCAGGTCGACGACCTCGCCGACGACCCAGACGGCGGGTGGCCGGACGGCGTGCTCGGCGAGGGTGGCCGGCAGGTCGGCCAGCGTGGTGCGGACGCTGCGCTGGGTTGGGGTGGTGCCGTCGCTGA
>NZ_POQU01000158.1 GCF_002938425.1 Blastococcus atacamensis | reverse complement strand
CCCCGACGCCGGCCACGAGCGCGGTGTTGGTGACCAGCCCGTCCATCGCACCGAAGACGGCGGCCCGCAGCCAGCCCCCGGAGACGTCGGCATGGCTGTGCTCGTGCGCCTCGGCCGCAGAGGGCGGGGACGGGGCGCCGGAGGTCACGCCTGGTCCGCCTCGGCCCCCAGCGGCACGGGCTCCTCGACGGGCTCCACGGACGGGGTGGCGAGCGCGACGCTCGGCACGCCCTCGACCTGGTCGGCCGCGGCCAGCTGGCCGCAGGCGCCGTCGATGTCCTGGCCGCGGGTGTCGCGCACCGTCGTCGGCACGCCGGCCGCGCGCAGGCGGGCGACGAACTCGCGCTGCGCCGGCAGCGGGCTGGCGTCCCACTTGCTGCCCGGGGTGGGGTTCAGCGGGATGAGGTTCACGTGGGCGAGCCGGCCCGCCAGGAGCTTGCCGAGCAGGTCGGCGCGGAACGGCTGGTCGTTCACGTCGCGGATCAGGGCGTACTCGATGGAGTACCGGCGACCGGTCTTCTTCGCGTAGGCGTCGGCGGCCTCGACCACCTCGCCGACCTTCCAGCGGGTGTTGATCGGCACGAGGGTGTCGCGGAGCTCGTCGTCCGGGGCGTGCAGGCTGACCGCGAGGGTGACGTTGCGGCCCTCCTCGGTGAGCTTCCGGATGGCCGGCACCAGGCCGACGGTGGAGACGGTGACCGACCGCTGCGACAGGCCCAGG
This sequence comes from Blastococcus atacamensis, assembly GCF_002938425.1. Lineage (GTDB taxonomy): Bacteria > Actinomycetota > Actinomycetes > Mycobacteriales > Geodermatophilaceae > Blastococcus > Blastococcus atacamensis. The sequence continues at coordinate 572 of NZ_POQU01000158.1, read as the reverse complement.
CCGTGCGGCGCCGACGTGAGCAGGGCGTCGAGCGTCTTGCGCACGCGGGCGTAGTTCGCGAGCGGCTCCCCCATCCCCATGAACACGACGTTGGACAGCCGTCCCGGGCCCCCGTCGAGCTCGCCGTTGGCCATCGCCGCCGCGGCGGCCACCGCCTGACCGATGATCTCGGCGGCCGACAGGTTGCGGGTCAGCCCCTGCTGGCCGGTGGCGCAGAACGGGCAGGCCATGCCGCAGCCGGCTTGGCTGGAGATGCAGACCGTGGCGCGGTCGGGGTAGCGCATGAGCACGCTCTCGACCAGCGCGCCGTCGTGCAGCCGCCACAGCGTCTTGCGGGTCCGCCCGTCGTCGGCGGTCTGGTGCCGCACGACGGTGAGCAGGCCGGGCAGCAGCGCCTCGGTGAGCGTCTCCCGCACCGCGGCCGGCAGGTCGGTCATCTCGGCGGGATCGGTCACCCCGCGGTAGAAGTGCCGGGCCAGCTGGTCGGCCCGGAACGCCGGCTGACCGAGCTCGGACACCGCTGCGCGCGCCTCCTCGCGGGTGAGGTCGGCGAGGTGGCGGGGCGGCATACC
>NZ_POQU01000157.1 GCF_002938425.1 Blastococcus atacamensis | reverse complement strand
TGTGTAATGCATCTGACTCATTGTTTTTTTTTTGTAGTGTTACGGTGACCATCGAGATTACCACTATCCTCGTCGGCGGCAGCGTCAGATGTGTATAAGACCGCACCGGTACCCGTCCCCGGCGAGCCGGCTCCTCCCGAGCCCCCGGCCCCCGCGGAGGCGACGACCACCTCGTCGTCGGCTCGGACGACGACGTCGTCCGAGCCGGGGGTGAACTGCCGGGAGGCGAGCTGATGCCCGGGCCGCTGACCGATCCCCGCGGCGCCGCTGCCGCCGGGGACACCCCCACACGCCGCGGTACGGAGGCGTGGCTGCTCGGCTTCGCCGTCCTCCTCACCGTCGTCGCCCAGGTCATCGTCGACCTGACCGTCACCGGCTCGCTGCGCCCGGAGATGGCCGGCTTCAGCGTGTGGATCTCCGCGCTGTGGGTGGTCGCGCACCTCGTCGTCCGCAAGTGGGCGTCCTACGCCGACCCGCTCCTGCTGCCCGCCGTGGCCCTCCTCGTCGGCCTCGGGCTCACGGTCATCCACCGGCTGGACCTGGCCGGCGAGCAGTCGGGCGACGCCGCGACCCGCGAGGACGCACCGGTCCAGCTGATCTGGGCGACCCTGGGCGTCACGCTGTTCGTCGCCTTCCTGGTCGTGGTCCGCGACCACCGGACGCTGGCGCGCTTCGCCTACACCCTCGCCCTGCTGGGGATCTTCCTGCTGGCGCTCCCGGCGGTCCTGCCCGCGTCGATCTCCGAGGTCAACGGCGCCAAGATCTGGATCCGCGTCGCCGGCTTCTCCATCCAGCCCGGTGAGTTCGCGAAGATCTGCCTGGTCGTCTTCTTCGCCGCCTACCTCGAGGACAAGCGCGACGTGCTGGCCCTGGCCAGCCGCAAGGTCGCCGGTCTCGAGCTGCCGCGCGGCCGCGACCTGGGCCCCGTGCTGCTGGCCTGGATCCTCTCCATCCTCGTGCTCGTGTTCGAGCGCGACCTGGGCAGCTCCCTGCTGCTCTTCGGCATCTTCGTGGTGATGCTCTACGTCGCCACGGAGCGGGCCAGCTGGCTGTTCATCGGCCTGGGCCTGTTCGCCGGCGGCGCGCTCATCGCCTACCAGGTCTTCGGTCACGTCCGCGCTCGTGTCGACACCTGGCTGGACCCGTTCGCCTACGTCGACGGCGCCGGCTACCAGCTCGTGCAGTCGCTGTTCGGCCTGGGCACGGGTGGGCTGTTCGGCGCCGGCCTCGGCGGTGGACGTCCCGACCAGGTGCCGGTGGCCAAGAGCGACTTCATCGCCGCGGCGGTCGGCGAGGAGCTCGGCCTGTTCGGCCTGGTCGCGGTGATCGTCGTCTACCTGGTGCTCGTGGAGCGCGGGCTGCGCACCTCGCTGGTCGTTCGCGACGCCTTCGGCAAACTGCTCGCCGCCGGCCTCGCGTTCGCGATCGCCTGGCAGGTCTTCGTCGTCCTCGGCGGCGTCACCGGGCTGCTCCCGCTCACCGGCCTCACCACGCCGTTCCTGGCCTACGGGGGTTCCTCGCTCGTGGCGAACTTCGTCCTGGTGGCGATCCTCGTGCGGATCAGCGACGCCGCCCGCCGCCCCACCGCCCCGCACGCCGCCCCGGTC
>NZ_POQU01000156.1 GCF_002938425.1 Blastococcus atacamensis | reverse complement strand
CACCACCCCGGTCGCCCCCACCACCGCGACGCAGACCTCCAGCACCCCCGCACCGGCCACCGTCACCAAGGACGCCAGCGGCAGAATCACCATCACGGCCGCGCCCGGGCAGAACCTGACCGCGAACGCCCCGCTGAAGACCGGCGACAAGGTGACCCTGCGCCTCTCCGGCTTCACGCCGAATGAGCAGGTCACGCTGGTCCTGCACTCGAAGCCGATCACGATCGGCACCTTCCGGGCCGACGGCCAGGGCGTCGTCCTCGCCTCGGTCACCCTCCCGGCCGGCGTCGAGGCCGGCCAGCACAACCTGGTCGGCACCGACAGCACCGGCGTCGTGCGCTCCTACCCCCTGACGCTCTCCGCCACCTCCGGCGCGAGCGGCGACCTGGCCTACACCGGCGCCGACCCCACGGCCCCGCTGATCGGTGGCGCCGCACTGCTGGTTCTCGGTGGCGGGCTCGTCCTGATGACCCGCCGCCGGCGGCCGACCGGAGCCCAGGTCTGAGCACCACCGCATCTCCCGACGGCGCCGGACAGGGCATTCCTGTCCGGCGCCGTCGGCGTCTCCGCCGCCCGGGATTGCGACCGGCTCTCGCCGCGCTCGCGGTCCTGGCGGTGCTGCTCGGTGACGCGGGGCTCCTCGCCTCCCGCGTGGACCGGATGACCGTGGACCTGCATCCCGGTCCCGGCACGACCTGGGTGCTCGTCGGCCTGGACAGCCGGGCCGACCTCCCCGACGGCGCCTCCGAGGCCGAGTTCGGCTCGGCCCGCGACGTCCCGGGCAGCCGGGCCGACATCGTCCTCGTCGTGCACGAGTCCGACGCCGGCGCCACCACCGTCGTCCCGGTTCCCCGCGACCTCCTCGTGCAGGCGCCCGGCGGACGGAGCCGACTGGCGCTGACCTGGCTGGAGGGTCCCCAGGAGACGGTCGACGCGCTGTGCGGCCTCGGCATCCCGAGCGACCACCTGGTCGCCGTCGACCTCGCCGGGTTCGTCGACGTCGTGGACGCCGCCGGAGGGCTCACCCTCGACGTGCCGGAGACCGTGCGCGATCCGCTGGCCGGCCTTCACCCCATCGAGGAGGGCACGCACGAGGTGGACGGGCGCACCGCGCTCGCCCTGGTGCGCTCCCGGCATCCCGAGCACCTGGTCGACGGCCGCTGGGTGCCGGCGCCGGTCGATCCGGACGCCCGCGCCGAGGCGTCCGGCGCGGTCCTGCAGGCACTGGTCGCGGAGATCGGCGACAGCCGCTGGTCGCCGCTGCGGCTGCAACGCCTCGCCTGGGCCGCCTCGGGCTCCCTGACCGTCGACGAGGAGAGCTCGATCGCCGAGCTGGCGAGCCTCTCCGCGGTGGAACCCGGCACCGTCACGATGCTGCCGACGCGGTCACCGGACCCCGCGGCGATGGTCCGCTTCCCCGACGCGGCGACGCGCGAAGCCGTCGCCGCCGCCGGGCTCTCCTGCAGCGGCTGACCGCCCTCAGGCGACGCCGACGCCGATCGCCGCGCCGATCAGGTAGGTGATCCCCGCTGCCGCGGCGCCGAACAGCAGCTGGCGCAGTCCGGCGAACCACCACGCGCGGGGCGTGAAGCGGGCGGAGACCGCCCCGGCGGCGAACAGCCCGACCCCTCCGCACACCAGCGCCACCCACAGCAGCGACGAGCCGAGCAGGAACGGCAGCAGCGGGACGAGCGCGCCGGTGGCGAAGGTGAAGAAGGACGACACCGCCGCCACCCGCGGCGACGGCTTGTCCTCGGGGTTGAGTCCCAGCTCGGCGACGACGTGCAGACGCAGCGCGGTCTCGGGGTCCCGGGAGAGTTGGACGGCGACCTGCTGGGCCAGCCGGTCGTCGACACCACGCACGCGCAGCATCTCGACCAGTTCGGCGAGCTCGCCCTCGGGGTTGCGCTCGAGCTCCCGCCGCTCCTTCTCGACCTCGAGGTCGAGCTGCTCGTTCTGGGTCTTCACGGAGGTGTACTCCCCGAGCGCCATGGAGATGGCGCCGGCCACGAGGCTGGCGACACCGGAGAGCACGATCGCCCGGGACGACGCCCCGCCGC
>NZ_POQU01000155.1 GCF_002938425.1 Blastococcus atacamensis | reverse complement strand
CTCCCGCACCCCTTCCGGTGCCGGTGCCGGTGCCGGTGCCGGTGCCCGCGCCGGCCCCCCCGCTCCCGGTGCCGACGGTGCCGGCCCCGCCCGTCACCGGGTTGGTGGAGGGAGAGGGGAAGCTCTGCAACGTGCTCGGCAACAGCGTTGCCGACCTGCCCCTCCTCCCGGAGTGCCCGAAGCGGTGATCAGCGGGCCGAGGGTGGCCTGAGGACGGCGAAGGGATCGGTGACCTCGAGCCCCGACGTCACGAACCGGTAGAGGGTGGCGGGGCGGCCGCCGGCGCGACCGGAGGCCGCCATCTCCCCCGTCGGCTCCAGCACGCCCCGGCGCAGGAGCACCCGCTGCAGGTTCGTGGCGGTGACCTCGTAGCCGAGCGCGGCCACGTAGATCTCCCGCAGCTCGGCGATGGAGAACGTCGGCGGCGCGAGGGCGAACGCGACGTTGGTGTACGAAAGCTTGGCCCGCAACCGCTCGAGACCCGACTCGACGATCGACCCGTGGTCGAACGCCGTCTCCGGGAGCGCGTCGACCGGGTGCCAGGAGGTGTCGGCCGGCAGCACCGGGTCGAGGTCGCTCGGGACCAACCCCAGGTAGGCCGTCGCCACGGTGCGGGTGCGGGGATCGCGGTGCGGATCGCTGCGGGTCTCCAGCTGCTCGAGGTGCGCGAGCTGGGCCACCTCGACCTTGGACGCCAGCTGCCGGCCGACCGAGGCGCCGAGGGTCTCCTCGGGCAGCAGCGGCCCGCCGGGCAGCGCCCACGCGCCGGCGAACGGCTCCCCGGCGCGTCGCCACAGCATTCCGTGCAGCCGCCCGCCCCGGACCTGCAGGACGACGGCCAGGGCCTGGTGCGGATAGGCCGGTCGCTCCGGCGAGGACCACACGGATGTCACGGAGGCCATGCTAGGTTTCGCGGCAGAGGTTTTCGCCTCTCAGTACGAAACCCACTCCTCCGGAGGTTCTGGTGACCGCAACGCTCCCCGCCCCTCCCGCCGCGCAGTGGTCCCCGGAGCAGTGGCAGGACTGGCGGGATGAGGTCCGCCGGCTGGCCGCCGAGCGCGACGCCGTCGTCCTGGCGCACAACTACCAGGCGGCCCCGATCCAGGACGTCGCCGACCACGTGGGCGACTCGCTCGCCCTCTCCCGCATCGCCGCGTCGAGCTCCGCCTCCACGATCGTCTTCGCCGGCGTCCACTTCATGGCCGAGACGGCGAAGATCCTCAGCCCGGAGAAGACCGTCCTGGTCCCCGACGCCGCGGCCGGCTGCTCGCTGGCCGACACGATCACCGCCGACCAGCTGCGCGCCTGGAAGGCCGAGCACCCCGGCGCCGCCGTCGTCTCCTACGTGAACACGACCGCCGAGGTGAAGGCGGAGACCGACATCTGCTGCACCTCCTCCAACGCCGTCGAGGTCGTGAACTCCATCCCGGCAGACCGCGAGGTGCTGTTCCTCCCCGACCAGTTCCTCGGCGCGCACGTCCAGCGCGTCACCGGCCGCCGGAACATGCGGATCTGGATGGGCGAGTGCCACGTGCACGCCGGCATCTCCCCCACCGACCTGCGGCAGAGCATCGAGGACGCCCCCGACGCCGAGGTGCTCGTGCACCCCGAGTGCGGCTGCGCCACCAGCGCGCTGTGGATGGTCGGCCAGGGCGACCTGCCGTCGGACCGCGTGCACGTCCTGTCCACCGGCGCGATGCTCGACCAGGCGAAGCGGACGACGGCGGCGCGCGTGCTCGTCGCGACCGAGATCGGCATGCTGCACCAGCTGCGCCAGGCCAACCCGACGGCGGTGTTCGAGGCCGTGAACCCGCGCGCCGAGTGCCCCTACATGAAGATGTCGACCCCGGAGAAGCTGCTCCGCGCGCTGCGCGAGGGCCGCGACGAGGTCACCGTCGACCCGGAGATCGCCGCCCGCGCCCGCTCGGCGGTCGAGGCGATGATCGCCCTCGGCACCCCGTCGCTGGTCGGCGAGTGAGGTGACCGCCGGCCTCGCCCGCGTCGTTCCCGCCCTGCCCCTGCCCGCAGCCGGCTGGGAGCGCGGCACCGACGTGGTCGTCGT
>NZ_POQU01000154.1 GCF_002938425.1 Blastococcus atacamensis | reverse complement strand
CTGCGGCGTCGCTCTCCAGCGTCTGCGGCCAGGACGGCGCCGGTCGAGGCGCCCGCACCCCCTCAGGCCACCGGTGCCGACGGCGGGGGGAGCTGCTGCACGGAGGTCGCGCCGGCGGCCGGGGTGACCACCGGGATCTCCTGCGTGCTGGGCTGGCGCGGACCGGGACCCGGGTCGGGCGACTGCTGGTCGGACGGCGTGCTCACGGTGCCTCCTCGCGGACTCCGGCGGTTCGCCGGTCGGTGCGTTCCGACTCGCACGGTATCGGCGCGGAGCTGCCCCGGCGCCGACGGCGCCCCGGACGGGCGCACTCGCCCGGCACTGCCGGGGGGCGGCTCCGGCCCTAAGGTCGGGACCGTGGTCATGCGCGCCGGCATCGTCGTCACGGGCACCGAGGTGCTCACCGGCAGGGTCACCGATCGCAACGGACCCTGGCTGGCCGAGCAGCTCCGGGGCCTGGGGGTCGACGTCGGGCACGTCGTCGTCGTGGGGGACCGGCCCGACGACCTCCGGGCGACGCTGGCCTTCCTCGCCGGCCTGGGCACCGACCTGCTGATCACCTCCGGGGGTCTGGGGCCCACCGCCGACGACCTCACCGCGCAGGTGGTGGCCGACTTCCAGGGGCGCCCGTCGGCGGTGGACCACGCTCTCGAGCAGCGCGTGGCCGCCGTCGTCGATCGGCTCATGGCCCGGCGTGGCTGGCGGGCCGACCCGGAGGCGACCGCGGCCGGGGTCCGCAAGCAGGCCACCGTCCCCGACGGCGCGACGGTGCTGGAGCCGGTCGGCACGGCACCGGGTCTCGTGGTGGAGCCGGCCGAGGGCCGGGACGGACCGCCGGTGGTGGTGCTCCCGGGTCCGCCCGGTGAACTGCAGGGGATGTGGCCCGCGGCCGTGGCCGCCCCCGCGGTGCGGGCGGTGCTGGAGGGGGCGACGGAGCTGCACCAGCGGACGCTGCGCCTGTGGGGCACGCTCGAGGCGCAGCTGGCGTCGACGCTCCGCGAGATCGAGCCCGAGTTGGCCGGCCTGGAGATCACCACCTGCCTGCGCGAGGGCGAGCTGGAGATCGTCACCCGCTTCTCCCCCGAGGCCCGGCCCGCCTACGACCGGCTCGTCGACGCCGTCACCCGGCGCTACGGCGACACCCTCTTCTCCACCGGCCCGACCCTCGACGACCTGGTCGCCGGAGCGCTCGTCGACCGTGGACTGACCGTCGCGACCGCCGAGTCCTGCACCGGCGGGCTGCTGTGCGCCCGGCTCGTGGAGCGGCCGGGCTCCTCGGCGTACGTCCTGGGCGGGGTGACCGCCTACGCCAACGCCGCCAAGCGGGAGCTGCTGGGCGTTCCGGCCGACGTGCTGGCCGAGCACGGCGCGGTCAGCCCGCAGGTCGCCCGGGCGCTGGCCGAGGGAGCGCGGTCGCGGTTCGGGGCGGACCTCGGCGTGGGCATCACCGGGGTGGCCGGGCCGGGCGGCGGCAGCAGCGACAAGCCGGTGGGGACCGTCCACGTCTGCGTCGTGGGACCGGACGGCGTCCGGGAGCGGCACCTGCGGCTGCACGGATCCCGGACGGCGGTGCGGGAACGCTCCGTCACGATGGCACTGCACCTCCTGCGGGAGCTGCTGCTGGGTGGCCCGCCCGCCTGACGCCACGCGCCTCACGGGGTCAGCCGCGCAGCTCCGGCGGGCCGTCGGGTGCCGTGGACTTGCTGGTCGCCGGCCCGTCCAGCCGGGCGTGGATCACCAGCCGCTGCTGGGCCGAGTATTTCGGATGGCAGGTCGTCAGGGTCAGGTAGGCGCCGGAGGCCGGGGCGCCGGCGGGGGCGCCGGGCGTGGGGGAGATGACGGATACGTCGTCCGGGCGGACGATCCGACGGCCCGGGATGCCGCTGGGGTCGCCGGTGAAGCTGCCGTCCGCCGGGGTGGCGAGCACCCGGTAGACGAACCACTCGCCCGCCGTCTCGACCACGAGGGGATCCCCGGGACGCAGGCGGTCCAGGTCGAGGAAGGGTGAACCGCGGCCGACACGGTGGCCGGCCAGCGCCAGGTTGCCCTGCTCGCCGGGCATCGCTGTCCCGAGGTAGTGGCCCGGCCCCTGGGCCAGCTCCGCCTGGGAGGTGCCCTCGACGACCACCCGGGCGTAGGAGGTGCCCAGCCGTGGGATGTGGAGGACGGCGATCGGCTCGCCCACCTCGACGTCAGCCGGCCGTCTCTTATACAACTCTGACGCTGCCCTCTAACACAATAGACGATGTCCAAGAGGGCGCCAGATCAATAAAAACAAAAAAAAATAAAAAAATAATA
>NZ_POQU01000153.1 GCF_002938425.1 Blastococcus atacamensis | reverse complement strand
CTGCAGCCACGGGCTGCTGCCGTCGACCGGCTCGTCGTCCAGTGCCAGCCGGACGGGCGCGTCCGCCGACGGCGGCAGGGGCTGGAGCACGACCTCGACGGAGCCGTCCCGGGACCGCAGCACGCGCTCGCGCAGCAGCCCGAGGTCCAGCAGGCGGCCCCGCTCGACGCCGGGCAGGCAGCCGGACGTGGTCGGCGGCGTCCACCACTGCCCGTCCAGCCGCACCGCCAGGGTGGCGATCGTCGTCTCGGTCACCTCGCCCGCAGCATTGACCAGCACCACGTCGTCGGCCCCCGGGTGCCGGAGCGCGGCGGCGAGGTAGGGGTCGCGCCGGGTGGTCTTGTGCTGCAGCCACGGGCTGCTGCCGTCGACCGGCTCGTCGTCCAGTGCCAGCCGGACGGGCGCGTCCGCCGACGGCGGCAGGGGCTGGAGCACGACCTCGACGGAGCCGTCCCGGGACAGCAGCACGCGCACCCGCGCCGGGGTGGTCCGCCCGTCGACCGCCCGGCTGACCGCGCTCCGGACCGCGTCCAGGTCGCAGACGAAGCCGAACCAGTCGGCCGAGTCGGCCATCCGGGCCAGGTGCCGGTCGAGGTTGCGCGGGCCGGTCGCCGGATCGAACGCCAGCGTCTCCAGCAGCTGGTGCTCGGCGGCGTCGTGGATCAGGACGGCGGCCTTCGCGTGCAGCTCGGCCCGCTCCCGCCCGGCGTCGGAGTCCCAGGTGATGCCGCCGCCCGCGCCGTAGACGGCCCGGCCGGTCGACCGGTCGAGGACCACGGTGCGGATGGCGACGTTGAAGCGGGCGCGGAACGGGGCCGAGGGCGGAGCGACCAGGCCCACGGCGCCGCAGTAGACGCCCCGCGGGGACGGCTCGAGCTCGTCGATGAGCTCCATGGTCCGCTGCTTGGGCGCACCGGTGACCGATCCGCAGGGGAACAGCGCCCGGAACAGGTCCAGCAGGCCGGTGCCGGGTCGCACGCGGGCGGTGATCTCGGAGGTCAGCTGCCAGACCGTCGGATAGCGCTCGAGGGCGAACAGCTCGTCGACCCGCACGCTGCCGACCTCGGCGATGCGTCCCAGGTCGTTGCGCAGCAGGTCGACGATCATGAGGTTCTCCGCGCGCTCCTTGGTGCTGGAGAGCAGCCGGCCGGACTGCTCGCGGTCCTCCGCCGTGGTGCGCCCGCGCGCGGCCGTGCCCTTCATCGGCCGGGTGCGGACCTCGTCGCCGGCCCACTCGAAGAACAGCTCGGGGCTGGCGCTGGCCACGACGTGCCGCCCCAGGTCGAGGTAGGCGTTGTGGGCGCCGCGCTGGGCGAGGGCCAGCCGCGCGTACAGCTCCCCGGGATCGCCGGGAGGCGTCGCGCGCAGCCGGTCGGTCAGGTTGCACTGGTAGGTCTCACCGGCGGCGATCCGCTCGCGCACGGTCGCGACGGCGGTGGCGTGCTCGGAGTCGGTGGCGTCCGGTCGCCAGCGGACCGCCTCGGGCGCGGGGCCGGCGGGGGCGACGACGGGGTCCACCGGAACCGGTGCGTCGCAGAGCCCGAACCACACCAGCGGGAGGCCCCCGGCCGCGGCGTCGCCCCCGGGGAGGAGCGGGTCCAGTCCGGATGCCGCCTCGTAGGCCACGTAGCCGAACGCCCAGCTGCCGCGCTCGGTCGCGTCGGAGACCTGCTGCAGCACGTCGGCGACCTGGTCGGGCCGGACCGCGGTCAGCACCTGCCGCGGCGGAGGGCACAGCAGTGCCGTCCCCGCCCGCAGGTCGTCGAACCGCGCCCACGGCCCGGGCATCAGTCGCCGAGCCCCTGCTGGGCCTTCGCCGCGGTCAGGGTGTTGGCCAGCAGCATCGCGATGGTCATCGGCCCGACGCCGCCGGGCACCGGGGTGAGCAGGCCCGCGACCTCCGCCACGGCGTCGTGTTGCACGTCGCCGACCAGGCCGTTCTCGCCGCGGTGGATCCCCACGTCGATGACGGTGGCGCCCGGCCGCACGGCGTCGGGGCCGATCAGGCCGGGGATGCCGGCGGCGACGACGAGGACGTCGGCCCGGCGGCACACCTCGGCGACGTCCTTCGTGCGGGAGTGGCAGGTGGTCACCGTGGCGTGCCGGCCGAGCAGCAGCTGGGCCATCGGCTTGCCCACCAGCGCCGAGCGGCCGACCACGACGGCCTCGGCACCGGCCAGCGCGACGTCGTACTCGTCGAGCAGCCGCAGCACCCCGGCGGGGGTGCAGGGCCGCAGGCCCGGCCGGCCCTGGGCGAGCAGCCCGGCGTTGAGGGTGGTGAGCCCGTCGACGTCCTTCTCGGCCGGGATGCGGGCGACGAGGGCGTCGGAGTCCAGGTGCTTCGGCGTGGGCAGCTGCAGCAGGATGCCCGAGACCGCCGGGTCGGCGGCCAGCTCGTCGAGCAGGGCCTCGGCCTCGGCCTGGCCGACGTCGCCGGGCAGGTGCCGGTGCTGGTCGACCATGCCGGCCTCGACGCTCAGCCGCCGCTTGTTCCGGACGTAGACCTCCGATGCCGGGTCGTCGCCGACCAGGACGGTGGCC
>NZ_POQU01000152.1 GCF_002938425.1 Blastococcus atacamensis | reverse complement strand
TGATATCTACTCGATGTCTGTTGTCATGTGATAGCTGACTATATCAGCGATTGATGTTGCATATTGATATTAATAATACTGTTTTTTTTCAAGCAGAAGACGGCATATGAGGTCTAGTACGGTATCTTGAGCGCGGAGAGGTGTATAGGAGACAGACCCGGGCATGATGCCGCAGCGCCCCTCGCCGGGCATGATGCCCGGCCGTCCGGCCGGCGGCGGTCGTCCCGGTGGCGGCCCCGGTGGCCCCGGCGGTCGCGGACGTCCGGGTGCTCCCGGCGGCGGCGGTGGCGGCGGCGGCTTCCGTCCCGGTGGCGGCGGCGGTGCCCCTGGCGCCGGCGCGCCGGCCGGTGGTGGCTTCCGCGGCGGTGGCGGTGGCCGCGGTCGTGGTCGCGGCGGTTCCGGTGCCGGTACCGCGGGTGCCTTCGGGCGCCCCGGTGGCCGCGGTCCGGTCCGCGGGCGCAAGAGCAAGAAGCAGCGGCGTCAGGAGTTCGACTCGATGGCGGCGCCCAGCATGGGCGGCGTCAGCCTGCCGCGTGGCAACGGGCAGTCCGTCCGGCTGCCCCGGGGTGCGTCGCTGACCGACCTCGCCGAGAAGATCGGCGCGCAGCCGGCCGCACTGGTCACCGCCCTGTTCCACCTGGGCGAGATGGTGACCGCGACGCAGTCGGTGAACGACGAGACGCTGCAGCTGCTCGGTGCCGAGATCGGCTGGGTCATCCAGGTCGTCAGCCCCGAGGACGAGGACCGCGAGCTCCTCGAGACGTTCGACCTCACCTTCGGGGACGTCGAGGGCGACGAGGACGACTGGGACATCCGTCCGCCGGTCGTGACCGTCATGGGTCACGTCGACCACGGGAAGACCAAGCTGCTGGACGCCCTCCGCAACACCAACGTGGTGGCGCGGGAGGCCGGCGGCATCACCCAGCACATCGGCGCCTACCAGATCGTCACCGAGCTCGAGGGCATCGAGCGGCCGATCACCTTCATCGACACCCCCGGTCACGAGTCGTTCACCGCGATGCGTGCCCGAGGCGCGAAGGTCACCGACATCGTCGTCCTGGTCGTCGCGGCCGACGACGGCGTCATGCCGCAGACGGTCGAGGCGCTCAACCACGCCCAGGCGGCCGAGGTGCCGATCGTGGTCGCGGTGAACAAGGTGGACAAGGAGGGGGCCAACCCCGCCAAGATCCGCCAGCAGCTCACCGAGTACGGCCTGGTGGCGGAGGAGTACGGCGGCGACACGATGTTCGTCGACGTCTCCGCGCTCAACCGGATCGGCCTCGACGAGCTGACCGCGGCGATCCTGCTGACCGCCGACGCCTCGCTGGACCTGCGCGCGAACACCGAGCAGGACCCGCAGGGTGTGGTCATCGAAGGCAAGCTGGACAAGGGCCGCGGCCCCGTCGCCACGGTGCTCGTCCAGCGCGGCACGCTGCGCCAGGGTGACTCGATCGTGGCCGGCGACGCCTACGGTCGCGTCCGGTCGCTGCTCGACGAGCACGGCAACAAGCTCAAGGAGGCTCTGCCGGCCCGCCCCGTGCAGGTCGTGGGCCTCACCTCCGTGCCCCGTGCCGGTGACACCTTCCTCGTCGTCGAGGAGGACCGCGTCGCCCGGCAGATCGCCGACCGTCGTCAGGCCCGGATCCGCAACGCGCAGAACGCGTCGATGCGGAAGCGGATCAGCCTGGAGGATCTCGACGCGGCGCTCAAGGAGACCCGTCAGCTCAACCTGATCATCAAGGGCGACAACTCGGGCACCGTCGAGGCGCTCGAAGAGGCGCTCATGAAGATCGAGATCGACGACGAGATCGCGCTGCGGGTCATCCACCGCGGCGTCGGCGGGATCACCAAGAGCGACATCGACCTCGCGCTCGCCGACGACGTCATCGTCCTGGGCTTCAACGTCCGGGCCGAGGGCCAGGCCACCGAGCTCGCCAACCGCGAGGGCGTGGATGTCCGGTACTACACGGTCATCTACCAGGCGATCGAGGAGATCGAGGCTGCGCTCAAGGGCATGCTCAAGCCCATCTACGAGGAGGTCCAGCTCGGTACGGCGGAGGTCCGCGAGGTCTTCCGAGTCCCGAAGATCGGCAACGTCGCCGGTTCGCTGGTCCGCAGCGGCACGATCGTCCGCAACTCGAAGGCCCGTCTCATCCGCGACGGTGCCGTGATCGCCGACAACCTGACGGTGGAGTCCCTCCGCCGGTTCAAGGACGACGCGACCGAGGTCCGCGAGGGCTACGAGTGCGGTATCGGCCTGGGCTCGTTCAACGACATCAAGACCGATGACGTGATCGAGACCTTCGAGATGCGCGAGAAGCCGCGCGAGTAGTTGAAGGACCCCCTTCCTCCCCACCCTTCGCAAGCTCAGGGTGGGCCCCTGGAAGGGGGCCGGTCCAGCACGTCACTAGCAGCGGGTCGGTGGGAGGTGCACTGGTGTTCACCGGGGCACTGACCGCCGACCTGCTGCTCGGTGACGTGCACTCGCTCAAGGGCAAGCGTGCCGTCGTCCGGCCGATCGTGGCCGAGCTGCGGCGGCGCTTCGCCGTCGCCGCCGCGGAGGTCGGCGACCAGGATCTGCACCGCCGTGCGCAGATCGGGGTCGCCACCGTCGCGGGGGACGCCGGTCAGGTCACCGACGTGCTCGACGCGTGCGAGCGGTTGCTGGCCGAGCGCCCGGAGGTGACGCTCCTGTCGACGCACCTTATACAACTTTGACGCTGCCGACGCAGAGGAAAGGCTAAGTAAGAGGGGGGCTCGAGAAGATAAAATAAAAAA
>NZ_POQU01000151.1 GCF_002938425.1 Blastococcus atacamensis | reverse complement strand
TGCTTGTTCATATATTTGTTTTCTTTTTTTTTGTATTTTAACGCAGCCCACAGGGTTCTCCCATTTCCTTTGTGTGGCCGCGTCGGATGTGTATAAGAGACCCTCCCCCGCCGTCCCGAGGACGACCCGGCCCTCGGCCGCCAGCTTGGCCAGCGTCGCGCGGGTGGACTGGGCGGCCGCCGGCCAGACCGCGCGGGGCACCTCGGCATAGACGTGCGCCACGAGCCCGTCGACGGTGCCGGCGCCACCGGCCAGCGCATCCAGCAGCTGCTGCTCGCGGAAGGCCCGGTGCGCCAGGTAGTACGCGAGGACGGCGCCCGGGTCCTCGGTCAGCTCCGGCCCGTGCCCGCAGTACAGGGCGCTCGGGCCCAGGTCGTGCACCCGGCGCAGCGACTCCAGGTAGGCCACGACGTCCCCCTCGGGGTGCGGAACCACCGACGTCCCGCGGCCCAGCACGTGGTCACCGACCAGGACGGCGCCGGACTCCAGCCGGAAGGCCAGGTGGTCGGCGGTGTGGCCGGGGGTCGCGACGACGTCGATCGCAGTACCGGCCAGGGTCAGCCGCTCCCCGGCCTCCAGCACCCGCCCACCTGGCCCGGCGACTATCCGGTCGGCGGCGGCCACGGGCGCCCCGAAGCGGGTGCCCCACGGCCGGGCCGCCTCGGCGTGGTCGGCGTGGTGGTGGGTCACCAGCACGGCCACGCAGCGGGCGTCCCGCGCGGTGAGCGCGGCCTCGACGGCGGCGAGGTGCGCGGCGTCGTCGGGCCCCGGGTCGACCAGCACCGCCTGACCGCTGCCGGCCGCCCCCACGACGTAGGTGTTCGTGCCGTCCAGCGTCATCGAGGAGGGGTTCGGGGCCAGCACACGCGTGACCAGCGGCTCCAGCTCGGTGGTGCGGGGCAGGGTTCCGGGCGCGGGCAGGCCCCAGTCGGCGCGGGGATCGGACGGGGCGGTCACGGACGCACGCTATCGGTGGGCCCGCGCCGCCCGCTCCCGGCCGCTAGCCTGCCGTCATGCGCCGAACCCGCTCCGCCTGTCGCACGGGCGTCTCCGTGGCCGCAGCTCTCGTCCTGCTCACCGCCTGCAGCGGCTCCGACGAGGAGGGCTCCGCGTCGGGTTCCTCGACCAGCCCCTCCTCCAGCGCTTCCGAGTCGACGGCGCCCTCGGCCGACTCCGAGTTCTGCACGGAGGCCGCCAGCATCCAGGAGCGGCTGGAGGCGACGGTCGCCGACTCGTCCGACCCCACCCAGCTGCCGGCGATCCTGGACGAGGCCGCGACCGAGATCCGGGCCATCGAGGCCCCCGACGAGATCGCCGACGACTGGTCGGCCCTCGCCGACGGCGTCCAGCAGTTCTCCGCGGCCATCGCCGGCATCGACTTCAACGACCCGAACGCCCTCGCCACGCTGGAGCAGAAGCTGACGCCGCTGCAGCAGCAACTGGACTCCGCGTCGACCAACGTGAGCACCTACCTGCGCGACGAGTGCGGCATCGACGTCTCCTCGACGGACCCGGCCGCGCCCACCAGCTGATCCGAGCCGGCTGGACGGCCCCCTGCGGGGGCCGTTCAGCCGCCGCAGCCGCCCAGGAAGATGCCGCGGGCGTTGAGCCAGGGCACGGGGTCGACCTGACCGCCGTACATCATGCCGTTCGGGTGCACCTCGAAGTGCAGGTGCGGGCCGGTGGACTGACCCCGGTTGCCGACCTCCGCGATCTGCTCGCCGGCCGTGACGCGCTCGCCGGCCGAGACGAAGTAGCGGTTGACGTGCCCGTAGACGGTGACCTCACCGTCCACGCCCTCGATGTAGACGGCCTGCCCGAATCCGGTCGCGGCGCCGGCCCGGCGGACGACGCCGGAGGAGGCGGCGTAGATCGGCGTGCCGATGCGCGCGGCGATGTCGACGCCGCCGTGCAGAGCCCCCCAGCGCCAGCCGAAGCAGCTCGACACGCGGCCCGAGGTCGGCTTCGCATGGCCGGAGCTGACCTGGCCGACACTGCCGCCGCTGCTACTGCTGCTGCCACCGCTGCTGCCGCCGCCGCTCGATCCGGCGGAGCTACGGGCTGCTGCGGCCTCGGCCGCCGCCCGCGCGGCGCGCTCGGCCGCAGCTGCCGCCTCGGCCTCCTCGGCCCGCTTCTGCGCCTCCCACTCGGCGTAGGCGTTGCGGGCCCCCTGCAACTGCAGCAGCTGGATCTGCGCGGCCTGGAGCTGCTGCTCGTACTGCGCCTTCTGCGCGTCCACCTGCTGGTAGGCAGACTGCTGCTCGGCGAGCCGGGCGTCGGCGGTCTGCTTGGCCGCCTCCGCGACGTCCTCGGCGGAGGCGCTCTCGTCGCGGGCGGCCCGCGCGGCGGCATCGGCGTTGGCCTGCCGGACCCGCGCGACCTCGAGGGCGGCGAGGACGTCGACCTGGTTGTCGGCGACGTAGTCGAGCATCGCGGCCTTCTGGATGAGGTCGCCCGGCCCGTGGGCGTCCAGGAGCGCCGCGGTGCTGGAGAGGGACGAGCCCTTCATGTAGGTGTCCCGGGAGAACGTGGCGATCCGGGCCTCCGCGGCGGCGACGGCGCCGGCAGCCCGCTCCAGCTCGGCGGCTGCCTGGTCGGCGGCGGCCTGCGCCATCTGGAAGGCCTCAAGCGCGGCCTCGTAGGCGACCCCCGCGGCCTCGGCCTGGAGGCCGTACCGCTCGACCTCGGCCTCAGCGGCAGCGAGCAGCCCGCTGAGCCGGCCCACCTCGGCGGCTGCCGCGTCCTGGCTGGTCCTCGCCGCACCGAGCTGGCCGTCGGTCGGGTTGGGGGGCGGCGGCGGCACGGCGACGGCTGTCTCTTATAAACATTTAACGTTTCCGACGAACAAGAAAAACAAGATGTCGGTGGTCGCCGTTA
>NZ_POQU01000150.1 GCF_002938425.1 Blastococcus atacamensis | reverse complement strand
GGGCTCGCTGCCCCCGACCCGGCGCGTGCGCTCCGACGACGTCGCGCGGATGACGCCGGGGGTGCGGGGAGGGGCCGGCGGCGTCGTCTTCTGGGACGGGCAGCTGACCGACGACGCGCGGCTCGTGGTCGCCCTGGCCCGCACGGCCGCCGCCTACGGCGCCCGGGTGGTCGCGGGCGCCGAGGTGCTGGCGGTCGACGGCGCCGACGTGCACGTGCGCGTGGACGACGCCGATCTGCGGCTGCGCGCTGGCGTGGTGGTCAACGCTGCCGGTGTCTGGTCGCAGCAGCTGGCCCCGGGAATCCGGCTGGTGCCCTCCCGGGGGTCGCACCTCGTGCTGCCGGCCGACCGGCTCGGGTCGCCGTTGGCGGCGCTGACCGTGCCGCTGCCCGGCTCCCGGTCCCGGTACGTGTTCGCGCTGCCGCAGCCGGATGGCCTGGTCCACCTGGGGCTCACCGACGAGCCGGTGGACGGGCCGGTGCCCGCGGAGGATGCACAGCCCTCGGACGCCGAGGTGCAGCAGCTGCTCGCCACCGTGAACCAGGTCCTCGCCGAGCCGCTGACCCGCGAGGACCTGGTCGGCGCCTACGCCGGCTACCGGCCCCTGGTGCTGCCGGAGTCGGCGGGCGCGGGGCCGGGCGGTGCCACCGCGGATCTCTCCCGCAAGCACCTGCTCCGCTGGGACGGACCGGTCCTGTCGGTGGTCGGCGGCAAGCTCACCACCTACCGGGCGATGGCCGAGGAGACGGTGGACGCCGTGGTCGCGCGACTGGGCAGGGGAGCGGCGCGGACCACGACCGCCCGCCTGCCGCTGGTGGGTGCCGCGCCGCGGGTGGCGCTGGACCGGGTGGTCGCGGCCGAGCGGCTGGTGGCGCGCTACGGCACGGAGGCGCCGCTGGTCGAGGCGCTGGGTCCGGCCCTCGTGGTGGCGGGGCGGCCGGAGACCGTGGGGGAGCTCCGGTTCGCCGTCCGCCACGAGGGGGCGCGCAGCGTCTCCGATCTCCTCGACCGGCGCACCCGCATCGGTCTGGTGCCCGCCGACCGCGAGCGCGCGGTCGCAGTGGCCGAGCAGGTGCTGCCGGAGGGCTGATCCCAACTTTTGGGAAAGGCGTTCCACTGTGTGGACGGTGGGTGCACGATCCCGCCGTGGACACCTACACGCACGGGCACGCCGAGCCCGTCCTGCAGTCGCACCGCTGGCGCACCGCCGAGAACTCGGCGGCCTACCTGCTCCCCGCGCTGCGCCCGGGCTCGACGTCCTCGACGTGGGTTGTGGCCCCGGCACGATCACCGTCGACCTCGCCGCGCTCGTGGCCCCCGGACGGGTCCTCCGCCTCGACGTCTCGCCCGATCCGCTGGACGAGGCGCGGGCCGCCGCCGAGCGAGCCGGGGTCCCTGCCGAGTTCGGCGTGGGCGACGTCTACGCCCTCGATCTCCCCGACGGCTCGTTCGACGTCGTGCACGCCCACCAGGTACTCCAGCACCTCACCGATCCGGTTGCGGCGCTGCGCGAGATGGCCCGGGTCTGCCGGCCCGGCGGGATGATCGCCGTCCGGGACGTGGACTACGCGGCGACCACCTGGTTCCCGCTGGACGACGGGCTGGACCGCTGGCTGGAGCTGTACTCCCGGGTGGCCCGGGCCAACGACGCCGAACCCGACGCCGGCCGGCGGCTGGTGTCGTGGGCGCACGCCGCCGGCCTGCGCGACGTCACCGCGACGACGTCGGCCTGGTGCTTCGCCACCCCCGACGAGCGGCGGTGGTGGGGCGACTCCTGGGCCGGCCGGGCGACGGCGTCGTCCTTCGCCGAGCAGGCGGTGGCCTACGGGTTGGCGACGCCCGCGGGGCTGGACGACATCGCCGCCGCGTGGCTCCGGTGGCGTGACGCGGACGACGGCTGGCTCGGCATGCTGCACGCCGAACTGCTCGTCCGCGTGCCGTGAGCGGTGTGCGCTGATGGGCAGTTCCGGGGCCGGGAACTGCCCATCAGCGCACGGCCCCGCAGCGCGGATCAGCCCCCGTGACGGGCGGCGTTGGCCTGGACGGCGGTGCTCACGTACTGGGCCAGGCCGGGCGCGATGCCCTCGTAGTGGGCGGTGAAGCGCTCGTCCTCCACGTACATCCGGCCCAGGCCGGCGTGGATCTCGTAGCCGCAGTCGTAGAAGTTCCGGCTGATCTGCTGCCGGTGCTCCTCGGCGAGGCCCATCGCCGTCTCCCCGTCGGCGGGGACGCCGTCCCGCAGGGCGGCGGCGAAGCGCGCCTCGACGTCGTCGGTCTCGGCCTTGACCCGCAGCCAGTCGTCCTTGGTCATGGCGCGGGTCCGCTGCTGGGACTGCGCCCAGGCCTCGGTCCCGCCCCACTTCTCCTCGGCCTCTGCCGCGTACTCCTCCGGCAGCCAGTCGCCGAACACCTCGAACCGCTCCTCCGGGGTGAGTGAGATCCCCATCGATCGTGCCTCCATCTCCTTCTCGACGGCCGCGACCATCGCCTGCGTGCGCTCCAGCCGGTCCTGCAGCAGCCGGTGCTGGCGGCGCAGGTGCACGGCGGGATCGGCGGACGGGTCGTCCAGCAGGGTCGCGACCTCCTCGAGGGGGAACCCGAGCTCGCGGTAGAGCAGCACCTGGTGCAACCGGTCCAGGTCGGCCGGCGAGTACTGCCGGTACCCGGCCGCCGTCCGCCCGGACGGCGACAGCAGCCCGATCCGGTCGTAGTGGTGCAGCGTGCGCACCGTGACGCCGGCCAGTGCGGCGACCTCTCCCACGTTCATCGCGGTTCCTCCTTCCTTGACGACGACGAGGCTGCGGCCTGACGTCGCGTCAGGGTCAAGCAGAATCTCGCACGACGGGGCGGCCTAGTGTCGGCCCGATGAGCGAGGGACCGAGCGGCTGGGGCGCGCCGCTGTACGAGGCAGTGCTGGACGCGACCGGGGTGGGGTCCGGGACTGTCTCTTATAACAATCTGACTCTTCCTACCAATCTGAAACTGAAGAAAAGAGTGGGAGCACTACAATTAAAAAAAAAAGAAACAA
>NZ_POQU01000015.1 GCF_002938425.1 Blastococcus atacamensis | reverse complement strand
TTTATTCTAATTTGATTATAAGTACATCTAATTGTTGTAGTTATATTTTTGTTGTTTTAAGTATACTGCGACCACGGAGTTCTCAACTATCCTCTTCGTCGGCAGCGTCAGAGGGGGATAAGAGACAGGAACAGCGCCGGCAGTGAGCGCGACCAGCGGCGCGCGGCCGCCTCCCTGGCCGCCGCGGGGCTGGGCCGAGGCGACCGGCTGCTGGTCTCGGCCGCGGCGTCGCCGGAGCTGCTGGCCGTGGTGCTCGGGGCCCTGCGCACGGGCATCCTGCCGGTGGTGCTGGACCCCGCCCTGCCGGCTGCGGAGCGCGCGGCCCTCGCGGAGGACGCCGACCCCGCGCTCGACGCGGGCGACGAGCCCGGGCGCCTTCTCGGCGAGGACGAGGCGGACCTCGCCGACGTGCCGCTGGCCCGGCCGATGCACTACACGTCGGGCACCACCGGCCGCCGCAAGGGCGTGTGGGCGGGCGTGCTGACCGAGGACGACGCCCGTGCGCTGGCCGCCGAGGAGATCGAGCTCTGGGGGTTCGGCCCGGCCGACCGGCACCTGGTCCTCTCGCCGCTGCACCACAGCGCACCGCTGCGGTTCGCGATCCACACGCTCCTGGCCGGCGGCGAGGTGCTGCTGCCCGGGCCCTTCGACGCCGCCAGGGCCGCTCGCGCGATCACCGAGCTCCGGCCGACCACCGCCTTCTGCGTGCCCACGCACCTGCAGCGGCTGCTGGCCCGGGGCGACGTCGACTGGTCCTCCTTCCGTCGCCTGGTGCACGCGGGCGCCCCCTGCCCCGAGCCGCTCAAGCGCGCCGCCCTGGCCGCCCTGCCCGGGGGCAGCGTCTGGGAGTTCTACGGCTCCACGGAGGCCCAGTTCACCGTCTGCTCGCCCGAGGACTGGCTGGCGCACCCGGGCAGCGTCGGGCGGGCGCGGCCCGGCCGGCGGCTGGAGACCGACGAGCGCGGCCAGCTCTGGTGCGCCGTGCCGCCGTGGGCCCGCTTCGAGTACTGGCGTGCTCCGGAGAAGACGGCGGCCGCCTGGCGCGGCGACCGGGTGACAGTGGGCGACCTCGGCCGGGTCGACGACGACGGCGTCGTGTGGCTCGACGGGCGCCGGGAGGACCTGGTGATCTCCGGCGGGGTCAACGTCTACCCGGCGGAGGTGGAGGCGGTCCTCGACGCGCACCCGGGGGTGGTGGAGAGCGCCGTCTTCGGCGTGCCCGATCCCGACTGGGGGCAGCGGGTGGTGGCCGCCTACGTCGGCGACGCGGACGCCGGTGAGCTGGCCGACTGGGCCCGGGCCCGCCTCGCGCCGGCCAAGCGCCCCAAGGCCCTCCACCCGCTCCCGGACCTGCCCCGCACCTCCACCGGCAAGGTGCGCCGGCTGGACCTGCCCCGGGTTCTCGGCCTCAAGGATGGCTGAGCCGCTCGGCGGCTGGGACGTCGTCGTCGTCGGAGCCGGGACGGCCGGGTGCGCGCTGGCCGCCCGGCTGGTCGACGCCGGGCGCCGGGTCCTGGTGCTCGAGGCGGGGGCGGACTCCCCGCTGCCGGCGGAGCTGCGCGACGCCTCCACGCTGCGCGCAGCGGTGCCCGGGCATCCGGCGAACTGGGATCTGCCCGGGCTGCTGGCCGACGGCCGGACGATCCGGGTGCCGCGCGGCCGCGTCGTCGGCGGGTCGAGCGCGATCAACGCCGGCTACTTCATCCGGCCCACTCCCGCCGATGCCGCGGACTGGGCGGCCGCGGGCAACGACCGGTGGGGATGGGATGAGCTGCTGCCGGTGCTCCGGCGACTGGAGAGCGACCGCGACCTGGGCGATCGCCCGGACCACGGGGCGGACGGCCCGATGCCGGTGGCCCGCCCCGGGGACGGTCCACTGCTGGCCGCGGCCCTCGCGGAGGCGGCCGACGAGCTGGGCCTGCCGGCCGAACCGGACAAGAACGCCGGAGGCCCGCCCGGCTACGGGCCCGTTCCGCGCAACGTCGTCGACGGGGTGCGGGTCAGCACCGCGGCGGCCTACCTGGCGCCGCGGCGCGACGACCCGCTCCTGACGGTGCGCGGCGGCGTGCGGGTCCTGCGGGTCCTGGTCGAGCGCGGCCGTGCGGTGGGCGTCGCCACGACCGCCGGGGACGTCCGGGCGCACGAGGTGGTGCTCAGCGCCGGCGCGGTGGGCTCGGCACACCTGCTGCTGCTGTCGGGGATCGGCCCGGCCGCACGGCTGCGGGCGGCCGGCATCGAGGTCCTGGTCGACGCGCCGGTGGGGGAGGGCGCCACGGACCACCCGATCGTCCACCTGCCGTTCGCCCCGCGCGACGGCGTCCTGGCCGGGCCGGGGGAGGCGCCGTTGCACGGGGTCCTGCACG
This sequence comes from Blastococcus atacamensis, assembly GCF_002938425.1. Taxonomy (GTDB): domain Bacteria; phylum Actinomycetota; class Actinomycetes; order Mycobacteriales; family Geodermatophilaceae; genus Blastococcus; species Blastococcus atacamensis. The sequence goes on along the minus strand of NZ_POQU01000015.1, from coordinate 52,855 downwards.
CCACTTCCGACGGCGCCGCGGTGCCGGGTGACCTCGAGGTGCTGCCCTGGATGGCGCCGTTCGCCCAGGTGATGAGCGGGCGGCCAGCGACCGGTCAGCCGGTCGAGGTGGGCGTGGCGCTGCAGCGGACCGAGAGCCGGAGCCGGCTGTCGCTGGTCGACGGCGACCCCGACCGGCCCCCGCTGGTCGAATACCGGCACCTGGTCGAGGGCGCCGACGCGCGGCGCATGCGACAGGGGGTGCGGCTGGCCGCCGAGCTGCTGGGCAGCCGGGCGATGCGTGCGGTCGGGGATCCGGTGGCCCTGCCGGCGGGCGACGCGGCCCTGCGCGGCTGGATCACCGAGCGGCTGACCACCGCCGTCCACCTCTCGGGCACCGCCCGCATGGGGCCGAACGGCGATCGGGGCGCCGTCGTGGACCAGGAGTTGCGCGTGCGCGGTGTGGAGGGGCTCCGCGTGGCCGACACCTCGGTGCTGCCGCGGGTGCCCGTCCGCGGACCCGCGGCCACCGCGGTGCTGATCGGCGAGCGCGCCGCCGATCTGATGACCGGTCGCTGAGCGCCCGGCGCGATCAGCGGACGGCGGGCATCTCGCTGGTGCTCGCGGCGGAGAGCGGAGCCCACGCGTCCGGGTGGGGGCGGCCGGCGTCCGCGGCCCAGGTCGGCGTCCGCACTCCGGCGGGCGTGCGCGTGGTCGTCGCCGGACGCGCGCTGAGGCTCACGATCGCGGCCAGCAGAACGAGCAGGCCGACCAGAACACCGCCGATGACCAGGAGCGTCGAGAACATGTTCTGAACCTAGGGGCGGGACCGGTCCGTGCCACAGGGCAGATCTCTCCAGACATCCGGGCGGACTTGCGCAGAGTTCGCTGCGTCCGAACCGTCTGGTCACACCCGTCACAGCAGGGTTCGACAACCCTCGACCACCGCCACGGTAGCCCCGCGGAAGGACTCCGCGCAGCGTCCGGGATGCGACGGGTAGCCCGGCCGCCGGACGGGCAGGACGGTGCCGTGACGGATCTGGCAGAGCTGGCCGGCAAGGCGGTGGCCGTGCCCCTCGGGGCGGTGGCCAGGTACCGGCGGGGGAGGGCCATGCACCCGCGGGGGGCGGTGTTCGACGGCGTGCTGGAGCGCCACGGGAGCACGCCGCCGATCGGGGTGCCATGGCTGGACGAGGTGCGCCGCGACGCCGTCGTCGTCCGGATCTCGCGCGGCGCCGGGCTACCCGCTCCGTTGCCCGACGTCCTGGGCCTGGCGATCCGCCTCGGCGGCGACCGCGACCCGGTCGACCTCCTGCTGTCGAGCACCGGACAGGGCCGGTGGAGCCGGCTGGTGCCGGTGCCGAGGGTGGACGCCGAGGGCCCCTACGGCTCGATCATGGGCTTCCGGTCGGCCGTCGGCACCATCCGCATCGCGGCTCTTCCGCAGACCGCCGGGATCTCCTCCGACCCCGAGCCGGTGGCCGAGGCGGCCGCGGAGGGCCGGATCGACTTCACCCTCGCCGCGGCCGTCGGGCAGGGCGAGTGGCGGCCGTTCGCCCGATTGCGCAGCACGGCGGCCCGCGGGCCGTTTGACTCCGCTCTTCGCTTCGACGCCGTCCTGAACGCGCCGCCGGGTCTCGTCGCGGACGGGCCGATGGCCAAATTCCGGGCGCCGGCATACGCCACCGCGCGCAGGCTGGGCCGCTGGGGCCGGTGACGCGTCCGGCACGCGGGCTCACCCGATGGAGTCGGTTCCGGGTTCGACGCCGGACGCCCGGGGTAGGCGATACCGGACCGGCCCGAACCAGGAGGCCACGTCCTGAGATCGCCGAGCGGCACCATCGTGCTGCCGGAATGCTCGACCGTACGAGGAGACGCACCGTCGCGTGACCCACGCTCACCCCCCGGATACGGGGCTTCCCGCGCTACCGGGGGCCGGCATCCGCGTGGCCACCATCCCGCACCGTGACGCCTACGTGGACGCGGTCCTGCCCGATGGCGTCACGCGGGTCGGTAACGGCGCCGAGCCCAGCTGCTGGTTCGACCACGCACACCTGGCCGCCCACTCCCGCGACGTCGATGTCGTCCACCTGCACGTCGGCTACGGCCGGCTCGACGCGGCGGCGATGGAGGCCTGGAGCGAGGAGCTGCAGCGCCAGGGGGTTCCGCTGGTCGTCACGGTGCACCAGCTGCACGCCCCGGGAGCGGCCTCGCCCGGACCCCACGACGCCCACCTGGCGGCCGTCCTCGGCATCGCGGAGGTCGTGCTGACGCTCACCCCGGGAGCGGCCGACGACATCGCCGAGCGGTACGGCCGGACCGCCATCGTGGTCGCCCACCCGTCGGTCGCCGTCGCCGATCCCGAGCTCGGCGCCGAGCGGGGCCTGGTGGGGCTGCGCGTGGGTGCGTCATCGGCCTCGGTACCCGACGTGGGCCGGCTCGTGCGGGCGGCCGTCTCCGGCGCGGTGTCGGGGGGTGGCCGGTTGCGGCTGCTGGTCGAGGAGGCGGACGTGCCGGCGCTCGATCCCGCGATCCCGGCGATGGCCGAGGCCGGTCAGCTGGAGTTGGTGGTGTTCCCGGCGGCCGGGTGGGTGGCGCAGCTGCAGCAGCTGCACGTCGCGGTCCTTCCCGAGCCGTGCGGCACGCACTCCCGCGACGTGGAGGTCTGCCGCGACGTGGGCACCCGCGTCGTCGCGCCGAGCTGCGGCTGGTTCGCCGATCAGTGGTCGGAGGTCGTGCCCTACTCCCACGACGAGCAGGGCGGCGTCGACGCCGTGTCGCTCACCGCGGCCATCGGTGCCGCGCTCATCCGGCCCATGCCTCGCCCCGCCGACCGGGTGTGGCGTGACGGCCAGCGGGAAGCGGTGCGGCAGGTGCACGCCGAGGTCTACGCGCAGGTGGCCGGCGACCGCAGCTGGGCCTGAATGCGAGAACGGGCCCGGCGCGTCGCGCCGAGCCCGTTCGCAGTGGGTGGGCAGGGGCGGGGTCGAACCGCCGACCTCTCACTTTTCAGGCGAGCGCTCGTACCGACTGAGCTACCTGCCCCTCCCGGCGACTCCACCGGAGAGCGACCCTGACGGGACTCGAACCCGCGACCTCCGCCGTGACAGGGCGGCGCGCTAACCAACTGCGCTACAGGGCCTTGCTGTGGTGCATCGTGCCCCCAACGGGGTTCGAACCCGTGCTACCGCCTTGAAAGGGCGGCGTCCTGGACCGCTAGACGATGAGGGCTCGTTCGCCGGGGGCAGCGAGAACAATACATGCCCCTCGCGCCTCCTCTGACCAGGGGTCCTCGGATGCGAGGCTGTGCTCGTGCGCGTTCCCCTCAACCTGGCCGTTCCCGCCCTCGCCGTCTCGCTCGCCCTCGTCTCGGGCTGCGCCCAGAAGGGGAGCTCGGACACGGCGTCGTCCTCGGCGGGAGCGACGGCGGGCGAGACCTCGGCGACCGGGTCGGCGGCACCGGACCCCGCGAGTTTTCCCGGCGACACGCAGCCGGACACCGGGACGGCTTCCGACGACGCGCTGCTCACCGTCAGCACCGTGCGCGTGGCCGCGCAGGACGGCTTCGACCAGGTCGTCTTCGAACTCGGTGGCACCGGCACCCCGGGCTGGGACGTGCGGTACGTCGAGGAGGCGATCGAGCCGGGCCGCGGCGAGCCGGTGGAGCTCGAGGGCGACGCCGTGCTGCAGGTGGGTATCACCGGTGTCGGCTACCCCTACGACACCGGGATCGAGGAGTTCAGCTCGGCGGGCACGGTGACCGCGACCGGGACCGGAAGCGTCACCGAGGTCGACTTCCTCGCGACCTTCGAGGGCACCACGACCGCTTTCATCGGCACCCGGAGCCAGGCGCCGTTCCGCGTTCACCTCCTGCAGGACCCGCAGCGCGTCGTCGTGGAGGTCGCGCACGCCGGCTGAGCCGGTCCATTCCGCGACGCTCTGACTCTGCCCCACATGTGGGGCAGAGTCAGAGCGTCCGCAGACCCGCCCGACCTCAGTTCAGCCGCGCGTTGAGCTCCACCGAGTCGTCGGTGATACCGGAGCACGAGAGCTCCAGGGGGCCGGCGTTGACGCTCTCCCCCTCGCCGCAGGAGACGCTCGCGCCGCCCACGGTCAGCGAGGCGCGCCCGTCCTGGACGCCGCCGAAGGTCAGCGTCTGCCCCAGAATCTCGGCCTCGGCGCCCTCGCCGCTGAGCGTGACGGTGCAGGAGGTGCCCTGGCACGAGACGTTCTGCGAGGTGTAGGAGCAGCCGGTCAGGAGCAGGCCCCCGGCGAGCAGTCCGCCGGCCAGGCGGGCGGTACGGGTCGTCGTCGACATGGCCGAAGCCTAGAGCGGCCGGCTCATCGGGGCCCGGAGGCCGGAGCCGCCGGGGCGTCCGCAGGGACCTCGTCCGAGCGCGGGACCACGGTGCGCTGCACGGTCACCTCGGTCTCGCCGAGGCCGCCGAGAGTGATGTCGTCGTAGGCGCGCAGCAGCCCCGTGCTCCGGTCCAGGTAGAGCACCGTGCAGGTCAGCGGCTTGGGGTACTCACCCTCCAGGGCCCGCAGCCCCGCGCCGCCGGTGGAGCCCTGGACCATCAGCCGCGTGCCGTCGTCGAGCTCGGTGACCTTCCGGCTGTGCGTGTGGCCGGCCAGCACCAGGGGGACCGCGCCGTCCAGCGGGGGCGCCTGCTTCGGGTCGTGCACCAGGGCGATCGCGGGCGGCGCGGCCAGCTCCGCGACGACGTCGGCGAGCTCCTCCCCGGACTCGATCAGGACGTCGTCGCCCGCGTCGTCGTCCCCGGTGCTCTTGTCGGGAGTGAACCGCGGATCGGGAGCCCCGACGACCTGGATCCCGGCGACGGTGACCGCGGAGTCGTCGAGGACGGTGACGTTGGGCTGGAGGGCGAGCAGCCCGGCGGTCGTCGCGGAGTCGTGGTTGCCCCGGATGTACACGTAGGGCACGTCGAGATCGCCCACGGACGTGATGAGCCGGTTCTCCGGCTCGCTGCCCCAGTCGGTGATGTCACCGGTGTCCAGGATCGCCTCCACCCCGAACTTCTGGCTGACCTGGCGCACCAGGTCGAAGCCGGCGGGGTTCAGGTGCAGATCGGAGACGTGCAGCAGGGCCACGGTGTCCTCACCCGCGGCCGGAGCGGGCAGGGCGGAGAGGGCCGAGTACAGCGTGCCCACGTTGCCCACCAGGTCCTCCAGCGACGCCCGGTAGGCGTCGAAGCGGGCCACGATGTCCTCGGCGCTGCCGATGAGGCTGCTGGCGTTGGTCAGCAGGCCGGTGTAGGTCGGCTGGGACAGCGCCTCCGGACGCCAGGTGGCCACCCCGATCCCACCCGTGATCGCCAGGACGGCGGTGGTGAGCCCCAGGGCGATCACCGGCTCACGGCGGCGGCGCAGCACCGCCCAGGAGGTGAGGGCCCCGCCGGCGAGGGCCGTGAGCGCGGTCAGCCAGATGAGTCGGACGACAGCGGACCGGAGGTCGTCGGTGACCTGGTCGACCACCCCGGCCAGCCGGACCGGGTCGGTGGCCAGCGCCCGGGCGCGCTCCTGGTCCACCCGTTGCAGCGAGACGTCCAGCCGCAGGGGCCCGTCGTACACGTCGACGGCGAGCTCGCCCAGCGGCGCGACCGACACCTCGGCCCCGCCGCCGGCCGGCCGGAAGGAGAGCGTGGCGTCGAACGGGCCGATGGGGGCCGAGACCCGGGCGAAGAGCAGCACGGCGGCGAGCGCGCCCCCGAGCGCGAGGGCGACGCGAGACGCCCACCGCCCGGCGGTCCGGGCGCGGCCCTGCCACGGGGACGGGCTGGGGCCGATCTCGCTCACTCGGTGGAGGCTAGCCATGATCGGTGCCCCTCTCAGCCTGAGCGGGTCAGGCGGTGGCCGGCTCCGGGCGGAAGATCCAGCGCAGGGCCACGAAGCGCATCAGCCCGATGAAGGCGGTGACGGCGGCGACCGTGGCGATCTGCAGCCCGGTGTTCGTGCCGTCGGTGACGGCGTGCAGCCAGCCCAGGGCGGTGCTCGTGGCCAGCAGGCCCAGGATGGTGACGCCCCCGGCCTCCCACTGAGCGGTGAACCAGTGGACCCGCTCGTCGGCGCGGAAGGTCAGCCTGCGGTGCAGCTCGTTGGCCAGCACCGTCGAGATCGCGGTGCCGACCAGGTGCGCGGGGAGGTAGCCGCGACCGGAGAGCGCGACGAACAGCGCGGCGTACACGGCCGTGGTGACAGCGCCGACGAGCACGAACCGGGCGAACTGCGCGGTCGTGTCGTCACGCCGCAGGTGGGCGGTGAGCCGCGGTGCGATCCCCCGGATCCGCTGCGCCGTCGCATGCGACAGGTCGCCGAGGGCTTCGGCGGCATGGCCACGGCGGTGCAGGGACGGGCAGGTCACGGGGTTCCGATCGGCAGATGGGCTGGTCAGCGGAGATGAGCAGGGTCAAGGCTCCTCTTCGGCACAACCGTTGTCACCCCTGAACATGCCGGTCGCAACTGTGATCCACCCGTGTCCTTGCTCACCGTTGCCTGTGAGTCCCGTTGCCTGGGAGTCGTGGGCCGACGGGGTATCGGGGGCTGACCTCGGGGGTAGTGACTCGCCCATGAGCCTCATGGGATTCCTGGACCGCGTCGCGGACGTGTCGGCGTTCGACAAGGCGATCGAGCCGGCGCGCAAGGCGGTTCAGGGGGCGCTCAAGCCGGGCGCGTTCAAGGACTTCCTGCACGGCACGTGGCTGGGCCATCCGTTGCACCCGGTGATGGTCCAGGTGCCGGTGGGCAGCTGGGTGTCCGCTGGACTGCTCGACGCGATCCCGCCCATGCGGCCGGCGGCGACCCTGCTGATCGGCACCGGCGTCGCCGCCGCCGTGCCGGCCGCGCTGTCCGGTGCCGCCGACTGGTCGGAGCAGGGGGCCGGCGTCCGTCGCCTCGGCGCCCTGCACGCGGTGATGAACACCGCCGCACTGGGCCTCTACGTGGGCTCCCTGGTGGCGCGCAGCCGCGGACGGGGCGGTCTGGGGCGGGTGCTCTCCTACTCGGGGCTCGGCCTCGCGGGCGGCTCAGCCGCCATCGGCGGGCACATGTCCTACGCGCAGTCCTCGGGCGCCTCCCACGCGGCGACGGCAGTGCGTGCCCTGTCGTCGGAGTGGATCGACCTCGGCCCGCTGGACGACCTGGCGGACGGGCGGCCCACGATGCGCTCGGGCAAGGGCGGCAGCATGGCGGTTCCGCTGGCCGTGGTGCGCCGGGGAACGCGGGTCGACGTCTTCGTCGCCGCCTGCTCCCACCTCTCGGGTCCGCTGGACGAGGGCACCGTGGAGACGGTGCGCGGCTCGGAGTGCCTGGTCTGCCCGTGGCACGGCTCGGCGTTCGACCTCGACGACGGCCAGCCGCGCCGCGGACCGGCCGCCAACCCGCAGGAGAAGCTCGAGGTGCGCATGGAGGCGGGCCGGGTCATGGCGCGCATCCCCGGCCGCCACCGCTGAACGGCTCCGCCCGGGACCTGGGCGGTCCTACGCTGCGGGGCCATGAGGAGGGCGCCCGCGCTGAGAGTGCTGCCGGCGCTGGTCGCCTGCTCGCCGGCGTCGGACGCACCGGACGACGTCCGGACTTCCTCGCTCGCGCCGACGCCGCCCGCGACGTCCGCCGCCCGCGACGTCCGCCGCCGCGCCCCCGGCGGTGCCCGGGATCTCGGCGGAGGCGGTCCGGTTGCGCACGGACGAGGCGGTCGGCGGGCGGTTCCAGGTGCGGGTGACCGACACGGGGGAGGCCCCGTTCACCGTGTCCGCGGTGGCGCTCGACGCGCCGGGTTTCGCCCCGGTCCCGGAGACGCCGGTGACGGCGGCGTTCGTGCCCGGCCGGGTGATCGACCTGCCGGTGCCTACGGCGCCGTGGACTGCGCCGTCGTCCCCGGACCGGCCGTCGCACGGCTGACCGTCGTGCGTCCGGACGGTTCCGTGGAGGGGCTGAGGGTGCCGCTGGCGGGGGGCGTCCCGGCCCGGGTGCACGTCGAGGAGTGCGCGGCCGCGCGGGTCGCCGCGGTGGCCGAGCTGCGCGTGACGGAGCTGGACGCCCGGGACGGCGAGCTCGCCGGGCGGCTGGTCGTGCGCCGGGTGGACGGCGACCAGTCGGTCTCTGTGCGCCGGATCGGCCGCAGCGTGCTGCTGGACGCCTGGGCCGACCTGCCGCTGGAGCTGACAGCGCGGGCGGGCGCGGCCGAGGTCGGGGTGACGTTCCGACCGGGGACGTGCGAGCCGCACGTCCTCTCGGAGACCAAGAAGCCCTACGTGTTCCCGCTCGAGGTGACGCTGGGGGAGGAGCCGCCGGTCGTCGTCGAGCTGCCGGTCGACGACGAGCTGCGGACGGCGCTCGCCGACCTCGTGCAGTTGGTCTGCGATCCCGCCTGGCGGGGGAGCGCTCCGGGTCGGGTCGGGAAAGAGGCCGGCCCGGCTGCCCCGGGGGGAACGGGTCAGCCGGGCCGGGGTAGTGCCCGCCGCGCGGTCATGCGGGGCGGAAGTCCGTCGGCGGACGGAGGCAGGTTGACCAGCCCCCGACCGGAACGAACATGACGGTACGTAACCGCGACGGTCACCCGCGATCCCCTGAACGGGTGGTCCGATCCTCGAGGGGGTGACTCACCGCACACGGCGTGTGGGCCGTCCCACTCGATGGGCATCGGAGGGCGATGTTCTTCCTCTTCTCCAGCCGCCTGGGCTGCCTGGGTTCCCTCGCGTTGTCGGCGCTGCTGACGGTGATCCTGCTGCTGGTCCTGGACGTGCTCTGACCCTGCAGATCGCGAAGACGCGTGAGGGCCGGTCCCGAGGAGGACCGGCCCTGACGCGTGCAAGGCGGAGCGGACGTCAGCCGTTGAGCTCCAGCGTCTGCATGGTGTCGGTGCGCACCTGCTGCAGCAGCGCGGTGTCGGAGGCCAGCGAGCGGCCGTAGGAGGGGATGGCCTCCTGCAGCAGCGGGCGCCAGGCGTCGACCCGGTCGGGGAAGGCGCGCTGGAGGAGGGTCAGCATCGCCGACACCGCCGTCGACGCACCGGGGGAGGCACCGAGCAGTCCGGCGATGGTGCCGTCGGCGCCGACGATGAGCTCGGTGCCGAACTGCAGCACGCCCTTGCCCGTCTTCGGGTCCTGCTTGATGACCTGCACGCGCTGGCCGGCGGTGACCATGTCCCAGTCGTCCTGCTCGGCGGTCGGGACGAAGCCGGTGAGCGTCTTGTGCCGGGCCGAACGGCTCTGCAGGAGCTCGCCCACCAGGTACTTCGTCAGCGCCAGCTCGGTGCGGGCGACGCCGAGCATGGAGCCCAGGTTGTTCGGCTTGACGCTGAGCGGCAGGTCGAACATCGAACCGGCCTTGAGGAACTTGGGCGAGAAGCCGGCGTAGGGGCCGAACAGCAGCGAGTACTCGCCGTCGATCAGGCGCAGGTCGAGGTGCGGTACCGACATGGGCGGTGCGCCCACGGCGGCCTGGCCGTAGACCTTGGCCTGGTGCCGGCTGACGAGCTCCGGCGAGCGGGTGCGCAGGAAGAGACCGCTGACGGGGAAGCCGCCGAAGCCCTTGATCTCGGGGATGGCCGCCTTCTGCAGCAGCGGCAGCGCGCCACCACCGGCACCGACGAACACGAAGCGGGTGCGGACCGTGAGGTGCTCGCCGGACCTGCTGTCCCGGACGGTGACCTTCCAGCGGCCGTCGGACTCCTTCTCCAGCTCCTGCACGCGCTGGTTGAGGTAGACGTTCACGCCCCGGCCGGCGACGTCGTCGAGCATCAGCCGGGTGAGGGCGCCGAAGTTGACGTCGGTGCCCGCGGCGGAACGGGTGGCGGCGACGATCTCCTGGGGGTCGCGGCCCTCCATCATCAGCGGCAGCCACTCGGCCATCTGCGCCTGGTCCTCGGTGTACTCGAGGCCCTCGAACAGCGGCTGGGCGGCCAGCGACGAATGGCGGGCACGCATGTAGCTGCGGCCCTTCTCGCCGGTGACGAAGCTCAGGTGCGGAACGGGCGAGATGAAGTCCTTGGGGGAGCCGGTCATCCCGCCGCGCACGAGGTGGGACCAGAACTGCCGCGACACCTGGAACTGCTCGTTGATGGTGACGGCCTTGGTGGGGTCCACCCGGCCGTTCTCGTCCGCTGGCGTGTAGTTGAGCTCGCAGAGGGCGGCGTGCCCGGTGCCGGCGTTGTTCCACGGGCCGGAGCTCTCGCCCGCGACGGCGCTGCCGGACTCGAAGACGGCGACGCTCCAGTCGGGGGCCACGACCTTGAGCAGCTGGGCCAGGGTGGCGCTCATGATGCCGGCCCCGACGAGTACGACGTCGGGGTTCGCGCTGTCCGGAACTGCGCTGCGCTCGGAAGTCACGGCTGCCTCTCTGGCTGTGCTCGGCGAGGCGCCGCAGCGCCCTTCCTGTTGATGGTCGGCGCACGGTCGCCCGAACACGGGGTCGATGAGCTATGAGCTATGTCACCAGCGGCGGCGTGCACGACACCTCAAGGATGCACCGCCGCGTGCCGGGCGTGCGCCGTGGGAGGTTGTGATGTGCGCCTGCGAGCGGGGCGGGCGCCCTGCCCGTCTGTCCGGAAGCAGTGACGGGGACGCCGCGAGCGGTAGCCTCGCCCCGCGTGCCCGGCCCGAAATCGGCTCGGCGCCGGGCCTCTAGCTCAATTGGCAGAGCAGCGGACTTTTAATCCGCGGGTTGTGGGTTCGATCCCCACGGGGCCCACCGTCTTGACCTGCACGGACTCCGTGCGGGGTGACTTCCGGGACGTCGTCAGCGGCTGATGTGGTCGCAGTGTGGTCGCGGGCCGCCGCCGCGGCGGTCTCGAAGGCCTGCTCGAGCGCCGCCGCCATCGCGTCGGACGCGGTGCGGGCGGTGTCCTCGGACAGGTGGCCGTAGGTGTCGACGGTGATGCCGATCGAGGAGTGCCGCAGCATCTTCGACACGATCGCCATCGGGACGCCGGCGGCGAGCATCAGCGACGCGGCGCCGTGCCGGAGGTCGTGCAGCCGCACCCGTCGCAAGCCGGCCGTCTTGCTGAGGGCCACGAAGCGGCGGGTGACGTACTCCGGGCGGAGCGGGGCACCGTTCTCGCGGGCGAAGACCAGGCCGTGGTCCTCGTACGCCGCGCCCCAGGCCTGCCGGTCGATGTCCTGCCCGAGGCGCCACTGCAGCAGTGCCAGCACGGCGCGCTCGGTCAGCGGCACCGTGGCCTCTGACGACCGGGTCTTCGGGGTGGAGAACTGCAGCCGGCCGCCGACGTCGACGACGGTCTGTCGGATCCGGGCGGTGCGGTTGCCCAGGTCGAGGTCGGTCCAGCGCAGGCCGAGCGCCTCGCCGCGACGAAGGCCGGTGGCAGCGATGACTTCGAACAGCGGACCGAGCCGGTCGGTCTCCACGTGCCGCAGGAAGACAGCCAGCTCGGCGGCGGACCACGGCTGCACCTCGGGGCGGGGCCCGTTCGGGGGTGTGACGTTACGGGCCACGTTGAACTGGAGCCGCCGCGTCTTCACCCCGTAGCTGAGTGCCGAGCGGAGGGTGGCGTGGATGCGCCTGACGGTCACCGGCCCGCGGCCATGCATCGCGTCGACCAGGAGCTGCTCGACGTGTTCGGCGCGAAGCCGCTCGATGGGCACGTGCCCGATCGCCGGGGCGATCACGTTGTCGACGTGCGCCCGGTAGGAGCGCAGCGTGGTGGGCTTCGCCTCGCTGGCCTTCACCTGCAGCCAGCGGGTCAGGAAGGTCGCCACGGTCTCGCGGTCGTCCACCTGCACGCCGTGGGCGGCCCGGTTGGTGACGTCGGCCAGCGCCCGGCTGGCGGCGGCCTTGGTGGAGAAGCCGCCCCGCCGCATCGTCTTCCGCTTCCCAGCCGTCGAGGGGAGGTCCACGGCGTAGTACCAGACCCCGTGCTTCCCGTCGGACGCGAGCCGCGGGCACGACTGCCCGAGCTGTCTGCCGGCGTCATCCCGGCAGGCGCAGCGGCGGTAGACGCGGCCCCGTCTCTCCATGGTTACTCCGTGCCCTTCGATCTCTCGCCCGCGGGCAAGAAGCCACGGCGTCGCGCTTCCTTGACCCAGCCATGCACCGTGCTGACCGGAACCTCGTTCTCGATCGCTAAGTCCTGAGCCGGGCGTTGGCTGACTACTGACATGAAGGCGAAGGCCGCCGCAACTGACTCGTAGAAGGAATCCGGACGGTTACGCCCCTCGGGAACTGCGAGTTTCAGCGGGGGACGCATTCGAGGCTTGGAGGGCGTGAACCACCAACCATTCGCCTGTCCCCTCGGGAAGGCTTCCAGCGTCGAATCGGGGCCCGGCAACCGCTCAAGCAGCTCTTTCCTATAAGCAGGCTGATTGACTGCGGCCTCTACGCGAGCCATGGGCGCATCCCGGAGTGCCCGGCCGCCGGCTCCGCCGCTGGGGATGGCGAGCCGCACCTCTCGAACCTCGATAAAGGCGCTGGAAAACTGCTTGTTGCGGCTGTAGACGACGGCGGGCTCATGGTTGATGAAGCGATTTTCGATGTCGTAGCCCCGGTCGAGGCCGAAACGGAAGAAGAGCCACGTTCGCTTGGCGTCGTAGACCTTCGATCGGAAGACGGCCCATCCGCTGTCACGTGGATCGAAGCTGAGCCACTCGCTGCCGTCATCAGACACGGGGACCACGAAGCCACGCCCCGCTTGGCCGTCGCGCCCCTCTGTCACAGCTCCGACGCTATCCGAACGTTGCCGTTGCGTCTAGCTAGCCACTCTCAGAGTCTGAGTGTGTCTCCGTTGACGGTCGAACGTTGCGCGGTCACACTCACTCACTCATCGTCTGAGTGTGTCTAGCTAGAGGGAGCCGAGGTCATGACCCTCGCAGAGCGTGTCCGAGCGGCTCAGCCGCCGCCCCCGGAGGCCCGGCGCAAAATTCGGTGTGACGCTCGCGTCTCGCTTGCCGAGGTAGCCGCAGAGCTTCACGTGTCGCCGGTGACAGTCCAGCGTTGGGAGCAGGGCGCCTTTGAGCCACGGCGGTCGAAGGCCATCGCGTACCGCAACCTCCTCGAGGCACTTCGCGAGGCATCGCGGTGAGCGGCATGACCCGCTCTCAGCTGCTGGCCCTACCGGCTACCACCGACCTCGTTACTGCGGCCAAGGCGCTTGGCATCGGCCGCACGACGGCATACCAGCTGGCGCGCACGGGTGAGTTTCCCGTTCCAGTTCTTCGTCTGGGGACCCGCTACCGGGTTGTCAGCAGCGGTCTCCTGGCCGCCCTGGGCATTGAGCACGGAGTTCACGGTTGACGCTTCGGCAGCTCTCCGTGCGCTGAAGGCCGGCCTCGCCTCGTCGCCAAAGTCCGCGCGCAGACGGCACGGTGGCGCCCGCCGAGTACGAGCGGGCCATGAGGCTCGACGGTGACCAATACAGGTACCGCCGTGGTTGACGTCTCGCTGCGCATCTGGCGCCGCGCCCTTCGAGACGCCGTCGAGCTACCTATCGCTACGCGCGGCGTGGCCATGGTGATCGGCGAGTTCATGACCTCCGAGACAGGCGACGGCGCCTTTCCGGCCCATGAACTGCTGCAGCAATCCTGCGGCCTTAGTCGCTCGCAGACGAAGCACCACATCGCGGTTCTCATCCGCACCGGGTACTTACGCAAGACCAGGGCTGGTCACGCCGGCCAGACGGCGGAGCACCGGGCCTCGGTGCCGGTGGCCCGTTGGGTGGATGACGCCCTGGTCCGTGGTGAATGGGACCGCGCCAAGAAGACTTTACGAACGCCTTGGCGGGACGACGGCCCGACGGAAAGGGGCCGGGATCCTGGCCACACAGCGGCCGGGATGCCAGCCGCAGAGGGGCCGGAAATCCGGCCCCTACCCCGAGGAGTACCCCGACTAGTACCCCGAGGGAGAACACCCTCGCTCGCGGAGCTCGCTCGGGCGCACTGTCCGCCACGGAAGCGACGCATCGCCGCTACATGCGGATGACTGACGAGGAGTTCGACAAAGCCCTGCGGTCGTTACATCTGGACGATTGGGACCGGGTGACCATGATCGAATCCATGGCCGCCCGAGGCGCGCGCCGCGGCGAGTTGGTAGGAGTCATCGTTGCCGCTCTGCGGAAGGCTGGACGCCTCGACCGAGTCGACACCATCGCTCCGAGTGTCGATCGACATCGCATCTAAGCCCGCTAGTTCGCCGGGCCCGCCCGACCGGAGGTCGCGTGCGCGCGCGTAGGGCATGCCCGATAAGCCCGATACTCGGGCTTTGATGGCCTGCGAGCACCGGCGCTCCACGGAGTTCGGCCCCGCCCAATCCCACGCCTGACCTGGCGTTCGCCTGTGCGGGGGCCCACGGCGCGGCGCCGGTTGCGCAAGGTTGGCCTGATCCTCAAGGGCTGCGCCGCGTATTACGTTTACACCTTTAGTCGGAACGTCGGTTCGCCGCAGGGCGACAGGGGGGCGCCTGGAGCCGGGCATCGGTCGCAAGGCTGCGCCGGGCATCGGGCGTGATTGGCCGAGGTCCTTCGGACCGGTTAGCCCGCCCGTGGACGTCTGCTCCAACCACGAAAGGGATTGCGTGCTGACATACGAGGAGACGATGGCGATAGGGCAGAGCCAATACCAGGACGTCATCGACAATCTGTCCGCTGCCGGCCTCCCGACGACCTTCACACAAACCGGCGGGATGAACGCTGCCCTGGAGGTGCTTCTGGATGGCGGGTACTCCTTGCTCATCACCGACTTCGACGATTCGCTGGCGTGGTCCCGGCTGGAGCATGTCGGCTGGTCCGTCGGGCTCTATCCCCCGGACCAGCAGTATGACGGGCAGGTCATCGCCTTTGGCGAGACGCAAGACGCCGACGTAGACGCCTTGCGAGCTCTCATCGATGACGTGCTGCGCGGCGCCGTGAGACCTCGGTAGACCGCCCTGACGGAGCAACGAGCCCCAGGCTGATAAGGACCAGGAAGAGGGAGTGCAGTGTTCCTGGTGCAGGGCTACATCGACGGAGTCAGTTATGCCGTGCAGGTCGCCGGGAGCGCGGACGCCGGTAGTCGTGGTGGCTTCGCGACGGGCAGCAGCTCGGCGCTTGCAGTCCTGCGCGAGCATGCCAACACGGAGGTGCTCCTCTCCCCGGTCGGAGCCGTGATCAAGGGCGACGTCAACACGGCCGATGGGGTGCTGGCCATCCTCCTCCGTAACACCGAGGTCACGAGTGTCGAGGGCGACGACGTTCCAGACCTGCTGGGTCCGCTAGACCCAACCGTCGTCTATTGACCCGTGCCGCCGAAACTCCCGGCCCGGTCCGGACGACGGCTACCCGTTCGGTCCTCGGAACTTGAACTCCCCGCCCAGCCACCGCACAAATTGCTCGGATCGGCCTACATAGGTCTCGACGGTCCGGGGCTTCAGCCCAGCGGACTCCGCAGCCGCCCGAAAGCGCCTCAGCTCCTCGTGCAGCTCGGTCAACGTCCACGCTTCCTTCGCCATACACCCGGAGACTGCCAGCGCGCTGCCGCCCCTGCAGGCCTATGGACGACAGGCCGTCTCTCACGGGCGGGCATTCCGCCGGGCCCCTAGTGCTCCTCGGCTGATGCAGGGCCGGCGTACCCGATCGCCGCCAGGTGGTCCTCGAGGATCTCGTACAGCGCGTTGTCCTCGTTGACGTACAGGTGGCGGGTCGAGCCGTCCGCCCTCTTCGCGATGTAGTGGATCCGGCCCGCCTCCCCCTTGTGTCGCCAAGCCTTCGTGATCACCGGCGTCTTCATGGCTGGCATGACGGGCATCCTGACGCGCACTCGACCTCCGCGCAGGACTTGCCGCAGGCGCGCGTGCCCCGCCGACCCTTCTGATCACCGAAGGTTGCTGCTCATCCCGTGGTCCGCGCTTGCCCTCCAGTTCTGTAAAGGCTGCCACCCCGTGTCATCTCGAAGGCGCGCGATCGCCAGGCCTAGTCTCGCTGGGTGACCGACGGGGGTATCGATGAAGGTGCGCAATCGGAACCGGGTGGGGCGGCCCGCGGCCGGCGTACTGACTGGGCGTCGGCAGCCCGACCGCAGCCATACGACCCGCTGAGCAGGATCAACCTCGGCCGCAGCGTCGAGGCGGAACTGCTGCGTAGGGAGACCCATCCCCTTGCCTCAGTTCCTCCCTTCTACGGGGCGGGCATCTACGCCATCTACTTCACGGGCAACCTCGAGCTCTACCTCCCCATCTCCGGCACGCAGACTCCTATCTACGTAGGCAAGGCCGTCCCGGCGGGGGCGCGGAAGGGCATGACCGACCAGGCGGTCGTTGGCCACCAACTGTGGAGCCGAATCGACGAACACCGGGAGAGCGTCGCGGCCGCAGAAGACCTGAGCGTTGACGACTTCAGGGTGCGCTACCTGGTGGCGGACGAACTTTTCATCCCCATGGCCGAGCGGTTGATGATCCGGGGGTTCCAGCCAGTCTGGAACCTCGTCGTAGACGGCTTCGGCAACCACGATCCTGGCGCTGGTCGCCGGGCTGGACGGCGCCCGTCGTGGGACGAGCTGCATCCGGGCCGAAGTTGGAGCCCCCTGATGGAGAAGCCCAGCAAGTTCACGGCCGAAGAATCCCGACAGAGCATCGCCGTCCACTTCGAATCGGTACCTCCCCAAGCTGGCTCTGGTGTGTCCCTTCCCGACCCCACGGTTCCGGACTCCGCCGTCCCCGAGAGCGCGCTGGACGAAGGACCCACCGACGAGCAGGGCCCGGAGGATGAGTCCGACGACTGACTTCTGTCGGCAGCTCGTGCTCTCGTTTGTCACATGAGATCGGTTGGCGTGTCCCATTGCTACCGCGGCGTCCGCGGTAGATTCTCAGTGCATGACGGCGTCCGCAGTGCAGCTCGATCGTGACGAGGCGCAGGGTGAGGTGGG
Organism: Blastococcus atacamensis; assembly: GCF_002938425.1. Taxonomy (GTDB): domain Bacteria; phylum Actinomycetota; class Actinomycetes; order Mycobacteriales; family Geodermatophilaceae; genus Blastococcus; species Blastococcus atacamensis. The sequence continues at coordinate 36,015 of NZ_POQU01000015.1, read as the reverse complement.
CACGAGCGTCGAGCTGTTCTCAGGCGGCGGCGGGCTCGCGATGGCCATGCACAGAGCCGGGTTCCGGCATCTGCTTCTGAACGAGTTCAACCGTCGAGCCTGTTCCACGCTGCGCAGCAACCTTGCGGTCGACTTCGATCCTGACGCGGCGTTGCCGACGGAGCTCAACGACCCGTGGCCGCTGATCGAAGGCGATGTGCGATCGGTGGACTTCTCTCACCTGGCCGGGGCGGTTGATGTCGTGGCGGGCGGAGTCCCCTGTCAGCCGTTCAGCCTCGGAGGTGTCCACCGGGGCCACGAGGATGAGCGCAACATGTGGCCGGAGCTACTGCGCTGCGTCCGGCAGACGCGCCCGCGCGTGATTGTGGCCGAGAATGTGAAGGGGCTGCTGCGACCGTCCTTCGACCCCTACTGGCAGTACATCCTTCGCGAGATCGAGGCTCCGTTCGAGAAGCGGGTCGAGGGCGAGGCTTGGCAAGACCACGACAAGCGGCTGCTCAAGGCGCAGCGCACGGCGGCAGACGATGACGCGGACCGCTATGACGTGCGGTTCAAGCTCGTTAACGCAGCCGACTACGGCGTTCCTCAGGTGCGGTGGCGCGTCTTTGTAGTCGCGTTCCGACGTGATCTCGGAGTCAACTGGGACTTCCCCGAGCCGACGCATTCGGCCGCTTCCCTGGTTGGTGCCCAGACTTCCGGCGTCTACTGGGACGAGCACGAACTCAAGCGGAGGGAGCCGATGTTCACCGGCCCTACCACCGGCTGTTTGGAGCTGCCTCGCTGGAGGACGCTGCGCGACGCCATTGGTGACTTGCCTGCGCCCATCGAAGGCATTGAGTACCCCGGGTACAGCCATCACGTCGGCTGGCCGGGTGCCCGCATCTACGCGGGGCACACGCCGAACCACCTGGACAAGCCGGCAAAGACGGTGAAGGCGGGCGTCCACGGCGTGCCCGGGGGCGAGTCCGTCTTGCTGCGCGACGACGGAAGTATCCGCTACCTAACCGTCCGCGAAGTGGCTCGCATCATGACCTTTCCCGATGACTGGACGCTCGTGGGGCCGCGAGGCGAGCAGATGCGCCAACTCGGGAACGCCGTACCAGTTGATCTCGCCGGCGCCATCGCAGATTCGGTCGCCGGCGCTATGCGCCCGACCCTTCTCTCCGCCTGACTGCGCGGCACGGGACACGAGGATCACGTCATGGCGCGGCTCGGGCCTCGGGACGAGGCCGTCACAAGCGCGATCATGTCGAAGGTTCGGTCCAAGGACTCGAAGGCCGAGCTTGCCCTTAGGCGCGTTCTCCACGCGCACGGAGTCAGGTACCGACTCCACGCTCGTGACCTGGTCGGTTGTCCGGATCTGGTGAACCGCTCCCGGAGGGTTGCCGTCTTCGTCGATGGAGACATGTGGCACGGCAACCCTGCGGAACCTGCACGTCGGGGCCGGGATAGCTTCGCGGATCTCTTTCCCACTCGCACCGAGTGGTGGGTGGCGAAGATCGAACGCAACAAGGCCCGGGACGCGGAGGTGAACTCGGCGCTGACTGAGGCCGGCTATCGCGTCATTCGCGTCTGGGAACGGGACCTTCTCACTGATCCTGAGGCCGCAGCCGAGCCAGTGCTCGCTGCCTTGCGGGTCGATTCATGAGTGTCTGGCAAGCCACCCGGCCCGAAGACGAGGCATGGCGAGCGCCGACCGGCCGCTCGCGGGGCGAATGCGTTCAGGAACAGGATGACGCCGCAGGTGGACGAGTGAACCGCCTGCTCACCGTCGGGGGCAGGACGGTGACCGCCTCCATCGCGCTCCGAGTTCAGCCGCACAGTCGCCGGATCTATGCATATCTGCGCTGGTCAGACGAAGGGCGCACCCACGAGCGATATGTTGGGGACGTTGACGCCCCAGACAGGCGGACCAATCTGCAGCGGGCCTGGCGTCAAGCGGCCTCACTGGTCGGGGGTGAAACCCTTCTGCGGACCGACGAGAGTGGACCTGCCAATGTCGACGCGGGCGACTAGAGAACGGGGCGGCATTGCTGAGCGTGAATCCCTATCTTCACGGGAAGACCTTCGGCCTCCTGTCCGATGAGGATGGGGACCTCCACCTCGTACTGGCGGAGGGAACAGACCCCGACGGATACGCCGTGACGGCTGTGCGGGACAACGGTCTCCGGGCCAAGGAGTCGCGCGAAGGGCCAGGCATCTTCGGCCACTACGGAGAGGCTGCAGCCTGGTGGTTCACGGGCCGGGACATCGCTCACGTCGAGGTGTCTGACCCCACGGGCGTCGTGACGGTGCTGCACCATGTGTCGTTTCCGCCGGATGACTGCTGGATGTGCGGGTCCGCTGAGCGCACACTTGTATGGCGGGCACTCCAGGACCACGACGATCCCGAGCCGTATGGCGTGATGGCGTGGGATGCGGTGACCGGCCAGCACTACCTGTACGTCCGTGGTGAGGGGCTCGTCCCATGGCCGGCGCTGGTCGCCTACACGATGAATGGCGAACCCGGGTCCAGAGCGATCGCGCAGAACGTCGCGCTGCAACTCATCGCTGACGGCGTTACGCGGGTCGAGGCCGGCTCGTACGACGCCCAACTGCACCGTGGCCAGGGACCGACCCTTCCCGTGCCTACTGCGAGCCCGAAGGAAGGCGGCCCGGGCAGCGTGGACGTCGCCCGGGCGATTGAGGTGGCCCGCTCCTACCACCTCGGCCAGACCGACAAGGCTGGTCGGGACTACTTCCAGAGTCACGTGGCCGACGTCCACCGCCGGGTGGCCGGGGAGTCGTCCGCAGTGCAAGCGGTGGCGCTCCTGCACGACGTCCTCGAGGACACCCCCTGTACCGAGTTCGACCTCCGGCGGGAGTTTCCGGATGACGTCGTCGACGCCGTCGTGGCCATCACCCACCTCCCGAACGAACCGCGCCAGGACTACTACGGGCGCGTGCGGGCCAATCCACTGGCGCGCACGGTCAAGCTCGCGGACATCGCCTCCAACACCGACCCGGACCGGCTGGCACTGCTGGACGAGTCAACCCGGGACCGCCTCGCCGAGAAGTACCGGGCGGCCCTGCTCGCTCTCGAGTAGATGCGAGCATTAGGTCTTCATTGAGCAGCTCGACCCCGGAGCCGGAGGTCCGAGTGGGACCGGGGGGTCGGGGCATGGTTGACGACGGTGTGCGGTACGAGTTGAAGACCGTGAAGGCCCTGCGCGGAACCGAAGGCAGGTCGACCGCGAAGTGGCAGAAGGAAGGCTGGGAACTCGTCGACAAGAGCACGGGGACCTTGCACACGACGCTCAACTTCCGGAAACCGAAGCCGCCGCTGCCGGTGCGTCAGATCGTGATCGGCGCTGCCGCAGCCCTGGTTCTCGCCGGCATCATCGGCGTCGGCGCCCTGCTCGAGGGAGATGGCGACGGCAAGGACTCCCGATCAGCCGATCCGACGCCCGTGGCGACCGAGCAGCCGGGCAGTCCGTCGGCGCCCGTGGCGACCGAGCAGCCGGGCAGTCCGTCGGCGCAGATCACCAACATCACGGTCGATGAGCTGCTCGACAGGTTGAATTCGGCTGGCATGGGCGGCATCAAGAACGGGGATCAGTTCAGGTTCACGGGCGAGTTGTCCGGATCCGACTACTGGGGCACTGGAGCGTCCGGGGAATTCACCGTCTACCTGACAGCGAAGGGCGGCGCGAATGACCTGATGGTCTTCGTCGACGAGTCGGATGCGGCCGGCTGGCAGGACGGCACGTGGGTCGAGATGGTCGTGGAGTCGGGGGAAACGACCATCAACGGTGAGACCACGGATGGTTGGCTGCGGGCTCAATCGGTGACGACGGTCCCCGGCCGTTAGCTGAACCCGCGAAGAGGGACGCTCCTGCTATCCCCGCGCCGGGTAGGGCCGGGCTCTCCCCTGACAACAACGTTACGAACCAATACACCTAGGCCGCCCAGCAGAGACAAGCGCGAGCGCGAAAGGTGACGGCCGGCGCGCGCGTTGGTGGGCTGCCGGAACTGCCGAAAGCCGGCATGGTGGGGTCCCGATGAGCAGGGGCTCTTGCCGGCGGGGCCTGCGCGCCTGCGGATGGTATCCGCGAGGACCCCCGCTGACCTGCACAAACTGCCCATGTGGTCGCGCATTGGTCGCAGCCAGCTCACGGATCCCGGCAGCTCCCGTCAATGTGGGTGCGAACCGTCGTACCCCTCGGGACCTGTCTGGCCCGTGGCCCACAGAGCCTTGGGTCTCCGTTCGCACGCCACAGGCACGGGCGGGGGCCCAGCGGTGGTCGTCAAGCCAGTGCGGCACGGCACCGGCCCGGCCCCGGACCGCCGAACGAAGGCGTCACGACGGCAGTCCGACGTTGGCCAGCAGTGCCGGTGTCCGCTCCCGCATACAAGCCCCGATCTCGACGAGTTGGTGCACACCATCGAGGTCAGTGACGACTGAGCGGGCAACGTGAGGCTAGGCCGTCACGCCCATCACCCCGACTCTGCATCCTTCGGGTGTGGCTCCGAGCCGTCACGGTTGAGCACGAAGTCCAGCACCAGGGAGTAGCGCGGGGTCCACGACTCCGCCGTGATGTCCGTCTGGTCTGACGGGTCGTCCGGCGGCGTGTCGACCAGCGTGCCGGCATCGAGTTGGTCCGGGTCAGGCCGACGGGCGAGCAGGTCTACCGCCCATGTCGGCGGGGCCGGCGTCCAGCCGGAAGCGAGCGTTGAACCCCGGCAGAAGATGCACTCGAGCGGCATGGCGTGGGGGTTGACGGTTACCGCGGAAGGACCGTCACCCGACAGGGCAGCGGGGAGAGCTGCCGGGTCCGGCGGGAACAGGCAGAGCGTGACCGCTAAGGGCGACCTGCGGTCCGGCAACGTCCACGTCGGCCAGCTCCAGCCGTGACAGGTGAGCGGGCTCGAACAGCACGCGCCCAGCGCCACCGCGGTCCCGGAACCCGGCGACGTGAATGGCGGGGTCGCAGAGTTGTAAAGCAGCATGCCGGGGACCGGCGCGCCGTGGGTGGACGCCCAACGCCGCAGGGCGTCGACTTGCCACCTTTCCCAGGACTTGTAGCGCCCTGTACCTGCGTCCAGCTTCTTGGCCTGAAGGACGAGGTGCGCCCACTGTCCAGGGGACACCTCCACGGCGAGCTGCAGGTCCGCCCCGCTGGGCAGGATGCCCCGACTGCGGTCTCCACCCTCGAGCCGTCTGGAGTGCAGCGCCGCGGCGAACGAACCGCCCCGCCGCGTGTGGCTGCTGGCCAGGCGTCGCACGAGGTTGAACGTCGTCACCTCCTCCGGGGGTGCGACCAGGCGATGCGCCAAGTGGACGCCGATCTCGTGCACCCCGGCCAGCGAGTCGCGCGTGTCCATGCGCGCCATCGCTGAGGCCCACCAGAAGTAGTCGTACACGTCTATCCCCCGTCCGCTCGCCTGCTCGCTCCTTGATCCGCGAATCGACGGGGTGATCGAGCAGCCTGAGTCTTTCTCGCAATCTTGGCCCTCCGACGTCGTGCTGCCACTGCACCTCAGCCCACTGCCCGTCTTCGCCTTCGCTCGCGGCCGCAGTCGCCCCTCGTCTCCCCGAGGAGGCCTGACATGCTTCGCGAGGTGACAGACGGGCCGTAGGAGCCGTTCCTGGATGCGCTGCCGCCCGAGCTGGCAGCCCTCGACGGGAATCCGCCGCCGGACGAGCTGCCGGTTCCTGGCCGCCCTCCCGTGAGCGTGGCGGAACCGCTCGCGGTGATCCGGGGAACCTCGTCGAATACGCGTCACTTGCTCGTCGAATCACGTCGCCGCCGCCGGGCAAACCGGCCTTACCCGACAACGAGAGGAGGTGAGAACCATGGGCGACAAGTACGGCAAGGAGATTGGCGAAGCGCTGGGACTCGGTCCGAACGACGAGGTGTGGGCGCAGTCCGCCAGCGAGATCGAGCGCGGACCGCACCCGCACTCGGGTGGTGGCGCTCTTCACATGGATGGGCACCACATCACGACCGATGCTCAAGGCAACGTGTCGTCCCAGAAGTACCACAGCGACGACCGCTAGAAGGCACGTGGGGCTGGCCGAGAGCAAGCGTCGGTCAGCCCCACGATGTCTCACGGGTCGCTTGCCGCCTACGTAATCGAATAGTCAGGCCCCGCCAGGCTGCCCACCACGTGCCGCTTTGCCAGCAGGGTCATTTGACTCTCCGCTGGTCCAGCCGAGCAGCGTCCTCCCACGTCGCAGCTAGCTCTGAATCCGTGATCTTGCGCGAGAAGATCAGCAAGCCATGCGACCGGCGGTCGCTCCAGTAGGGCCCGGCGATGGATGCTCCGACCGCCTCAAGAAGGCATGCCCCCCGGTGCCACGGGTCCGTCTTCCGCTCCTCGAAAGACACATCCGACTCGTACATGATGAGCAGCCGGCGTGAGCCGGCGACCGACAGTGCACGGACGGATACCGACCAGGCCCACCCATCCCGGTAGTACCAACGGATGACGGGCTCGTGGTCCGAGGTATCGATAACCATGAAGGTCGGCGCCGTTCGGCCGGCACTGCGGTCTTTGTTGACTCGCGTGCTTTCAGTTCGACCGGCCCACGTGCCGTGAAGGTCACCGACGTCGGCGAGTTCCCCACTGCCGGTCGGCGGCGTACGCGAGATGCCCCGGGTCGCGCTCGGAGGAGCGTCGAGGCGGTCGAGCACGCGGATGAACCGGGCGAGCAGATCTGTCTCGTCGCTACCCCCGTCGGCTCGCTTGCGCCTCCAGAGGTCCACCCCATTTGCGTGGCCAGCGAGCTTCATGAAGGCCGCCTCTGCCCGATCCGCGTGCGTGATCTTTCGGAGCCGCGTACCCGGCGGGGTGATCCCCAGCAGCATCTTGACGGCCTCATGCTCCGCCTCGGACAAGATGGGTCCAGCGAGGGTCTCTCCCCAACGCCCCACATCCGCGATGGCTTCTTCCACCGCGTTCCGTACAGGGGCCTCTGGGTTGGTCTGTCTGCGACTCAAGATTGCCGGATGGTGAAGGAGATCTTGCTGCTGCAGCAGTAGCGTCTCGTTGTACAGGCCCCCGTCGTCGCGCGACAGCATGTGCAGGTCCGCGACTTCGGGTCGGAGACCAGTCCACCGCTGCGGTCGTGCCGGCATCCCAGTCGTCCTTCACAACGTCGCCAACGCGGACATGGCCGGCTCGTCGCCCGCCCGCTGCGGACTAGCGCGGATAGTGGGGCATCAGCTCGCGAGCCAACAGTGACTCGATGTGGCCGCCGTGCCTGGTCTGGACCGCCACGATGCAACCGCCGCCGCCCAGCTCGAAAATCCAGTCGAGGCACGCACCGCACGGGGTGAAGCGCTCTCGTTCGGCCGCGATGAGAACCGCCGCCAGGTGCTCGTCCCCTGCGGAAACCATGGTGCCAAGCGTGTTGACCTCAGCATGGATGTCGTGGCTCCGGAATCGGTGCTCGATGTTGCAACCGCCGTACATAGCCCCACTTGTGGACAGCGCAGCGCAGCCCACGGCGGTCGGGCCGAGGATCCGCGCCCGCTTTCGGACGGACCAGGACAGGTCGGACAGCCGGTGAAGGGCTTCGTCGGATAGGGACGTCACACCGCAGCCCTCAGATTCCTCACCGCAGCACCAGCCGCACGCCAGCGGTCTTGCTCTTCGACTGTGGACGCTCGGCCCCAAAGCTCTTCGATGACTACGCCGGTCGAGTCCAACCAGTGAGGCGGGGGATCGGAGATGACGATGGCTCTCTCGAACTCCCGCAGGAGTCGTTCGCGGTCCAACAAGGTGTCTGCCTCGCGTGCAAGTCCGCGGAAGATGTCTACGGCGTCGTCCTCGTCGGCGCCAGCTGCGATCTCGATGATGCTGCGGAGAGCGCCGTATCGGACCCATTCATCAGGATCATCGCGCAGGCTCGACAGGAGACCTTCGATGACCCCCTTTACCGGGTGAGCGCCAAGTACATGTGCTGCGCGCCACCGGATCGTCGGGTCGTCATCGCGCAAGGCATCGACCAGTCCGCTGACCTGACTTGCGCTAAGGCGTGTGCGCTTCAGGACGTTGCTGGCGGTCCAGCCTTCCACGTCCGTGTCGGCAATCCTCGCTACAAGTTTGTCGTCGCCACGCTCGCCGGGTGGCCGTGTGAAGAGTCGATACCAACTCTCATACCAGGCGGACGCCTCACGCGACGGGGCGGCCACATCTCGCACCAGGGCCAAGACCTCTTCGACCGAGCTGAGCTTGAGCAGCCTGTCGGCGAAGTCTGAAGGGTGCACCCGCAGCGCGTCTCGAACCTGCTCCGCCGTCTTGAGCATGCGGTCGAACTGCCGCTCGGCAAGCATCGACAACAGAGCCGTCTCGACCTCGCTTGTTGCCGGAGTGGTCACACGGCTCTCGGCCAAGAGGTACGCGGCGGCATAGAGATTCCAGTCGTGGACCCTGCGAATGAGTGTGGCCTCGTCATCTACCTGTTCCAAGACCATGACAAGGGCGTCGAAAGAACTGGCCCGAAAGGTGAGCACATCGAACGTGTCTCGCGTCCAGAGCTCGGGACGTACGGCCACGTAGCGAGCAGCCAGGTAGTCATGCAGCAAGTGGTGGCTGAACCCGTCACTCACCGGGGAGCGCAACGCTCCCGCCTCAGTCAGGGCACGGAGCTGTTCAGAGCCGATGTCCTTTGCCAGCGTGTCTGGGTCTAGGCGCCGGCTCTTGTTCTCCCGGTACTGGTCGTATGCCGCTGCGGCCAGCACGTCGATGCTCTTCTCATCCAGGCCAACGTGCTCCCTGAGATATCCCTCATGGGCAGCTGACCGTGTGGACCTTGTTTCCCGGCTTTCCAAGGCCTGGCGAAGGTAGTACGGACTGCTGAGCAGGGCCGCGTCTTCGATCCGCAGCTCGACCTGCTCCGAGGCCAGGAGCTCACGCAGGATCTCCGTCGGGACGGGGCCGAGAGTCGCGAGTACCCACGTGCCCGGCGTCAGGTCCCGACGAGACAGCCTGTCGGTGACCACGACGGTCAGATTGGGATGGCGCCGGACCAGCTCCTCCACCAGACGCAGGAGATGGGTGGCAGCGGCGCTGCTGACTTCATTCAAGCCGTCCAGAGCAAGGACCGCTTCGTCGTCAGATCCAACGAGCGTTTCTGCCGCCTCCAGAACCGTCTCTGCCCTTACCCCCGGCCACTCCTCGGGGTCAGGGTGCTGCGCGACCCAATGGATGGCTGTGGCGAAGGCGGTGCTGCTTCCGTGCTCTGCTGCCACCTCCAACAGGCGATTGGCGGTGTAGGTCTTGCCCGAACCGCCGCGCGCCTGCAGGAGTACAGCACCCGCCGCACGGCCGTGCTTGAGGAGCTCGTCGTCATCGATAGGTCGCCCCGCACCCTCCAGGACCTCCGAGAAGCCGTCGCACTCGAGCACCGGGTACTGGAACGAACGACGAGCTGCAGACCCCTCAATCGTCATGGCTACATCATCGGCGGGGGGTCGGACGATTTGGCCTTCTGTGGGCTCGTGGGTCATGACAGCTCCCAGCTGGGGAAGTCCGGGTCGGCACTCCGCCCTTGACGAGGTTCCGACAGGATGCGCGCGACAAGCTGCCGCGTGAAGGCCGCGGCCACCTCTGCCGCGTAGGGCTTCCACTGCTGGCGCTCGGCGTTGTTGCTGTGCTCCGCCGCCTCGGCTGCGGCCGGTTCTTCCTGGGTCTCGGGAGCGAGGGCTCGGACCGCATCACTGATGCCCCTGACGCATGCCCAGCGCGGGTTGTAGTGCACCGTGTCCCGGAGGTCGTGCAGGGCCCGACCCACGCCCATGCTCTCCATGTCGATGGCGATCGCGTTGTCGAAGTGGTGCACGTACTCGCGCTGGGCTTGGTGACTTGGGTCGCTCGCGACGCCCTCCAGTGCGACGAACTCGCCCACTTCCACCTGGGGATGCCCGGCTCCCGGCCGGTCGACGCCGATGCGTGCCATCCATTCGTCCGGCTCGCGGTCGACGGCCTGGCAGTGCTCCACCAGATCAGCCGCTGGGTGATCGATCGGAAAGTACCGTTGAAGACGCCCGCTCGGGACGTACTTTGCGTACGCTCCGTAGTGGATGTAGTTCGCGATGGCGATGTCTCCGGGTCCAAGCCCCTTGAAGCTCGCAGCGTCGCCTTCCCGCGCTCGTTGGATCCCACCCGCGATCCCGCTGACGATGAAGATCTCCGGGCGGAGTTCGCTCACCCAGCGACGGATGTCCTGCGCCATCGGCGTGTTTGATCGATCACGGGCCTGGACGACGACGTACGGGAAGACCGGATCCTCCGGGTCATCAGGGGGCCCCGGCGCGTATACCGAAGATGTCCCGATTTCGTACGGCGCTGGAAGCTGTGAGCGGACGGCGGCGAACTCCTCGTTCAGGATGGTCACCACGGCCACGCGAGCATGACCGAGGCGACCCCGGATGCCCCGGCGGCTCAAGGCGCGGCGGGAAGCGGGGGCACAGCTTCAGTCTAGCCGTGACGGTGCTGGTCGCAGGAGCGGCCGTGGAGGGCGCCCGCGCAGTGGCGTTGGCGACCGCGGGCCGGCCAGTTAGCTCAACGGACGTTGCGACACTGCGGGGGACTTGGTGGGTCCGCTGGTCGATGCGCCTTGTTCCGTAGCACCACAGAGACGCGCCCGTGGCACGGCCGGCGTGCGCGGCCCGGGACTGTGGTCTCGCTGTGGTCGCAGACTGCGCGGGAGTCGCCGTCACGCCCAGTTGGTGGATGACATGGACTGTGGAGCTGAGCAGCGCATTCAGGATCAGACGGCACCGCCCGAGACGCTCCCGTCCGGACTTTTAATCCGCGGGTTGTGGGTTCGATCCCCACGGGGCCCACCGCGCTTCCGAGCGCGGCCAGCTCCTGCGCCGGGCGGGGCGGCGCCGCTCGCATCTCGACCGTCACGACGGGGGCCCGCAGCGCGGCCGTCGGGTCTCTCGGTGAGCCACGGGTAGGGCTGCGATCCGGCGTCCGGACCGGGACGGTGTGCTCGGCTGGAGGCGGCATGGCAGAGAAGAGCGGCAAGGGCAGCGACACGGCCAAGAAGGGGAACGGCAAGGCGAAGAAGGAGGGCAACAAGAACCCGCGCACGAGCTCGGCCGCCCACAGCGAACTGGGCAGGAAGGGCGGCAAGAAGAAGTCGTGATCGTGCCGTCCTGCCGAGTGACCCCCCTCTGCGCGCCCGCCGGGCCGGCGATCCCGTGACCTTCCTGCTCAGCGACCTCGCCGTGCGCACCCGGGCCATGTTCCGCGCCCGCGTGTCCGGGGACCCGACCGGCGCCCCCGCCTGGGTGCGCGACATCGCCCGGGTGGGCAGTGGACCGGGCTGGTTCGACCCCGACGGGGTCGTCTGGCGGGTGCACGGTGACCTCTCCACGCTCGTCGGAGGCGTCGCCGCACTCCTCGGGCAGGGTGCGCACCCGCTGGCGCTGGTCGGGGTGCAGCGGCACTCGGCCTACCGCGAGGACCCGTGGAAGCGGCTGGCCGGCACCGCCCGCTGGCTGGTGGTGAGCACGTTCGGCTCCGCCGAACTGGCGGAGCGGGAATCGGCCCGCGTCCGCGCCATGCACCGCACCGTGCGCGGGACCGCCGACGACGGCCGGCCCTACTCCGCCGGCGACCCGGACCTCCTGCGCTGGGTGCACCTGGCCTTCACCGACGTGTTCCTGGCCGCGCAGACGGCGGTCGGCCGGGACATGGGCCGGTTCGGTCCCCGGTGGGGCGATGCCTACGTTCGGCAGTGGGCCCGCAGCGCCGCAGCGCTGGGTGCCACCGACCTGCCCGCCACACGAGCAGAACTGGCCGATGCGCTGGCCGCGTACGCCCCGCTCCTGGAGCCGGTGCCGGAGGACCTGCTGGCCTTCCTCTCCGCACCGCCCGGTCTGAGCGCACCCGAACGGGTCGTCTACTCCGGCTTCTCCTCCGCCGCCGCGCGACTGGTCTCCCCGACCATCGCCCCGCTCGCCGGCGTGCCCGGCCGGTCGGGGAACGCGCTGGCGGACCGGGGGCAGCTGGCGGTGACCCGGCTGCAGTTGCGCGCGATGAGCCTGGCGCTCGGCCCGTCGAGCCCGTCCGAGCGGGCGGCCCGGTGGCGGCTGGGCACCGGGCCGGCACCCGAGTGGGCCGACTGAGCGGTTCTGCCGGTCACGGTGATGGGTCTCCCGGGAGGGATCGCCCTCGACCTCAGGCGCGACTCGATCCCCTTCCTGCCCGAGCACCACTCCAGGGCGGTTCGCCGGTGCCGGGTGCGCGGAGGGGTGCCGATGGAGGAAGGGACGGCGGGATCGCGAATCCGCCCGCCCCCTCCGACACGCCGGAGTGTTCCGCATCCGACCGGGATGACCGATCCCGGAATCCCGGCTTCCACGCTGCAAATCCAGGGACTTGTCGACAAGGCGTCGGGCCGGAGAACGGGTCGTCGACCGGTTGCGCGGCCCTGCGCAACGAATGGGAAACGGGGCGACCTCGAGGTGTCCCGGAAAGGCTCTCGGGAACCCCTCGAATCCCTAGCCTTCGGGTTGTCCGCGGCGCTTCCCCAGCCGCGGAGCACGACCCAGAGGAGCTCTTCCGTGAACGCGCCCGGCCTTCCGGTTTCCACCCCTGTCCCCACTGCGGGACGCCCCGACGACGGATTGGCCCTGGTTCTGGACCTCATGACGTACGAGTTGCCGACGCCGGCCCCGTCGGCCGGTCCGGGCTTCGCGGCGCGTGCGCAGACCTGGGCTCAGCGGGCGGCTGCCTGGGGCGAGGGGCCGCGAGGAGCCTGGCGTGCCTGGTGAGCTGATCTGGCTGGCGGTCTCGTTGCTGAGCAGCGTCGGACTCGTCGTCGCGTTGGGCACCAGCTCCACCGCCCGCTACGAGTTCGAGCGCAACGGCGTGCAGGCGCAGCGGCAGAAGTCGGCGCCGGCCGCCGCGGCGGTCCCGCCGACCGCGCAGGTCCCCGCCGGCGGCTCCGGTGCCACCCAGGTCGCGGCGGTGCCGACGCCGGTCGCCGTGGGCACGCACCCTTCTGCCCGGCTGGCGACGGTGGCCCCGATGGCAACCGGCTGGTGGCTGGTGGACGGTCCCGGTGCACCGCTCGCCGGCCCGTTCTCCGACGTCATCGACGCCGACTGGGCGGCGTTCGCCCTCGGCCTCCCGGAGAGCGCGCGATCGGTCTACGGCGCCCAGCGCGAGGACGGCGGCGTGGTCCCCCGGCAGTCGCCACAGGAGCGCGTCTGGCTGGACGAGCTCGGCCACCAGCTGGACCGGCTGCCGGAGGAGTGGACCGAGCTCATCAGCGACGACGACGCCCTGACGACGCTCGCCGTCGACGTCACCGCGGCGCTGCTGGAGGCCGGGCTGCCGCTGCACGACTGCGACGGGCACACCGGCGAGGGACGCGGGACCGGCGGTGCCTGCCTCTCTCCGCGGCCCGAGGCCGGCGGCCTGCTCGTCGCCTGGCGGCAGCACGACCGGATGAGCGTCCAGCAGGTGCGCGGCGCGGAGGCCGGCGACGCTGTGCAGCAGGCGATGACCGCCGCCGTCGTCACCGTCCTGGAGCGGATGGGCTTCACCGTCCAGCCGTACGGCCCGGCCGGCGGGCACCTGGTCACCGGGAGCGGCTGACCGGCGCTCACTCGTCGAGGAACCGCTCGATCACCGGAGCCAGTTCCTGCGCCTCGGTGATGAGGGCGATGTGGCCACCGCGGTAGACGTGCAGCCGTCCCTGGGGGAGCAGACGGGCCATCACGCGGGCGTTGACCACCGGGATGATGGGGTCGTCGTCGCCGGCGATGACCAGCGTGGGCTGCCGGATCAACCGCAGGAAGGGCAGCGAGCTCCACCCTGCGCTGGACGCCAGCTGGTAGTAGTAGCCCCGCTTCGGGCCGACGCGGGTGTTGGCGTGCAGTGCGGCAGCCGCCCGATCGGGCTCGGTGCGCATCGTGCCGCCGTAGATGTCGCCGGCGATCTGCCGCGCATAGGCCGGGTCGCGGTGCCGGCGGGGTGTGAGCATGCGGGCGAGGACCCGCGGGTGCGCCGGGACCATCAGCGAGCCGGTCGCCGTCGCGGCCAGCACCAGTCGGCGGCAGCGGCGTCGGTGCTGCACCGCGAAGTGCTGGGCCAGCCCGCCGCCCCACGACAGGCCGAGCACGTCGACCGGTTCGTCGTGTCCCAGCTTGCTCAGCACGCCGGCGACCACCGGGGTCAGCGTGGACAGCACGTAGGGGACGACGGGCCGCGGCGAGCCACCTACTCCGGGGACGTCGAACCGGACGACGGTGCGCCGGGCGTCCAGGGCGTCGACCAGCGGTTGCAGGACCTCGAGGCTCGCGCCGATCCCGTTCATGAGCAGCAGCGGGGGCACGTCCTCGTCGGTGCCCTGCCGCACCGCCACCCGGATCGTCCGGCCGCCGACGGTGAGGCTCCTGACGACGTCCGGGCTACTTGTCGAAGACATAGGTCCCCGGCGCCTCGGCCAGCACGTCCAGCCCGTTCCCACCCAGCTCGGTCGGCGCATCGATCTCCTCGCCGGAGCGGTCCCCGAGCCAGGTCATGAAGTCCGGCCACCAGGATCCCTTGACCGTCTCGGCGGCCTCCATCCACGCGTTCGGGTCCGGCGGGGTGGACTCCGCCACCTGGAACGTCGACTTCGGGTTGCCCGGCGGGTTCACCAGCGAGGCGATGTGGCCGCTGGTCGAGAGCACGAACCGGCTCTCGCCGCCCAGCAGCTGGGTGGTGCGGTAGCAGGCCTGCCACGGGCACAGGTGATCGGCGACCCCGGCGGTGGCGTAGGTGTCGACCGTCACGGCGGAGAGGTCCACCGGCGAGCCCAGCATCGACACCTCGCCCGGCTCGGTCAGGGCGTTGCGGACGGCGACGTCGATGAAGTCGCGATGCAGGCCGGCCGACATGCGGGTCGTGTCGGCGTTCCAGAACAGGATGTCGAAGTTCGGCGGCGGCTTGCCCTGCAGGTAGTTGTTGACCCAGTAGTTCCAGATCAGGTCGTTGGGCCGCAGCCACGCGAAGACCTCGGCCAACTGGGCGCCGTCCAGGTAGCCCTTCTTGCGGGACCGCTCGGTCGCCGCCTCCACCGCCTCGGGGTCCATCAGCGCCGAGACCGTGCCCGCCTTCGACCAGTCCAGCACCGTGACGGCGAAGCTGGCCGCCCGCACCCGGCCCTGCCGGCCGATGGCGGCGAGGTGGGCCAGCACCATCGCGGTGATGATCCCGCCGGAGCAGAACGCCTGGACGGCGACCTGCTCCTGCCCGGTGATCCGCTCCACGACGTCCATGGCGTCGAGCAGGGCCTGGCCGTAGGTGTCGAGGTCCCAGTCGGCGTGCCGCTCGTCGGGGTTGCGCCACGAGATCATGAAGACCTGCTGGCCGGCGGCCACGTAGTGCTCGACGATGCTGCGGCCCGGCGCCAGGTCGGTGATGTAGTACTTGTTGATCGTCGGCGGCACCATCACCAGCGGCAGCGAGCGGATCTTCTCCGTCGTCGGCCGGTACTGGATGAGCTCGAAGACCGGCGTCCGGAAGACGACCGCGCCGGGCGACACCGCGAGGTCCTCGCCGACCGTGAACGCATCCGGCTCGACCATCGAGGGCACGCGCGGCGGCGCGGTCAGGTCCGACACCAGCCGGCGCACGCCCTCGACGACGTTGCGGCCGCCGGTGTCGATCGTCGCCTTCAGCGCCAGCGGGTTGAGGAACGGGACGTTGCTGGGGGCCAGCGCGTCGACGAGGTTCGTCGCGGTGAACCGGATCCGCTCGTCGTCCTGCCAGTCGAGGTCGGCGTCCTCGATCAGCTCCCACGCGGTGCGGGCGGTCGCCAGGTGCAGCTGCATGGCGCGCTTGAGCAGCGGGTTGCCGCTCCATGCCGGGTCGGCGAAGCGCTTGTCCTTCTTCCCCGGGGCGAGCTCCGAGCGGCCGGTGGTGATCCGGCCGAGCTCGCCGGCCAGCTCGCCGGCCCGGCGCGCCACCGTCCCGGGCCTGCGGGCCAGCGAGGACCCGAAGCGCAGCGCCGTCCCGGCCGGCGGGACGAGCCGGCGCAGCGGCCCTCGGGCCGCGTCGACCAGCACCATGTCCAGGCCGGTCGCGGCCTCGGCGGCCGCCTCGGGCGTGCCGGTGCTGGGGACGGCCTCGGGCCGCTCCCGCGGGGGAGCGGAGGCGTTCTGCGCGGGTTCGGTGGCGGGCTGGGCCATGGTGGTTCCTTTCCGCGCGCCGCCTGCAGGGGAGCCGGAATGCCGTCCCGAGAGGCGCGGATGTGACCCCTACCACTCAACCACAGGGGCGGAGGACCGGCAGGCCGTCGGCGAGGCGGCCGCTCCTCCAGGCGCGTCCCGGCTCCGGGCCGGATCGCGTCACTCGGGCTCGCGCGACCACCTCTCCAGCCGCCGGGGCACGCCCGTCCGCAGGAGCACCGCCACGACGGCCGCCGCAGTTCCGAACTCGATCGTCACGAGCAGCCAGTGGCCGGCGCGGTCGGTCACCGCCCCGGTGGACTCGGCGATCGACCCCGGCGACGGCCACCCGAACAGTTCGGGCCCCCAGGCGAAGGCGACCGGGAGGAGTGCGAGAACGACGACGAGCAGTTCCGGGAGGATCCGGTCGGCCTTGCGCAGGCCCCAGAAGGACGTCGACCAGAGACCCGCGAGCAGTCCCGTCACCACACCGATCGCCATCAGCACGCCGGCACCCTAGAGCGGCCGCGCGCTCGCCCCGGGCAAGTCGGCGGTGTCGGCCCGCCCCACTCAGACGATGGCGCTGGCGCCCGTCACGCCGCGGCCCACGATGAGGGTGTTCACCTCGCGGGTGCCCTCGTAGCTGTAGATCGCCTCGGCGTCGGCCACGTACCGGCCGACGTGGTTCTCCAGCAGGATCCCGTTGCCGCCCATGAGCTCGCGGGCCCAGCCGACGGTCTCCCGCATCCGCATGGTGCAGAACGCCTTGGCCAGCGACGCCTGCTCGTCGGTCATCTCACCGACCGCCTGCAGGTGCGAGAGGCGGGCGCACATGGCCGCCGAGGCGGTGATGTTGCCGAGCATCCGCACCAGCAGGTCCTGCACGAGCTGGAACTCCACGATCGGCTGCCCGAACTGCTGGCGGCCCATGGCGTACCGCAGCGCGTGCTCATAGGCACCGCGCGAGCAGCCCACCGCGGACCACGCCACCCCGGCACGGGTCATGCGGAGCACGTTCGCCGTCTCCCGGAAGCTGTGCGCTTCCTGCAGCCGGTTCTCCTCCGGCACCCGGACGCCCTCGAGCGTGATGTGCGCGTTCTGCACCGCCCGCAGCGCGATCTTGTCCTTCAGGTCGACGGTGGTGAAGCCCGGCGTGCCCTGCTCGACGACGAACCCGAGCACGCGCTCGGACTCCACGTCGCGGGCCCAGATGATGGTCAGGTCGGCGAAGCTCGCGTTGCCGATCCACTTCTTCTCGCCGTCGAGCACCCACGAGTCGCCGTCCCGGCGGCAGGTGGTCTGCAGACCCTTGGCGACGTCGGAGCCGTGCTCGGGCTCGGTGAGGCCGAAGGCGCCGATCAGCTCCATGCGCGCCATCGCCGGCAGCCAGCGCTCCCTCTGCTCCTCGGAGCCGCACAGGTAGATCGACCCCATGGCGAGCCCGCCGTGCACGCCCATGAAGGTCGAGATCGACGGGTCGCCCTTGGACAGCTCCATGGCGATCATCCCGTCGACCAGCTGGGACCTGCCGGGACAGCCGTAGCCGCGGTAGGGGTTGCCGGCGATGCCGAGCTCCGCCATCGCGGGGATCAGCTGGCGCGGGAACTCGCCACGCGTCCAGTACTCGTTGATCACCGGCTCCACCTGCTCGTCCATGAACGAGCGCACCCGGTGCAGCAGGGCCCGCTCGTCGTCGTCGAGGAGGGCCTCGAGGTCGTAGAAGTCGGAGGTGATCGTCGAGCGGTCGGTCATCGCAGCCACCTACCCGGCGGATGCGGCGGCAACCGGGCATGCGCGGGCGGGCGAGCGGGCACGGAGGAGGCAGACCCGAGAGCCAGGAGGCGTCCCCGTGACCCGATCCATCGCCGACCAGACCGTCGAGGAGCTCGGCGGTCCCGGCAGCGTGCTGGCCCGCCAGCGCCGCGACCACGTCCAGCTCGACCAGTTGCTCCAGGAGCTGGACGGGAGCACCGGCACCGCGCAGGAGGAGGTGCTCAACCGCATCGACCGGCTGGTGTTCAGCCACGCCTTCGCCGAGGAGACGGTGCTGTGGCCGGTGATCCGGCGCGTGCTGCCCGACGGCGACGCGCTGACCTTGCAGATCGAGAAGGAGCACCAGGAGGTCAACGAGCTCGTCAGCGCCCTGGAGCGGGACGGGCTGGACTCCCCGGAGCGACCGGCTCGGCTGCGCCGGCTGGTCGAGGTGCTCCGCGAGGACGTGCGCGACGAGGAGGACGTCCTCTTCCCGAAGCTGCAGGAGGCGCTGAGCCTGGAGGAGCTCCGGGCACTGGGCCGCCGCTGGGCGCTCATGGCGCGCATCTCGCCCACCCGGCCGCACCCGACGGTGTCGCGCCGTCCGCCGGGCAACGCCCTCTCGGGACTGCCGCTCTCGCTGATCGACCGCACCCGCGACCTGGTCGACGCGGGCGTCCGGCGCGCCCCCGAGCGGTTCGTCCCGGCCGGACGCGCGGTGAGCAAGAGCCTGGCCACGGTCGCGGCCGTCGTCGAGCGGGTGCCACTGTCCCGCCGGGGCGACGAGCCGCCGACCAGCCGCTGAGAACGCGACGGTGGCCCTCTCCCGATCGGGAGAGGGCCACCGTCGCGACTGGAGCGGGGCCGACGCTTACGTCGTCTGCTTGTCCTTGGGCTCGGCGCGGGCGTCGAGCTGGATCTCCTTGTCAGCGCGCGGGACGCCGTCCTTGAGCTCCTTGGTCCGCTCGATCTCGGCGTCGAGCTCGATGCCGAACAGCAGCGTGACGTTGATCAGCCAGAACCAGATCAGGAAGATCACGACACCGGCCAGGGCCCCGTACGTGGCGTTGTAGTTGCTGAAGTTGGCCACGTAGAACGCGAACGCGGCCGATGCGACCACCGCGACCAGGATGGCGGCACCGGCCCCCGGGCTGACCCACTTGAAGCCGCGCAGCCGCACGTTGGGGGTCGAGTAGTAGAGGACGGCGATCATCAGCGCCAGCACGACGAGGATGACCGGCCACTTGGCGATGCTCCACACGGTCTGGCCGGCCTCGCCGATCCCGACGGCCGAGGCGATGGCATCGACCACCGGGCCGCTGAGCACGAGCAACGCCACGATGACGGCGGCGAACAGCACACCGATCAGGGTGACCAGCAGCTGCAGCGGCTTGAGCTTCCACACCTTGCGGCCCTCGGGCGTCTCGTAGACGACGTTGGCCGCTCGGGTGAAGGCGCCCACGTAGCCCGATGCCGACCAGATGGCGGCGGCCAGACCGATGATCAGCCCGATGCCGGCGGCGGTGTCGTTGCCGGCGACCTGGTCGATGACCGGTCCCAGGGTGTCGGCGGCGCTCTCCGGCACCACCGTGGTCAGCGCGTCGCTGAGCTGCTGAGGGCTGGTGAACAGGCCGACGATGGAGGCGAGGGCGGCCAGGGCCGGGAACAGTGCGAGGACGCCGTAGTACGTGAGGGCGGCGGCCCAGTCGGTGAGGTTGTCCTCGCTGAACTCCTTCAGCGTGCGCTTGAGGGTGCCCCCGGTGGTCGGCTTCGGGTCGGCGCCGGTGGGTGCGAAGTCCGAGCGCGTGCCGCTGACGTTGTCGTCGTCCGGCGCCGGGTCGGCGGCATGATTGCCTGGGGATCGGGAGTCCGCCGCAGTGCGGCTGGACGAGCCGGTGGCTCGGGCCATGAAGAAGTC
Organism: Blastococcus atacamensis; assembly: GCF_002938425.1. Classification (GTDB taxonomy): domain Bacteria; phylum Actinomycetota; class Actinomycetes; order Mycobacteriales; family Geodermatophilaceae; genus Blastococcus; species Blastococcus atacamensis. The sequence continues at coordinate 16,182 of NZ_POQU01000015.1, read as the reverse complement.
CTCCGGTCGGCGAGGGCGGTCGTCCCCCTCGGTTCCCCGGACGTTCCCGTTCCATGCCGGACGCGCCGGTGACGGTTCCATATCGGTCGCGACGCCGGGCTCAGCGGAGCCCGGACGCCGGCGACCGCTCGCCGGCTCCGGGGGGAGCCGCCTCCTCCCCGGCGGCTGCGCCGTCCCCGCGGCCGGGGCCGGCGCGCAGGCCCGCCACCGCGATCCCCACGACGACGAGGGAGGCGACCACGCCGATCAGGGCCACGAGGGTGAAGGCCATCGCCCGGGGCAGACCGGTGGCCGGGTCCACGCTCGCCGCGATCGAGGTCACCGCCAGCGTGCTGCCGAGTGCCTGCCCGACGGACCGGGCGATGGAGTTGACCGCGTTGGCCACACCGGTCTCGTCCTCCCGGACCGCCTGCACGACCAGGGCAGGCAGGGCGGCGTAGGCCACCGTCACCGAGAGCTGGGTGAGCAGCCCGGCGAGGACGACCTGCCAGGGTTCGCCGCGCAGCCCGGCGAGCAGCCCGAACCCGACGACGCCGCAGGTCGCGCCGGCCACCAGCGTGGGAAGGGCACCCAACCGGCCGACGAGGCGGCCCGCGAACGGGGCGACGGCGATGCCGGCGATCCCACCGGGCAGCAGGTAGACGACGGCCGCCTCCAGGACGCCGGCGCCGAAGCCGTAACCGGTGACCTCCGGCGGCGACTGGACGTAGGCAAGGACGGCGAGGAAGGAGGCGAACAGCGCGATCCCCGTCATGAGCCCCGCCAGGTTGGGGACGACGGTGCGCCGGTCGGTCAGCATCGCCGGGCGGACGAGCGGCTCGGCGGTGCGCCGCTGCAGGGCCACCCAGCCGGCGAGCACGACGACGGATCCGACCAGGCAGCCGATGGTGCCGGGCGTGGCCCAGCCCCAGCTCGGTCCCTGCGAGAGGGGCAGCAGGAGCAGGACCAGGCCGGCGCCGAGGACCAGCGCCCCCCACCAGTCGATCCGGCCGGACGCCGTGCCGGGGTGGTGCGGCAGCATCCACGCGACGAGGGCGAGGGACACCAGGCCGACGGCGAGTCCGACCCAGAACGCGTGCCGGTAGTCGCCGTCGTCGCCGGTGAGCAGCCCGGTGGCGACCAGCCCGACGACACCGCCCACCGCCAGCGTGCTGCTGACCACCGCCATCGCCACGCTCAGCCGCTCCTTGGGGAGCTCGCGCCGCAGCACGCTCATCGACAGCGGGAAGAGGCCGTAGGAGGCGCCCTGGAGGACGCGGGCGACCAGCAGCAGGGGCAGCGACTCGGTGACGATCGCCAGCAGCGTCCCCAGCGAGATCGCCGCGAGGATGCCGAGGATCACCGGCCGCTCGCCGCGCAGGTCCCCGAGCCGCCCCAGGACCGGGGTCAGCACCGCCGCGGCGAGCAGGTTGGCGGTCAGCACCCAGCCGGCCGCGGAGGCGGAGATGTCCAGCTGCTCCTCGATCCGGCCCAGCGAGGGCACCACGAGGCTCTGCAGCAGCGAGAGGGTGGTCACCCCGAGGGACAGCGCGACGACCAGGACCGCGGGGCGGGTGCCGGCGGCTGTGGGGTCGGACACGTGTCGATCAGACCATGCAGCCGCAGCGCCCAGGACGGCGCGCAGTACCACCTCTCGGTGTGGTTCCGCTCACACCGTGTCAGGTGAAGTACCTGATCGGACGATTGAGACGCAGGTGTTCGGGGGACAGAGCCCCTCGACGACGTACCGCCTCGCCCGTGACCCGGCGGTGGCGACCGAAATGCATGGGGGAGATTTCTGATGATGTTGTGGCCGGCCGTGGCCCTTCTGGGGTTCCTGTTCCTGACGGCCCTGGTCATCGCGATGGGCACGCAGTCCACCGCCCGGTACGAGCAGGAGCAGCGCGCTGCCAGCCGCTCGGCGGCGGGGCGTCCCGCCGCGCCGGAGGCAGTGGGCGTCGCCCGCGCGTAGTCCGCACCCGAGAACCACAGCGCCCCGCCACTCCCTCGGGAGTGGCGGGGCGCTGCGCTGTCGGGGGTCTCAGAGGATGGTCGCCGGGGTGTCCAGGACCGTGCGGTCGAGGGACTCCAGCAGGTCGAACCAGCCGCGGGTGCGCGGAAGCTCCCAGCGCCAGAAGTAGCGTGCCGCCGCGCGCTTGCCCTCGTGGAAGTCGCTCGTGGCGCCCTTGCAGGCCAGCGCCTGCTCCAGCCACAGCCATGCCACCACGATGTGTCCCGCCGCCTCCAGGTAGACGTGCGAGTTGGCCAGCGCCAGGTCGGGGTCGCCGCTGCCCCACAGGGTGGCGGTCACCGCGCCCATCCGGGCCACGGCGGCGTCGAGGTCGTCGGCGAAGCCGGCCCACTCCGTGCCCGCGGCGCGCGCCGTCGTGGTGGTGATCGTCTCCCCGAGCAGGGCCAGGCCCGCGCCGCCCTGCATGACGACCTTGCGGCCCAGCAGGTCCAGGGACTGGATGCCCTGCGTGCCCTCGTGGATCGGGTTGAGCCGGTTGTCGCGGTAGAACTGCTCGACCGGGTAGTCGCGGGTGTAGCCGTAGCCGCCGTGCACCTGGATGGCGAGATCGTTGGCGACCAGGCCCCACTGCGAGGGCCACGCCTTCGCGACCGGCGTCAGCATGTCGAGCAACAGGTGCGCCCTGGTCCGGTCCTCGGGGGACTCGGCCGTCTGCTCCTCGTCGACCAGCCGCGCGCAGTACAGGCCCAGGGCCATGCCGCCCTCGGCGTAGGACTTGGCCGCGAGCAGCATCCGACGGACGTCGGTGTGCTCGATGATCGGCACCATCGGCGACGCCGGGTCCTTGGCGCCGGCCGGCCGGCCCTGCGTCCGGGTGCGGGCGTACTCCAGCGCGTGCAGGTAACCGGTGTAGGCCAGCACTGTCGCGCCCACGCCGACGCCGATCCGCGCCTCGTTCATCATGTGGAACATGTAGGTGAGGCCCCGGTGCGCCTCGCCGACGAGGTAGCCGACCGCGCCGGCCTGCCCGCCGGGGGTGTGCACGCCCTCGCCGAAGTTCAGCAGCGTGTTCGTCGTCCCCCGGTAGCCCATCTTGTGGTTGAGCCCGGCCAGGACGACGTCGTTGCGCTCACCGAGCGACCCGTCGGGGTTGACCAGGAACTTCGGCACGATGAACAGCGAGATGCCCTTCACCCCGGGCGGACCGCCGGGGATCTTGGCCAGCACGAGGTGGACGATGTTCTCGGTCAGCTCGTGGTCGCCGCCGGAGATCCACATCTTGTTGCCGCTGAGCCGGTAGGTGCCGTCGTCCTGGGGCACGGCCTTGGTGGTGATGTCGGCCAGGGACGACCCGGCCTGCGGCTCCGACAGTGCCATGGTGCCGAACCAGCGGCCCTCGAGCTCGGGCCGCACGTAGGTGTCGATCTGCTCCTGGCTGCCGTGCGCCAGCAGCAGGCGCGCGTTGCCCATCGTGAGGAACGGATAGGCCGACGTGCCGACGTTCGCCGCCTTGAACCAGGCGAACACGGCCTGCCCGACGGTGTGCGGCAGCTGCATGCCGCCGTACTCCTCGTCGAACGAGCCGGCCATCAGTCCGGCGTCGGTGAAGACCTTCAGCGCCTTCGCCACCTCGGGGATCAGCACGGCCTTGCCGTCGACCATGTGCGGCTCGTTCTCGTCCGCCGTTCGGTTGTGCGGCGCGAAGTGGTCCGTGGCGATCTGCTGGGCGAGGTCCATGACCGCGTCGAAGGTCTCCCGGGAGTGCTCGGAGAACCGCGACCGCTTGGTCAGCGATTCGACGTCGAGCCACTCGTGCAGCAGGAAGTCCAGGTCGCGGCGGGACAGGATCAAGGAAGACGACGGCACGACGACATTGTCGCCCTCCGGCCGACACCGCGGCCACGCGCTCCCTGCCGACGAACGCCGAGAGCGGGGGGACCGGGGTCCCGAGCGGCCTCGGAACCCCGGTTTCCCGACTCTCGGGGGTCAGTGCTGGGTGTCGCCCGGGCGGCCGACCGGCGCCGGGGTGGACGTCGGGGCCGCCGCGCCGACGGCCTCCGTGGCCTGCTCGGCGGGGTCGTGCACGTCATGGGTCGACGTCGTGCTCTGCTGCCGCGCCTGGATGCCGGACTTGTTGCTCAGCGCCAGCTGGGGCAGGAAGAGGAACACGAAGAACCCGACCGCCACCACGCAGGCGGCGATGAGGAACACCAGGTCGATCGAGTCGGAGAACCCGGCCTTGAACGGCTGCGCGAGGAAGCCGGGCAGCTGCTGGATGAACGAGGTGTCGGACAGGTCGCCGGTCTGCAGCTGACCGCTCTGCACGGCCTCCGCCACCCGCGGGTCCTGTGCCGCCGCGTCCTGCACCCGGGCGCCGATGTCCTCGGGCAGCCGGGTGAACAGGATCGACAGGAAGGCGGCGGTGCCGATGGTGCCGCCCATCTGCCGGAAGAACGTGACCGACGACGTCGCCACGCCCATCTCGCGCGGGGAGACGGCGTTCTGCACCGCGAGGATCACCGGCTGGAAGTTGAAGCCCAGGCCCAGGCCCAGCATCACCATGAACGGGACGATCGCCCAGATCGAGGTGTCGGCGCCCACCACGAACGACATCGAGACCAGCGCGATGACCATCAGCGCGATGCCGACCAGCGGGAACACCTTGTACTTGCCGGTCTTGGAGATCGCGATGCCCGAGCTCATCGCGCCGGTCATGATGCCGGCGACGAGCGGGATCATCTGCAGACCCGCGACGGTGGCGCTGGAGCCGTGCACGATCTGCAGGTACTGGGGGAGCAGCAGCAGCCCGCCGAACATGCCGGCACCCATCACGATGGAGCCGATGCCGCTGACGGCGAAGCTGCGGTTGCGGAAGAGCCGCAGGGGCAGCAGGGCGTCGTCCCGGTAGGTCCGTTCGACGAGCACGAACGCCACGAAGCCGACCGCGCCGATCGCGTAGCAGAGCACCGCGCGACCGGAGTCCCAGCCCCAGGTCCGGCCCTGCTCGGCGATGATCAGCAGCGGCACGAGGAAGGTGATCAGCGCGAGGGCGCCGGGCCAGTCGATCCGGTGGTCGCGGCGCTCGTGCGGCAGGTGCAGCACCCGCCACACGGAGGCGAAGGCCAGCAGGCCCAGCGGGACGTTGATCCAGAAGATCCAGCGCCAGCCGTCGAGGCCGACGATCGAGTCGTGGCCGGCGAAGAAGCCGCCGATGACGGGGCCCAGGACGCTCGAGGTGCCGAAGACGGCCATGAAGTAGCCCTGGTACTTCGACCGCTCCCGCGGCGGCACGATGTCGCCGATGATGGCCAGAGCCAGCGACATCAGGCCACCGGCGCCGATGCCCTGCACGGCCCGGAAGGCGGCCAGCTGGTACATGGTGTCGGCGATGCCGCACAGCGCGGAGCCGATGACGAAGATCGCGATGGCGAAGAGGTAGAACGGCCGGCGGCCGTAGATGTCGGACAGCTTCCCGTACAGCGGCGTCGAGATCGTCGAGGTGATCAGGAACGCCGTGGTCGCCCACGCCTGGAGGTCGTAGCCCTGCAGGTCGTCGGCGATCGTGCGGATGGCCGTGGCGACGACGGTCTGGTCCAGCGCCGCGAGGAACATGGCGACCATCAGGCCGACCAGGATCGTGACGATCTGCCGGTGCGAGAACGCGCCGTCGGCACCCGGTGCCGCGGCTGCGGCGCGGGCCTCCCGACGCTGGGCCGCGGTGTCGCGGGACGTGGTCTGGCTCATGCGGGGTCCTTCGCGGAAGACGTGCTCGGGCGGGACGGGGTGCCGGCGGGCAGGGCGGCCGCGAGGCCGTCCAGGAGCCGGCCGAACAGGTCGGTGAGGGTGGCGAGGTCGGCGTCGGACCAGTCGGCGGTGATCGAGCCCAGATGGGACTCGCGCTCCCGGCGCAGGTCGTCGAGGGCCGCGTGGCCGGCGTCGGTGACGACGAGCCGCGAGGCGCGGCCGTCGGACTCGTCCGCGATCCGCCGCACCAGGCCCTGGTCCACGAGGGTGGCCACGTGCCGGCTCACGGTGGAGGGATCGGCGTGCACCAGGTCGGCCAGGGCGCTCTGCCGCAGCGCGCCGAGACGGCTCAGCGGGAAGAGCAGCACGAGGGCGGCACGGTCGCGGGCATCGGCTGTCTGCTGGCTCTTCAGCCCGTGCAGCACCCGCATCATCCGCGGCAGCTGCTCGGCGAGGACGGCGACGTGCGCGTCGCGGTCGGGCGCGCTTCCAGCCGGCATGGGCACCTCGGACGCGTAGGAATCAGGAAGAGTTGCACGGTACAAGCCGTTGCAGGGTGCAAGCAACAAGGTGCACGGTGCACGCATGTGACATGGCCGACAGTGGACGACGGCCGGAGATGGGACCCTTGAGGGCCTGCCCCGCCTACCCGTCCACCCCGAGAGGAACGCGAGCACGCCGGTGAGTTCTCCGCACGACGACCTCCGCGCGCGCCTGGCGTCCCTGACGATCGCCGACGAGCACCGGCTGCGCCGGCGGCTCGACGGCCTGCGGCGCACCCGGGACCCGCAGGCTCGCGCGCGGCAGCGCGAACGAATCGCCGCCGACGTCGTCGTCGCCGAGGAGCGGATCGCCCGCCGGCGGGCCGCCGTCCCGGTCATCACCTATCCCGAGGACCTGCCGGTCAGCGGCCGCCGGGAGGACATCGCCGCAGCCCTCCGGGACGCCCAGGTCGTGGTGGTCGCCGGTGAGACCGGATCGGGCAAGACCACCCAGCTGCCGAAGATCGCCCTCGAGCTGGGGCGGGGCGTCGCGGGGCGGATCGGGCACACCCAGCCACGACGGATCGCCGCGCGCAGCGTCGCCGAGCGCATCGCCGAGGAGCTTGGGACGCCACTGGGCGAGGCCGTCGGCTACAAGATGCGCTTCAACGACCAGGTGTCGGACTCCACCCTGGTCAAGCTGATGACCGACGGCGTCCTGCTCGCCGAGATCGCGCACGACCGGCTGCTGCGCCAGTACGACACGATCATCCTCGACGAGGCGCACGAGCGGAGCCTCAACATCGACTTCCTGCTGGGCTACCTCGCCCAGCTGCTGCCGAAGCGGCCCGACCTCAAGCTGGTCATCACCTCCGCGACCATCGACGTCGAACGGGTGGCCAAGCACTTCGGCAACGCCCCGGTGGTGGAGGTCAGCGGCCGCACGTACCCGGTGGAGGTCCGCTACCGCCCCGTCGTCGACCCCGATGTGAAAGCGGACGACGAGGGCTACGACCCGGAGAGAGACCAGGTCACCGCCATCGTCGACGCCGTCGACGAGCTGGTCGCCGAGGGCCCGGGCGACATCCTGGTGTTCCTCGCCGGCGAGCGGGAGATCCGCGACACCCAGGACGCGCTGGCCGAGCAGGCACTCCCGAACACCGAGATCGTGCCGCTCTACAGCCGGCTCTCGTCGGCCGACCAGCACAAGGTCTTCGCCCCGCACACCGGACGGCGGATCGTGCTGGCCACCAACGTCGCCGAGACGTCGTTGACCGTGCCGGGCATCCGCTACGTCGTCGACCCGGGGACCGCGCGGATCTCGCGGTACAGCCATCGCACGAAGGTGCAGCGGCTGCCGATCGAGCCGGTGAGCCAGGCCTCGGCCCGCCAGCGCTCCGGCCGGTGCGGGCGGCTGGGCCCCGGCATCGCCATCCGGCTGTACACGGAAGCCGACTTCGAGGCGCGGCCGGAGTTCACCGACCCGGAGATCCTGCGCACCAACCTGGCCTCGGTGCTCCTGCAGATGGCCGCCCTCGACCTCGGTGACGTCGCCGAGTTCCCGTTCGTCGACCCGCCGGACCGGCGCGCGGTCAACGACGGCGTGGCGCTGCTCGAGGAGCTGGGGGCCCTCGACGCCGACGGGGGGCTCACCGACACGGGCCGCTCCCTGGCGACCCTGCCGCTGGACCCGCGGCTGGCGCGCATGGTGGTGGAGGCCGACCGCCGGGGCGTGCTGGAGGAGGTCCTGGTCATCGCCGCCGGGCTGACCATCCAGGACCCGCGCGAGCGGCCCGCCGAGCACCAGCAGGCGGCCGACGAGCTGCACCGCCGCTTCGCCGACGAGAACTCCGACTTCCTCGCCCTGCTCAACCTCTGGCGCTACCTGGAGGAGCAGCAGGAGGCGCTGTCGGGCAACCAGTTCCGCCGCACGGTGAAGCGGGAGTTCCTGCACTACCTGCGCATCCGCGAGTGGCAGGACCTGCACGGCCAGCTGCGCGGGACGGCGCGGCGACTGGGGATGAACCTCGGCGACGCGGCGGCAGAGCCCGACGAGCGCGGCATCTCCGCGGCCCTGCTGGCCGGCCTGCTGACGAACATCGGGCTGCAGGTGGAGCCTGTCAAAGGCAGGGACGGCAAGCCGGGCCGGCCGGGCCGGGAGTACCTGGGCACCCGGAACACCCGCTTCGTCCTCGCGCCGGGCACACCGCTGGCCAAGAAGCCGCCGCGCTGGGTCGTGGCCGCCGAGATCGTGGAGACCAGCCGGCTGTTCGCCCGCACCGTCGCGCGGATCGACCCGGAGGAGGTGGAGCGGCTCGCCGACCACCTGGTGAAGCGCCAGTACTCCGAGCCCCGGTGGGACGCCAAGCGCGGCAGCGTCGTCGCGACCGAGCGGGTGACCCTCCACGGCCTGCCGGTCGTCGTGGGCCGCCGCGTGCAGTACGGCTCCATCGACCCCGTCGTCTCCCGGGAGCTGTTCATCCGGCACGCGCTCGTGCAGGGGGAGTGGAGCACCCACCACGCGTTCTGGGCCGACAACCAGCGGGCGCTCGAGCGGGTGGCCGAGCTGGAGGAACGGGCCCGGCGCCGGGACATCGGCGTCGACGACGAGACGGTCTTCGAGCTGTACGACGCCCGCATCCCGGCCGACGTCGTCTCCACCCGTCACTTCGACCGGTGGTGGAAGCGTGCCCGGCACGAGCAGCCGGGCCTGCTGACCTTCACGCCGGAGATGCTGACCAACGCGGCCGCGGCCGCACAGGTGCGCCCCGAGGACTATCCCGACGAGGTGCGGCTGGATGCCGGGGCGGGGGGCAGTCGCCTGACCCTGCCGCTGTCCTACGCGTTCGACCCCGGTGCGGCCGAGGACGGTGTGACCGTCGACGTCCCGCTCGGCGTGCTCGACGCGGTGGCGCAGCGGACGGCGGGGGAGACCCTGGCGTTCACCGTGCCGGGGCTGCGCGCCGAGCTGGTGACCGAGCTGCTCCGGTCGCTGCCCAAGCAGCTGCGCCGTGCCCTGGTGCCGATCCCGGACCGGGTGCGGGCGGTGCTGCCGCTGATCGACGCCGCGGAGCCGCTGCTGCCCGCGCTGGAGCGGGAGCTCCGCCGCGCCGTCGGCGTGGTCGTGCCGCCGGATGCCTGGCAGCCCGCTCAGGTGCCCGGTCACCTGCGTGCCACCTTCCGCGTGCTCGACGACCAGCACCGGACGCTGGCCACCGGCAAGGACCTGTCCGCGCTCAAGGCGCAGGTGGCCCCGCAGGCGCGGGCGAGCCTGGCCCGCGCGGCGTCGGACCTCGAGCGGACCGGCCAGACGGCGTGGACCTTCGGCACGCTGCCGGAGACCGTCGAGGTGCAGCGCGGGGGGCACGTCGTACCGGCCCACCTCGCGCTGGTGGACGAGGGCGCGACGGTGGGCGTCCGCGTCGTCCCCACAGCGGCCGAGGCGGCGCGGCTCACCCGGCTCGGCGCCCGCCGGCTGCTCGTCCTGGTCGCCGGCTCGCCGGTCAAGCAGGTGGTGAAGGGGCTGGGGCCGGCCACGCGCCTGGCCCTGCAGTTCAACCCGGACGGCGAGATCCCCGACCTGGTCGCCGACTGTGTCGACGCCGCCGCCGACGAGCTGATCGCGGCGGCCGGGGGGCCGCCTCGGGACGAGGCCGCGTTCGCAGGACTCGTGACGGCGGCGAAGGCGCAGCTGCCGCAGCTCGCGGCGGACACGGTGCGGCGGGTCGAGGCGGTCCTCACCCGTGCCCGTGAGGTGGCCGTGGCCATCGGTGCCGCGCCCGGGCGGCGGGTTCCGGAGGCGGCGGTCGCCGACCTCCGCCGGCAGATGACCGGCCTGCTGCACCGTGGGTTCGTGGCCGCGACCGGCCGGCGCCGGCTGCCCGACCTGGTCCGCTACCTGACTGCGATGACGCACCGGCTGGAGAAGCTCCCGGCCAACGCCGTGCGGGACCAGCTGTGGATGCAGCAGGTGGCTGCGGTGACCGAGGACTACGAGCGGCTGCGCCGGCAGGTGCCCTCGACAGGGGCGTCCGACGATCCGGTCGTCCGCGTGCGCTGGATGATCGAGGAGCTCCGGGTGGCACTGTTCGCCCAGGTCGTCGGGACGCCGCGGCCGGTCTCCGAGCAGCGGATCTACAAGGCGATCGACGCGATCCTGGGTTAGCGGGCCCGTGCACGCGACGATCGACGCGATCCTGGGTTAGCGGGCCCGTGCACGCGGGAGGGGCTCAGTCCCGCAGCAGTGCCGAGATCCGCTGCCGGGTGACGCCGAACAGTGCGGCGATCCGGTTGATGCTCACGTCCTCGCGCTGCAGCGCCGCCGCCTCCTCGCGGCGCCACGCGTGCCCTGCCGATGCCAGGGACGACAGCACCGAGGAGACGCTCTCCACGACGAGCGGGCGGGCCTCGGCCGTGACCAGGTCCAACCATGGGCGTCCCGCCGTACGCGCGGCGGCGAGCTCGACCGCCCGGGCGCGGGCCCGGGTGAGCTCCTCGATGGAGACGTCGATCTGGGCGATGAGCCCTTCGAGCGCCGCGACGGCGTCGTCGTCGCCGGGCGGGGGCGGTGGGGCGCTCATGCGGCTCCTGGGGATCGGGTGCCGTCGACCCTACTGCAACAGCAGTTGCATGCAACTGCCCTTTCTCGCAATAGGGGTTGCAGTTGCGGTCGCCGTGGATCACAGTTGCGCGCAACCGACCTACAGGTCGGGCTCCGGCCTGCCGATAAGGACTACGTCCGGGCACCCAGGCCGCTTCCCAGCCCACCGGCAGAACGGAACACACACCGATGTCGACCCTCACCGCCAGTCTCGATCTGCCGCCCACCGCCGCCAGCGTGCCGGTGGCCCGTCGTCTCGTGCGTGAGCTGCTCCGGGCCTGGGGAGCGCGGCAGGACCACGACGACGCGGCGCTGCTGGTCACCGAGCTCGTCGCCAACGTCGTCGACCACGTGGGCGGCTCCGACTGCCTCACCCTCGAGGCCATCTACTCCGAGGACTGGCTGCGCCTGGCGGTCATCGACTGCTCCCCGACACGACCGGTCGTCCAGGAGCCGGACGTGGAGAGGCAGCGCGGCCGCGGCCTGCGCATGGTCCAGGTGGTCGCCGACCGCTGGGGTTGCGAGGAACACCGCGGCGGCAAGCGGGTCTGGTTCGAGCTCCGCCCGCAACGACTCTGATACCCGCCGCTCCGCGGCTGTGACGCAGGGCTGGTTTGCCGTGCCGCCCGATCGGGGAGGCTCCGTCGAGGAGCGACCCACAGGAAGGGGACTGCGATGAGCGAGCCCAACACCCACGCGGCCGGCGAGAGCACCTCCGACGAGGAGATGATCGAGGCCGTTGCCGGTCAGACCGACAGCGCGTCGGAGAACGCCGACGTCGCCGGCAAGGACTGGGACGGCGACCCGAGCGCCGCGCCCGCACCGACGAACGAGGCCTGACCGGCCCCGAGATCAGCGCACCGCCCCCGTTCCGCACCCCGGGACGGGGGCGGTGTCATGTCGGCGCTCGACCGCCTGCTGACACACTGCGGTGATGAGCGCCACAGCCGAGACGAGCCGGGTGCCCGCCGGATCGGCCCTGGGGTCGCTGACCCGCCCCGCCCGTACCGCCGCCCGATGGGCGGTGCGCCACGGACTGCCCGCCGTCTACCTGTCCCGCAGTGCCCGGCGCGGCGACCCTGTGGGCCGGCTGATGCGCGACCGCGCGCTGCGCGAGCAGCCCTACGGGGTCTACGAGGAGGTCCGCGCCCGCGGCCCGCTCAGCGCCAGCAGTCTGGGCTGGGTCACCACCTCGCACGCGGTCGCCCAGGAGGTGCTGCGCTCCGACCGGTTCGGCGTCGGCTGGGACCGGTCCTCCGCCCCGAAGGTCATCCGGTGGGCTCTGGAGTTCGGCGACGACCCCGCCTCGGCCGGCGTGGCCGAGCCGCCGTCGATGCTGGTCGTCGACCCGCCGGACCACACCCGGTTCCGCCGTCTGGTCAGCCGGGCGTTCACCCCGCGCGCCACCACGGCGTTCGAGCCGGCGATCCGGCGCACCGCCGACTCCCTGCTCGACGCCCTGGAACGGCGCACCGGCAGCGTGGACCTGATCGAGGCCTACGCCGCCCAGCTGCCGGTGCTGGTGATCGCCGAACTGCTCGGCGTCCCCACGCAGCGGCGGGAGGACTTCCTGCGCTGGGGGGCAGCGGCCGCCGCCACGCTGGACCCCGGTCTGCCGCTGCGGCGCTATCTCGCCGCCGAGCGGGCGCTGCGGGCCATGCACGGCTTCCTCGACGAGCACTTCGCGCAGCTGCGCCGCGACCCGGGTGAGGACCTGGTCAGCAGCCTGGTGACGCTGCCGCCGGAGGAGGCGCTGACCGACCGCGAGCTGCACGCCGTCGTGCTCCTGCTGCTGGGCGCCGGGTTCGAGACGACGGTCAACCTGCTGGGCAACGCCGTCGTCCTGCTGGACCGCCACCGCGACCAGTGGGCCGGTCTGCGCGCCGACCCGGCGGGCTGGGACGGTGCGGTCGAGGAGGTGCTGCGGTTGGACAGCCCGGTCCAGCTGACCGGCCGGACGGCGCGGTCCGACATCGGGATCGGCGGGCGGACGGTGCGTGCCGGCAGCCGCGTGACCGTGCTGCTCGGTGCGGCCAACCGCGACCCTGAGGTCTTCCCCGACCCGGCACGCTTCGACGTCACCCGCGCCAACGCCCGCGAGCACCTGGCGTTCTCCGGCGGCATCCACTACTGCGTGGGTGCCGGTCTGGCCCGGCTCGAGGGCGTGGTGGGCCTGCGCGCGCTCAGCGAGCGGTTCCCCGACCTGCGGGTCGCAGGGCCGCCCGAGCGCCGCGACCTGCAGACCCTGCGCGGCTTCGAGCGCCTCCCCGTGGCGCTGCGCTGATCCTGACGATCAGCTCAGCTGATCGTCCCGGGTCCTGGCTCACGGTGGACGGTGAGCCAGGACGCCGGGAGGTGAGCCAGGACGCCGGGGTCGTCAGCTCCCGGGGACGAGCATCCCGGCGCCGACGGTGGCGTTGGTCGCCTCATCGACGAGGATGAACCGGCCGGTCACCCGATTGCGCGCGTAGTCGTCGACGAAGACCGGCTGGGTCGTGCGGATCTTCACCCGGCCGATGTCGTTGAGCCCGAGCTCGCCGGCGTCGCCGTCACGGTGCAACGTGTTCACGTCCAGCCGGTACTGGAGCTCCTTGACCATGCCGCGGACCGTGCGCGTCGTGTGCTTGATCGCCAGCCGCTGGCGCGGGCGCAACGGCTCGTCGGTCATCCAGCACACCAGCGCGTCCAGGTCCTGGGTGGCGCGCGGGGCGTTGGCCGGACGGCTGATCAGGTCACCGCGGGAGACGTCGAGGTCGTCGGCCAGGCGCACGGTCACCGCCATCGGCGCGAAGGCCTCGTCCACCGGCCCGCGGGGCCCGTCGATGCCGGCGATCGTCGTCGTCAGGCCGCTCGGGAGTACCTGGACCTCGTCGCCTGGGCGCAGCACCCCGCTGGCGACCGTCCCCGCGTAGCCGCGGTAGTCGTGGTGGGCGTCGGACTGCGGCCGGATCACGTACTGCACGGGGAACCGGACGTCGACCAGGTTGCGGTCACTGGCGACGTGCACGTGCTCGAGGTGGTGCAGCAGCGAGGGGCCCTCGTACCAGGGCATGTGCTCGGAGCGCCGGACCACGTTGTCGCCGTTGAGGGCGGAGATCGGGACGACGGTGAGATCGGGGATGTCCAGCTTGGCGGCGAAGGCGCTGAACTCGTCGCGGATCGCCTCGAAGGTCTCCTCCGACCAGTCGACCAGGTCCATCTTGTTCACCGCGACGACCAGGTGCGGCACCCGCAGCAGCGAGGCGAGGAAGGCGTGCCGGCGGCTCTGCTCGACCATGCCCTTGCGGGCGTCGACGAGCACGATCGCCAGGTCAGCCGTCGAGGCGCCGGTGACCATGTTCCGCGTGTACTGCACGTGCCCGGGGGTGTCGGCCAGGATGAAGGTCCGCCGCGGGGTGGCGAAGTAGCGGTAGGCGACGTCGATGGTGATGCCCTGCTCGCGCTCGGCGCGCAGGCCGTCGGTGAGCAGTGCCAGGTTCACGTAGTCGCCACCGGCGCTGGCGCGCTCCACGGCCTCGTACTGGTCCTCGAAGACGGCCTTGCTGTCGTACAGCAGGCGGCCGATGAGGGTGCTCTTGCCGTCGTCGACCGAGCCGGCGGTGGCGATCCGGAGGATGTCCTTGCGGGCCGTCGCGATCTCGGCGGCCTGCTCCGCGGCCCGCGAGTGGACGTCGACGGGCGGCTCGGGGTGGATGCCGGGCTGGGCGGCGGTCATCAGTAGCTCTCCTGGCAGAGGACGGCGGCACGGCGGACGCTGGGACGCGACGCCCGGGAAGGGAGCGCATGTTCGTGTTCGCCGCGGCGGTGCCGGCGCTGCTGGTCGTCGTCGTGGGCTACGTCGCCGGCCACGCGGTGGCGACGTGGTTCTGCGCCGTGCTGGGCGTGGACGGACGGCGACCGCCGGAGGTCGCGGGCTGGGCGACGGGGCTGGTGCTGCTCGCCGTCGTGGGGCGCGTCCTGCTCCGGCGATGGCGCCGGCGGGCGGCGAAGAGCTCGGGCCATCAGAAGTAGCCCTCCTTCTTGCGGTCCTCCATGGCCGCGTCGCTGACCTTGTCGTCACCTCGGGTGGCGCCGCGCTCGGTCATGCGGGTCACCGCGATCTCGGCGATGACGTCGGCGACGGTGACGGCCTCGGACAGCACCGCGGCGGTCAGGTTCGCGTCACCGACCGTGCGGTAGCGGACGCTCTCGCGGCGCACCTGCTCGCCCTCGCGCGGGGTGATGAACTCGTTGACGGCGTAGAGCATCCCCTGGCGCTCCACCACGTCCCGCTCCTGCGCGAGGTACAGCGGCGGGATCGCGATCTGCTCGCGGGCGATGTACTGCCAGATGTCGAGCTCGGTCCAGTTCGACAGCGGGAAGACGCGGATGGACTCGCCCAGGTGGATCCGGCCGTTGTAGAGGTCCCAGATCTCGGGGCGCTGGTTCTTGGGGTCCCACTGCCCGAACTCGTCGCGGAAGGAGAACATCCGCTCCTTGGCGCGGGCCTTGTCCTCGTCGCGGCGGGCGCCGCCGAACAGGGCGGTGAAGCCGTGCTCCTCGACCGCGTCGAGCAGCACGGGCGTCTGGATGCGGTTGCGGGAGCCGTTGGGCTCCTCCTTGACCGTGCCGGCGGCGATCGCGTCCGGCACGGAGGCGACCACGAGCTGGACGCCGAGCTCGGCGACCCGCTTGTCGCGGAACTCGAGCACCTCGGGGAAGTTCAGCCCGGTGTCCACGTGCATGACCGGGAAGGGGATGCGGGCCGGCGCGAACGCCTTGCGGGCCAGCTCGAGCATCACGATCGAGTCCTTGCCGCCCGAGAACAGCAGCACCGGCCGCTCGAGTTCGGCGACGACCTCGCGGATCACGTGGATGGACTCGGCCTCCAGCGTCTCCAACTGGCTGAGCCGGTAGTCGGGCGTGGTCACGGGGCGATGCTCCGGTGGCTAGGGGGCGGTCGGCACAGTGCGCCAACCTCATCGGATCGGTGCTGATTCCCCTCCAGTGTCCGCTATCGCCCGCCGCGCACCGCAGCCAGCACCCGATCGGCGAGCTCGGGCCGGGTGACGACGAGGTCGGGCAGCGACGGGTCCGGTGCGTTGTAGACCAGCGGTGAGCCGTCCAGCCGGGTGGTGACCAGGCCCGCCGCCCGGGCGATGGCGACCGGGGCCGCGGAGTCCCACTGGTACATCCCGCCGGAGTGCACGTAGGCGTCCACCTCGCCGCGGACCACCGCGAGCGTCTTGTAGCCGGCCGAGCCCAGCGGTACGAGCTCGCCGTCCAGCGCGGCGGCGACGGCCTCCGCCTCGGCCGGCTACAAGACGCTCGCGGTGGTCTGTCTCCTCTACACCCTTTAACCCTCCCACCAACGAGAACAAATAAAGCGCAGAGGTCGCCGGATACATAAAAAAAAAAAACAAAAA
>NZ_POQU01000149.1 GCF_002938425.1 Blastococcus atacamensis | reverse complement strand
CCTGTCCCCCGCCCGCCCGGGCCGGGTTTCCGCAGCGCGGCCGCCGGATGCCCCGGTCGCGCTGCACTGCTCGCCCAGCTCCAACCGGTACCCTCCTGGCATGGCTGGGACGGGCGGGCGCGGGCGCCCGGGCCGCCGGTTGCGCCGGGTCGACGAGACCTCTGCCGGGGGCCTGGTGGTCGCCGACGACGGAGTGACCGGGCCGCGTGCCGCCCTCATCGGTCGCACCGACCGCCGCGGACGCCTCCTGTGGTCCCTCCCGAAGGGGCACATCGAGGCCGGCGAGACCCCCGAGGACACCGCCGTCCGCGAGGTCGCGGAGGAGACCGGGATCATCGGCGAGGTCGTCGCCCCGCTCGGCATCATCGACTTCTGGTTCGTCGCCGAGGGCCGTCGCGTGCACAAGACCGTCCACCACTTCCTGCTGCGTGCCATCGGTGGTGCGCTCTCCGACGCCGACGTCGAGGTCACCGAGGTCGCCTGGGTGCCGCTGGAGGAACTGAGCACCCGGCTGGCCTACGCCGACGAGCGGGCACTCGTGGAGCGCGCTCCCGGACTCCTGGCCGACAGCGCGTGACGCGGCCGGCTGCCGCCCGCGTCGGCGGCCGCCCTCCCGCCGACGCCTCCGCCCGGCCGGGCGCCGTCCGCCGTGCCGCCGTGCTGGTGCCCCTGGTGGCCGGTGCGCTGACCGTGACGCCGCCGCTGCCCGCGCCGGCGCAGGCGGCACCCGCTCCGTCCGCCGCCCCGGCCGACGTCGTCGACGCCGACCGTCCGGTGCGCATCGAGGTGGGCCGATTCGAGCCGCGCACCGTGACGCCGGGATCGTTGATCACCGTCACCGGGACCCTCACCAACACCGGCACGCTGCCGATCACCGACCTCTCGGTGCGGCTGCAGCGCGGCGAGGTGCGCACCACCCGGCCGGAGCTGGCCGCCGCGGTCGCCGATCCCGATCCGGCCACCACGGTCCTGGCTCCCTTCTCCGAGCTGCCCGACGACCTCGCCCCCGGCGCGAGCGCCGGGTTCGCCTACACCGTCCCCTCCGACGAGCTGCGGCTGGAGCGCGACGGCGTCTACCCCGCGCTGCTCAACGTCAACGGCACGGTGGACGGCGACGAGCAGCGCCGTGTCGGCGAGCTGTCGACCTTCGTCGTCCAGCAGCCGGTCCAGCCGGCCGCCCGCACCGCCGTCGCCTGGCTGTGGCCGCTTTCCGAGCGCAGCCACCGGACGCCCTCGGGCGGCTTCGCCGACGACGGGCTGACCGAGGTCATCGCCGAGGGCGGGCGGCTGGACCGCGCCCTCGCCGTCATCGAGCGCCTGCCCGCGGCCGCGGCACCCGGTGAGCCGGCGGCTCCCACGCTGTCGGTGACCCTCGCCATCGATCCCGCCCTGGTCGAGGAGCTCGCGATCATGGCCGACGGGCCCTACGCGGTGGACGGGGACGCCGGTGCCGGGACCGGCACAGAGGAGGCGCAGGCCTTCCTGGAGCGGCTGCGCGCCGTGGCCGCCGTCCACCCCGTGGTCGCGCTGCCCTACGGCGACGTCGAGGCCGACGGACTCCAGGTCGCCGGACTGCCCGGCGTCGTCACCCGCAGCCTGCCCGGCTCGCCCGAGGGGACCGCGCAGGACCCGCCGGGCGCCGCCCCGGAACCGGCTCCGCCCCGCGGCGAGGAACCCGCTCCCGCCGACGAGGAGCCGGCGCGCACCACCGGCGCCGGCTCGGTCATCCTCGCCGACCTGCTCGACGTCACCCCGGCGACCGACCTCGCCTGGGCCGCGGACGGCGGCTTCGAGCAGGCCACGCTGGACACGCTGCACGACGGCGGGATCGACCGCGTCGTCCTCGCCGGCGACGCCCTCACCGGCGGAGGGTCCGCGACCGGCCGCGACGGCTCCGACGCCGTCGCGCACACCACGGTCCCGGTCGCGGACGGGGCGGTCGACGTCCTCGTCGCCGATCCCACGCTCACCGCGCTCGTCGGCACCGCCGAGGACACCCCGGGCGGACCCCGGCTGGCCGAGCAGCGCTACCTCGCCGAACTGGCGGCGCTGACGATGCAGGCCCCGCCCGGCAGCGAGCAGACCGTGCTCGTCGCACCGCCGCGCGACGTGCGCTCGGGGCCCGAGGGCGCCGGAGCGATGATGACCGACACCACCGGCCTGCCGTGGCTCCGGCCGGAGACGGTCGCCGGCCTCGGCAACGTCCCCGCCGCGGACGCCGGGGCCGTCACCACCTCCACCTCCGAGCGCCGGCTCGACGCCGAGGGCCTGGCGACCCTGGCCGGCGCCGTCGCCGTGCGCGACGACCTCGCCGGCGCGGTCGTCGGGGACGCCGGGGTCGCCCTCCAGGCCTACGACGCCGGGATCGCCCGCAGCGCCTCCGCACTGTGGGCCGAGGACCCCACGGCGTTCCGGGCCGTGGCCGCGGCCGCGCGCGCCGCCCTCGACCGGCTGCGTGGGCGGGTCACCGTCGTCGCGCCCGCCGACGGCACCTACAGCCTGGCCTCCAGCACGGCTCCTCTGGTGCTCACCGTCGACAACGACCTGCCCTTCGCCGTGCAGGTGCTGCTCCAGGTGCGCACCCGCGGCAGCCGGGGGCTGTCCATCGGCGACATCGGCACGCAGACCCTCGCGCCGCAGGAGCGCACCATCCTGCAGGTGCCCACCGAGGTGCGTCAGTCCGGCGGTTTCGCCGTCACCGCGGAGGTGACCACCCCCGCCGGCGGCCCGCTCGGCCAGCGGGTGGACATGCAGGTGAAGAGCACCGCCTACGGACCCATCTCGCTGTCGATCACCATCGGCGCGGCGTCGCTGCTCGGGTTGCTCTTCGTGCGTCGTTTCGTGAACCTCGTCCGCCGTCGACGGCGGGGCGCCGTCGAGGGCCCGGCCGAGGTCCTGCCCCCGGGCCTGTCCGCGCCGCCGACCCGGAGCCCGGTGTGACCGACCGCCCCGACGTGAGCGACCGTCCCGCCGCAGGCGGGGGGTCCGACGAGCCGCCGGCCCCCGAGGACCAGCGGAATCCCCGATCGGTCCGGATGCCACCGCCCCCGGCAC
>NZ_POQU01000148.1 GCF_002938425.1 Blastococcus atacamensis | reverse complement strand
GCTGGGGCACCCGACCATTCTCCCGCGCCGCCCCGTGCGGCCCGGCCGCAGGGGGCGGCGGCGGCCGCTCTTCAGGGACCCGCGCCGAGCCTGCGGGGTGGTGCTTCCTCAGCGGTGGACGGTGGACATGTCCGGGTACCGGTCACCCACGGCCGCTCCGGCGGGGGCGGCCTCGTCGAGGCGCCGGAGGTCGTCGTCGGAGAGCGCGAGGTCGGCTGCCGCGGCGTTCTCCTCCAGGTAGGACACCCGCTTGGTCCCGGGGATCGGCACGACGGCAACGCCGTGCCGTCCGCTCTGCGCCATCACCCAGGCGAGCGCCAACTGCCCGGCCGTCACGCCCTTCTCCTCGGCGATCTCGCGCACCCGCTCGACCAGCCGAAGGTTCTGCTCGAAGGCCTCTCCCTGGAACCGCGGGTTGTGCCGCCGGAAGTCGTCGGGGGCGAGGTCGTCGACGCTGCGGATCTGCCCGGAGAGGAAGCCCCGGCCCAGCGGCGAGTAGGCGACGAAGCCGATGCCGAGCTCGGCGCACGTGGCGAGCACGCCGTCCTCCTCCGGATCGCGGGTCCACAGCGAGTACTCGGTCTGGACGGCGGTGATCGGCTGCACCGCGTGGGCGCGACGGATGGTCTCCGGCGCGGCCTCGGAGATGCCCGCGTGCCGGATCTTGCCGGCCTGGACCAGCTCCGCCATGGCGCCCCAGGTCTCCTCGATCGGCACGGACGTGTCCACGCGGTGCTGGTAGTAGAGGTCGATGACGTCCACGCCGAGGCGCTGCAGGGAGGCGTCGCAGGCGCTGTGCACGTACTCGGGCCGGCCGTTGATGCCCACGAAGGAGCCGTCCTCGCGCCGCTCGTTGCCGAACTTCGTCGCGA
Organism: Blastococcus atacamensis; assembly: GCF_002938425.1. Taxonomy (GTDB): domain Bacteria; phylum Actinomycetota; class Actinomycetes; order Mycobacteriales; family Geodermatophilaceae; genus Blastococcus; species Blastococcus atacamensis. Next base: position 2,231 of record NZ_POQU01000148.1, on the reverse strand, counting down.
CGACGGCATCCTCGCGGCGGCCGGCGATCGCCCGGCCCACCAGCCGCTCGTTGGTGAAGGGGCCGTACATGTCGGCGGTGTCGAGGAAGGTGACCCCGAGGTCGAGCGCCCGGTGGATCGTGCGGACCGCCTCGTCCTCGTCGCGGTTGCCGTAGAAGTCGCTCATCCCCATGCAGCCCAGGCCTTGGGCGGAGACGGTCAGGTCGCGGAGCGTCTGGTTGTGCATGCCCCGCTCCTGCCCGCGGTGGGCGGATGTCAACCCGCCGGATCAGCCCTCGGCGACGCGGCGGATCGGGATGACGACCGGGGTGCCGGCCACCTGGTCGGTGAGCACGGTCGCCTCCACCCCGTACAGGTCGCGGACCAGCTGCGGGGTCACCACCTCCGCCGGGCGGCCCTCGGCCACGACGACGCCGTTCCGCATGGCGACCAGGTGGTCGGCGTGCCGGCAGGCGGTGGAGAGGTCGTGCAGCACGAGGACGACGGTCCGTCCGGCCGCGGCCAGGTCGTGGACGAGGTCGAGCACCTCGAGCTGGTGCCCGAGGTCGAGGGCGGAGGTCGGTTCGTCGAGGAGCACGACGGCGGTCTCCTGGGCCACGACCATCGCGATCCACGCCCGCTGCCGCTGACCGCCCGACAGGGTGTCCAGGGGCCGATCGGCGAGCTCGAGCAGGTCGGCGGCGGTCAGCGCGCGGTGGACGGCGGCGGCGTCCTCGGGGGTCCACTGGCGCAGCAGGCCCTGGTGCGGGTGGCGGCCGTAGCGGACGAGGTCGCGCACGGTGAGCCCGTCGGGCGCTTCCGCCTGCTGGGGGAGCAGACCGATGCGGCGGGCGACGTCCCGGGGGCGCAGCCCGGCGAGCGCGCGGCCGTCGAGCAGCACCGCACCGGCCTGGGGTGCGTGCACGCGGGCCAGGGCGCCCAGCAGGGTGGACTTGCCGCAGCCGTTCGGCCCGACGATGGCGGTGACCTGCCCGGGGGGCAGGGTGAGGTCCAGCGACCGGACGACGGTGGTGCCGTCGTAGCCGACGTCGAGGCGCTCGGTGGACAACTGGGCGGTCTCGGCCACGGTGTTCTCCCGGATCAGGACGGGGCCGGTCCGGGGCGGGGGTGCTTCCACGGTGCTCACGGCATCCTCCTCGTCCGGGTGGTCAGCAGCAGCCAGAGCAGGTACGGGCCGCCGATGACGGCGGTGACGATGCCTGCGGGCAGTTCGATGGGCGCGGCGACCGTGCGCCCGAGCAGGTCGGCGAGCAGGACCACGAGGGCGCCGGCAAGGGCCGCGCCGAGGACGGGCACGACCCGCGGGCCGGACGCCTTGCGGGCGATCTCCGGGGCCAGGAGCGCGACCAGCCCCAGCGGTCCGGCGGTGGCGACGGCGAGTCCGGCGGTGACCACGGCGACGGCGATGACCGCGAGGCGGATCCGGGACACCCGCTGGCCGAGCGCGATGACCACCGGGTCGGCCAGTCGCAGCAGTCGCAGCTGACGGGCCAGCAGCACCGCCAGCGGGAGGGTGACGGCCACGCAGATCGCCAGGGCGGCCACGGCGCCCGGAGCACGGGCGTTGAGGCTGCCGACGGTCCAGGGGAAGGCGCGGTTGGCCTCGTCGATCGGGGCCCGCGCGAGCATGAGCTGGGTGATCGCGCCCAGCGTCGCGCCGACCCCGAGGCCGACGACGAGGAACCGGTAGCCGCGCTGCCCCGCTCCCCCGGCCAGCCCGAGGGCCAGGGCCGCCGCGGTGGCCGATCCGACGAGCGCGAAAGCCGAGGGGGCGATCGTCGCCGGCACGGCGACCACGCTGGCCACCGCGAACGCGGTGGCGCCGTCGTTGAGGCCGACGGTGTCGGGGGTGGCGAGCCGGTTGCGGGCCAGGGTCTGCAGCAGCACACCGGCGATGCCGAGGGCGGCGCCGACGGCGAGGCCGGCCACGACCCGGGGCAGCCGGAGCCGCTGGACGAGCAGGACGTCGCGGGACTCCCCCACTCCGAACATCGCCGGGAGCGTGCGGCCGAGGGGGATCGAGGCGGTGCCGATGGCCAGGCTCACCGCGACGGTCAGGACGACGAGGGCGGCGAGGACCGACCCGGCCACCAGCGCCCGGCGGTCCAGCAGCAGCGACCGTCCGCCCACGGCCAGGCGCCGGGTGCCCGGCGGGGCGGGGGCGGTGCCCGGGGCCGGCGCCGTCGCGGCGCGCTCCGGTGCGGCCGTGGTCACGGTGCTCGGCCCTCCGC
>NZ_POQU01000147.1 GCF_002938425.1 Blastococcus atacamensis | reverse complement strand
AGTTGTGTATAAGAGCCAGCCCCCCACCCTGCCCGCGATCAGGCCGTCCCGCCGCCCGGGAGGACGACGCCGAACCCGTGCACCGCCAGCCGGAGCAGCACGGGGCCGGGGCGGAGCAGGTCGGCCACCCGGGCGGCGCTCGCCGCCTCCAGCTGCGCCACCCGCGCGGCGTACGCGTCGGCACCGTCCAGCCGGGCGGCGTGCAGCACCCTGGTGTTCAGCCACACCCGTCGCCGCGACTCGCGGAGGAGGAGGACGGCGGCCCGCCGGTTGGCCGGTGTGAGCAACCGGTCCAGGGCGGTGCGGGTGCCCCCTGCCCGGCGCAGCGCGAGGTCCTCCTCCCCCACCCGGCGGGCGAGGATCCCGTCGATCCGCCCGTGGTCGCGGTGCCGGCGGGCCAGCAGTTCCGCGTCCGCGAAGTCCGCGGGCGGGATCACCTCGACGAGCGAGCGCGGCAGGTCGTAGTTGATGTGCGCGTTCATGCCGAGCAGCACGTGGCCCTCGGGTCGCAGCCCGGGGTCGGCACCGAAGGCCCGCCGCCACGGCGCGGGTGCCGACGCCGGATCGACGCGGTGGGCGTCGAGCGCCTCCAGGTAGCGGTCGGCGAAGTCGACGTCCCAGCGCGAGACCCAGTCCCGGTCCTCGAACCGGCCCCGGTCGAGCGCGGCGGCCACCGCCCGGGTGGTGCGCAGGTAGGTGCCGAGGAAGAAGCGGGCCGGGTCGCGGGCCCCCTCCAGCTCGGCGGCGAGCGCCGTCATCCGCGCGACGAGCGCGTCGACGGCCTCGGTCACCGGACGCCGCGCCCCTGCCTCAGATCAGCGAGTCGAAGCCGTCGTCGCTCAGGAGCCCGGCGTCGAGCGGCGGGCGGTGCGGCTGGTCCAGCCCCCGCATGCGGGCGGCGTGCAGAGCCAGCAGGAGGTTCAGCCGCAGGGTCGGATCGGTGGTGAACGGCCCGAGCATGCGCTCCAGCTTGCCGATCCGGTAGCGCATCGTGTTGTAGTGGAAGTGCAGCCGCCGGGCGGACTCGGCCACGTTGAGGTTGGTCTCCAGCAGCACCCGCAACGTCTCGCGCAGGTCGGCGGAGTCGGCGTCGACGGCGTCTGCCAGCGGGCCGAGCACCTCGTCCACGTAGGACCGCAGCTCGCTGCTGTCGGGGATGAGCGAGAGCAGCCGGAAGACCCCGAGCTGGTCGAAGTGGGTCACCGACCCGCCGTGGATCTCCTGCCCCACGCCGAGGGCCCGCTGGGCCTGCCGGTGGGCTTCGGCCAGCTCGCCCAGCGACCCGGCGGGACGGCCGATGCCGGTCCCCAGGAGCCGCCCCATCCGGCGCAGTCGGCCGTTGACCCGGGAGGTCACCGCCGAGACCATCGCGGACAGCTCCTCGGGCGTGCGCCCGTCCAGCGGCAGCAGGGTGACGATCTCGGTGGCGAGGCCCGCGACCGCGGCGCCCGCCACCTCCGACTCGAGGGCGGCGCGCCAGCCGTCGGCCAGCCGGTCGAGGATGTCGAGGGCACGGGTGGGATCGGAGGCGGCCTCGGGCGCGAGCTCGGTGGCGGTGACCAGGACCGCGACCGTGCCCTCCAGCCGCCAGCCGAAGGACCGGGTGTGGGCCAGGGTCCGCTCGGTGTGCCCGACGGCACCACCCACGAGCCTGCGCACCAGGTCACCCTGGAACCGCAGCTCCACCGAGTGCACGGCCTGCAGGCGGATGACCGAGAGGGCGGCGATGACGGCGGCCCGTTCGAGCACACCCCCGGCGCCGAGCAGCATCGCGCCGGTGCGGTGCACCGCGACCAGCCAGCCGTGCCGCTGGTCGCCGGCCATGATCGGCGCGACGGCGTACTCGCCGATCCCGCCGGGGAGCTCGTGGTGACCCGGGACGAGCAGGATGCCGTCGGCCGGGGACAGGTCGGCGTCGGCCAGCACATCGGCCGGGGTGACCACCGTGCGGTCGGCACGGACACCGGAGAGCCGGCGCGAGGGTGCGAGCTCGGCCAGCGCGTCGTCGGCGGCGGCGTCGAGCAGCCAGAGCCAGTCGCTGATCTCCTCGACGTCGTCCGCCGGGCCGGCGCTGGTCACGACCTCGCGGTCGGGCCCCAGGCCCAGGACGGCGACGCCTTCGAGCAGGACGGCCAGCCGCTGGGTGACCTCGGCCAGCCCGCCACCGGTCAGGGCGACCTCGGTGAACTCGTCGTCCATGCGCGAGGACAGCGCCAGGGCCTCGCCCTGCTTGGCCACGACGGTGCCCAGCACCGCCGAGACCATCTCGTCCAGCCGGGCCCCCGACGGCAGGGCGAGGACGGGCAGGCCGCGCCGGTCGGCCTCGGCGAGGACTTCGGGGGGCAGCGGGGCGGGTCCGTCGGCGCGCCGGAAGGCCAGGGCCGCCGTGCCGAGGAGGTCCAGCCGCTCGACGAGGGCGCGGCAGCTCGCCGGGTCGGCCGGCGGGAGCCGGGCGCCCAGGACGACGAGGACGTCGGGCCCGGCGGCGGCGAGCGGGTCGGCGGGGTCGTCGACGACCATGTGCCGGACGACCCGGGCCAGTCCCGCGGATCCGGCCGCGACCGTCGTTCCGGCGAGGGCGGGAAGGTGCAGCGCCTCGTCGACGCTCAGGCCCATCCGCTGCTGCCAGCTGGTGCGCTCGTCGCGGGTCTCGGGACGCGGCGACTCGTCGACAGCCCAGTTGCGACGGAACGGCAAGGTTCCATTACTCCGCGTAGAGGAAGCCAGTGACGCGTCACTCTGGGTCACGAGGTGTGTTCCTTCCGGTCGTCATCCAGGGTGCCACACCGCGGGATCATGTCAGGTGTCCCTGGACGCCGAGACCCATTCTTGGCGATATCCGCCATAAGAGGGCGTGCGACGCGCCGAATAGGTTCGACCCGTTCCGCCCGCCCGATGGATGGTATGCGCTCCCTCCGGGGACCGCCCCACCCTCCCCCGAGCGGCCGGATCGAGCGGCAGGGGACCGACTCACCGGTCTTCTCCTGTCTCTTATACACCTTATACGCTGCCCACTCTCTCCTTATCCCACATCTTGGTGGTCGCCGTTA
>NZ_POQU01000146.1 GCF_002938425.1 Blastococcus atacamensis | reverse complement strand
AGAATGTGTATAAGAGACAGGGCCAGCCGCCTGGCGGTGCCCGTGTCGGTGGACCGCGCGCTGGACGAGCTCGACGCCACCACGCTCCAGGTCCTCGACGTCGTGCTGCTCGCGCCGACCGACGGGGTGCCGCCCGACGAGCTCGTCGCGGCGCTGCCCGGGGTGCCCGACGAGGTGCTGGCGGCCGCGGTCGACACCCTCACCACCCGGGCGCTGCTGTGGGGCGACGACGTCCTGCACGCCCCGGACCCGGTGCGGCGGTCGGTCCGCCATCCCGCGGGTCTGGGCCGGCGCGCCCTCGACCTGCGGCTGCAGCTGCCGTCGGACCTCCCGGCCGCGCTCGGTGAGCTGGCGCCGGAGGAGCGCGGGGTGCTGGAGCGCCTGGCCGGGGACCGTCCGGTGGGCCACCTGCCCGACGTGCCGGCCAACGGCGCCTCCTCCCCCGCCCGGCGACTGCTGCAGCGCGGCCTGCTGGCCCGCATCGACGCGCTGAACGTGGAGCTGCCGCGCGAGATCGGCGTCCTGCTGCGCGGCGACCACCCCTACGGCCCGCCGCGCAGCCGCCCCGAGCCCACACCCACCACGAGGGACCCGCAGGTGGTCGACCGGCAGGCCGCCGGTGCGGCGCTGGAGTCGGTGGGCCGGGTCGCCGAGCTGCTGACGCTGCTGGAGGAGGAACCGGCCGGGCTGCTGCGCAGCGGCGGGGTGGGCGTCCGGGACCAGAAGCGGGTGGCCAAGTCGCTGAAGGTGACCGAGGCCGAGGCCGCCTGGCTGCTGGAGCTGGCCTTCGCCGGTGGACTGCTCGACGTCGGCGGCCCGCACCGCGACGAGTGGCTGCCGACCCGCGCCTACGACGTGTGGCGGCGACAGGACCTGGCCGACCGGTGGGCCGTGCTGGTGGGCGGCTGGCTGGACGGCGTGCGGCTGCCCTCGCTCGTCGGGGTGCGCGACGTCGCGGGGAAGTCGGCGAACGCGCTCTCCCCCGACCTCGTCCGGCACACCGCACCGGCGATCCGCCGGTCGGCGCTGGCCGTGCTGGCCGAGCTGCCCGCGGGCTCGGGTCTGGCCCCCGAGGACCTCACCGCGCTGCTGCGCTGGCGCACCCCGCGGCGGGCGGACCGGCTGGCGCCGGTCCCCGACATGCTGGCCGAGGCCGCACGCCTCGGGGTGCTGGTCTCCGGGGCGCTCTCCACGGGCGGTCGTGGCCTGCTGGCGTCCGGGGAGGACGGCGCCGCGATGGGCATGCGCGGGTTGCTGCCCGAGCCGGTCGACCACGTGCTCGCCCAGCCGGACCTCTCCCTGATCGCGCCCGGCCCACTGGTCGCGGAGCTGGCCGACACGCTGTCCGTCGTCGCCGACGTCGAGTCCTCCGGCGGTGCCACGGTGTTCCGGGTGTCGGAGGCGAGCGTGCGCCGGGCCCTGGACGTCGGGTGGTCGGCGTCGGACCTGCACGACTTCTTCGCCAAGGCGTCCCGGACGCCGGTCCCGCAGGCGCTGGACTACCTGGTCGACGACGTCGCCCGGCAGCACGGGCGGCTGCGGGTGGGCTCGATCGAGTCCTACGTGCGCTCCGACGACCACGGGCTGCTGTCGCAGGTGCTCAGCGACCGGCGGACCGCGTCCGCGGAGCTGCGCCGGCTCGCACCCGGGGTGCTGGTCAGCGCGCTGGGCGCCGACGAGGTGCTGACCGTGCTGCGCGAGGCGGGCTACGCACCGGCCGGTGAGAACCCGGGGGGCGCCGTCCTCACCCGGCCGCCGGGCCGGCCGCGCGCCGCCGGCCGGCGGACCGGCACCGAGGCCCCGCCGGCCGCCCGTCCGCTGAACCCCGACGAGCGCGCCGCGGTCGTGCGGGAGATGCGCGCCGGTGACGCCGCCCTGGCGGCCCGCCGGGGCGAGGCGGTGCGGCAGGTGCCCGGCGTGACGACGGCGTCGACGCTGGAGCTGCTGTCCCGGGCGGTCCGCGAGGGCGTGCCGGTGTGGCTGGGATACGTCGACGCCCAGGGCAGCGGCAGCCAGCGGGTGGTGCAGCCGGTCTCGCTGGTCGGGGGGTTCCTGCAGGGCTACGACGAGCGCCGCGGCGAGAACCGCACGTTCGCCGTGCACCGGATCACCTCGGTCGCGCTCGTCGAGGCCGACGACGTCACCGGCTGAGGCATGCTGCCCGGCGTGACCTTGCCGAGCATCCAGGAACGGCTCGTACCGCACCTCACCTGCTTCGGCTGCGGACCGGCCAACGAGCGGGGTCTGCGGCTGCGCAGCTTCCCCGGTGAGGGCGGCGTGACCGCGACGTTCACGCCGTGGCCGGAGCACGACAACGGGCTGGGCTACCTCAACGGCGGGATCATCTCCGCGCTGCTGGACTGCCACAGCGCGGCGGCCGTGGTGCACGAGGCCGACGTCCGGAACTGGGGGCCGCTGCCCGGCGCCGCGCTGCCGTACGTGACCGCCGGCCTGGACGTGCGCTTCCTGCGGCCCGCCCCGCTCACCGAGCCGGTGGAGCTGCTGGCGGTGGTCACCGACGCCTCCGAGGCGCAGATGACGGTGGACGTGCACCTGCGCTGGGACGGCAAGCCGCGGGCATCGGCGACGGCCATCTGGAAGCGCTGGCGCCCGCGCGGCTGATCGCGGCCCCCGCCCTGTCGGGAATGTTCGCCGCACCACCGGTGTTGGCGCGGACCGTTGGTATGCGCAACGATCATGCCCATCGGGCGGATGCTGCGCCGGGAGACGAGGGGGCACCGATGATGACAGGGCGACGAACGGTGGCGGACCAGCTGGCACAGGCACTGGGCGCCGTGCTCGGGGCGACCGAGCTGCCCCTGCGGATCCGGGGCTGGGACGGCTCGGTCGCCGGCCCGCCCGGGGCACCCGTCGTCGCGGTCCGGTCCCGTCGGGCGCTGCGCCGGCTGGCGTGGTCGCCGGGCCAGCTCGGGCTCGGGCGGGCCTACGTCGCCGGTGAGATCGACATCGAGGACGACGTCTTCGACACGTTCGCGGCTCTCAAGGCCGTGGGCCGGCTCGCCGAGACGGGTCCCATCTTTTTCTTATACAAATCTCCGAGCCCACGAGACCGTACTAAACCACATATGCCGTCTTCTGACTTAAAAAAAAAAAAACATAAACAA
>NZ_POQU01000145.1 GCF_002938425.1 Blastococcus atacamensis | reverse complement strand
TCTATATATGTGTTAGTTGTTGTTATTGTTGCTGTATTTTTTTTTTTTAATGAACCGCTGACCACCGAGATTTCACTCTCCCTCTCGTCGGGAGGGTCAGATGTGGATAAGGGACAGGCGCGGCGCGCAGGGACCGGGCAGGGCGACCCGCAGCGGACCGGCGGCAGCCGGCCTGCGGGGTCACCGGTCCGGTCGGACGGCGCTGGGACATGACTCGCTCCCTGGGGAAGAGGGTGGGCGGAAAGCCTCAGCAGAGTCGCACCGTCACCAGTAGTCACAAAGGCAACACGCGGCACAGTTGACGCGCTGCAACCGAAACGGTCAGTGACCGCCCTGTCGCTGTCGGTATGTCGACAACGGGGTCAGCCGGCGGGCCGCTCCAACTCGTGCGCCAGCGTGTCCAGCTCGGCACCACCCGCCATCAACCGGGTCAGCTCCTCGCGGGAGATGTCGTCCTTGACGAACTCCCCGAGGCTGCGACCGCGATTGAGCAGCAGGAACCGGTCCCCGACCGGATAGGCGTGGTGCGGGTTGTGCGTGATCAGGACGACGCCCACCCCGCGGTCACGGGCCTGGGCCACGTAGCGCAGCACGACACCAGCCTGCTTCACCCCAAGCGCCGACGTCGGCTCGTCCAGGATCAGCACCCGGGCGCCGAAGTGCACCGCCCGGGCGATGGCGACCGACTGCCGCTCGCCGCCGGACAGCGTGCCGACGGGCTGATCCGGATCACGGATGTCGATACCCATCGCGGCCAGCTCGCGCCGGGTCACGTCCTTGGCCTTCACGGCGTCGAACCGGCGGAACGGGCCCCACCCCCTGGTCGGCTCCGCGCCCAGGAAGAAGTTCCGCCAGATCGCCATCAGCGGGATCATCGCGAGGTCCTGGTAGACCGTGGCGATCCCGGCGTCGAGCGCCTCGCGAGGGGCTCCGAAGGAGACCGGCGCACCGTCGAGCAGCAGCTCCCCGCGGTCGGCCCGGTGCACGCCCGACAAGATCTTGATCAGCGTGGACTTGCCGGCACCGTTGTCGCCGAGCACGCAGGTGACCTCGCCGGCGCGCACGGCGGCGCTGATGCCGTCCAGCGCGATCACCGAGCCGTAGTCCTTGCCGATGTCGCGCAGCTCCAGCAGCGGGGCGTCCCCCACCTGCGGGGCCCCGATCGGCCCGCTCATCGCCGGGCCGCCTCGGCGTAGCGCCGGACCAGCCGGTTGCCGAGCACGGCCAGCAGCAGCATCGCGCCGAGGAAGAAGTAGAACCAGTCGGCGTCCCAGCGCAGGTACGGGATGCCGAGTTGCGTCATGCCGAAGATCAGCGCACCCAGCGAGGCGCCGACGGCCGAGCCGAACCCGCCGGTCAGCAGGCAGCCGCCGATCACCGCCGCGACGATGTAGATCAGCTCCTGGCCGATGCCGGTGTTGGCCTGCACGGAGGTCAGCCGCACGGCCAGCGTCGTCCCGACGAACCAGGCGGCGCCGGCGGTCGTCATGAACAGCGCGATCGTGGTGCGCCGCGCGGGCACCCCGACGTTGCGCGCCGCGACGTCGTCCCCACCGGTGGCGAACACCCAGTTGCCGAACCGGGTGCGCAGCAGCACCCACGTGGCCAGGGCGGTGAAGAGCAGCCACCAGAGGACGGCGATGCGCACCTCGGCCCCGAGGATCTCGATCCGCGAGGCGAAGACCCACTCCGCGGCCGCGTAGCCGGGGACGTCGTCGATCCCGGTGACGGTGACCGTGCTCGTGAACAGCTTCGTCAGGCCCAGGTTCAGCCCCTGGAGCATCAGGAACGTCCCGAGCGTGATGATGAAGCTGGGCAGTCCGGTACGGGTCACGAGCCAGCCGTTGACGAAACCGATCAGCAGGGCCAGCACCAGCGAGGCGGCGATGGCCACCCACAGGTTCTGGCCGAACCGGGTGGCGACGATCCCGACCGTGAGCGCGGTCGTGCCGGTCAGCACCCCGGCGGACAGGTCGAAGTGCCCGCCGATCATCAGCAGCGCGACCGCGACCGCCATGATCCCCAGCGTCGATGCCGGGTCCAGCCAGTTGGCGATGCCCCGCGGAGAACGGAACGTCTCCGACTGCACCGCGAAGAAGGTGAAGACGGCGATCGTGCCGACCAGCGCGCCGAGCTCGGGCGTGACCAGCAGGCGGCGCAGCAGCCCGGGGGCCGCCAGCCGCTCGTCGGCCCGGCGCTCGTCGGCCCGGCGCTCGTCGGCCCGGCGCTCGTCGGCCCGGGCGGTGGGTCCCGGGGCGCTCAGCGGGTGCCGGCCGAGGCCAGGTCGGCGATCTCGTCGACGTTGTCGGCGTCCACGATGGCGGGACCGGTGAGGACCGGCTGGCCACCGCCGACGGTGTTGAGGTTCTCGGCGTACAGCTTGAGCATCACGATCGGCAGGTAGCCCTGCTCGTACTGCTGCTGGTCCACGGCGAAGGCGATGTCGCCGGCCTGGATGCCCGAGATGACGTCCTCGTTGAGGTCGAACGTCGCCACCTGCGCCTCGGAGCCCGCGTCCGCGGCTGCCTCGACGGCCACCGCGGCGACCGCGGAGTTCAGGGTGAGGACCGCGTCGATCGAGGTGTCGCCCTGCAGCTGGGAGGCGATCGCCGACTGCGCCCCCTGCAGGTCGTTGACGTCGACCTGCAGCGGAGTCACCTGCGAGCCCAGCCCCTCCGAGGCGCCCGAGCACCGCTGCTCCAGCCCGATGTTGCCCGCCTCGTGCACGACGCACAGGACGTTCTGCGCGCCGGCGTCGGCCAGCGCCTGGCCGGCCCCCCGGCCCGCGATCCGCTCCTCCTGGCCGACGTGGCCGATGGCGCCGAGCTCGGCCGAGCGGTCGCTGCCGGAGTTGATGGTCACGACCGGGATGCCGGCCTCGACGGCCGCCTCGATCGAGTCCTGCAGGGCGTCGGGGTTGGCCAGCGAGACGACGATGCCGTCCACCTCCTGGTTCACCGCCGCGTCGATGAGCTGCGCCTGCCGCTGCGGATCGCCGTCGCTCTGGTAGTCGACCTCGACGCCGAGGTCCTCACCGGCCTTCTCGGCACCGTTCTGGACCACGTCCCAGAACGCGTCGCCGGCCGAGCCGTGGGTGATCACCGAGAAGACGAGGTCGCCCCCGCCCCCACCGCCACTCCCGGAGGGCTCGCTCACCGAACCTGTCTCTTATACACCAGTGAAGCTGACGACGAAGACGATAGTGTAGATATCGGCGGTTGACGGCTCCTCCACTCACAAACAATACCAACCTCAACCTAACAAACCAGGGAGTGACACCTATCGTGGCACTAAATAATAATACAAATTCATATACTAGATCATGACACAACATCGAATCAA
>NZ_POQU01000144.1 GCF_002938425.1 Blastococcus atacamensis | reverse complement strand
TATACTACTGTATCCTTCTTTAATCTTTATATTCTATTAGTGTTTTTTGTCTGTTCATGTTTATTCATTATCTTAGTGTTTGTTATGTCTTATTTTTCGTGTTCATGTTAACGTCGACACCCGTGATCTCCACTAACCTCTTCGTCGACAGCTGCATAGTTGTATAACGGACAGTGACCGCGGGTCCGTCCACCGCGGCCATCCCCGGTCTCCGCCCCGACCGGAAGCCCGGCGTCCCGCAGCCGTCCGCGCCGGTCCCGCCCCTGCGTCGTGCGGCCGAGGCCGCCGGTGCCCAGCGGACCACGCCCCGCGGCGGCGGACGGACCGGCGAGGGCGAGGAGCGCCGCGGCGCCACCCGCACCGCGGAGCGCGAGAGCCATCCGCACACCGGCCCCATCCCCGTGGTCCGTGCCGACGACCTGCCCGACAGCGACCTCGACGGCACACCGCAGGAGAGCGCGCTGGCGTGGCTGCGGTTCGGCGGCGAGCTGCTGATCGCGCTGGCGACCGGCGTGGGCATCTACTTCGCGGCCACGGTCCTCTGGGAGATGGTGCCGCGGCTGGCGATGTTCCTGGCGCCGCTCGCGGTCACCGGCCTGGTGGCCGGCGTCAACCTCTGGCGGAACCGGCAGGGTGCCGAGCCGGTCGGTGCCCGGCTGCTCGCGGTGCTGGTCTTCGCCGGCACGCTGCTCACCATCGCCCCGGCCGCCAACCTGCTCGGCACCTCCTGACCGCCGGGGTCAGGCGTCGGTCGGCTGCTCCTCGCGGGATCCGGCGAACTCCTCGACGATCGCGGCGCCGAACGCGTCCAGGTCGTCGGGGTTGCGGCTGGTGATCAGGTTGCCGTCGACGACGACCTCCTCGTCCACCCAGTTCGCGCCCGCATTGCGCAGGTCGGTCTGCAGCGACGGCCACGACGTCATCCGGCGCCCGCGGACGACGTCGGCCTCGATGAGCACCCAGGGCGCGTGGCAGATGGCGGCCACCGGCTTCCCGGCCTCGAAGAACGCCTTCACGAACGTGACGGCGTCGGCGTCGGCGCGCACGAAGTCACCGTTGATGACGCCGCCGGGCAGGACCAGCGCCGCGTAGTCGTCGGGGTCGGCCGACCCGAGGTCGGTGTGGACGGTGCGCTTCTCGCCCTTGTCGATGTGCTCGTAGGCGGTGATCGTCCCCGTGCTGAACGAGACCAGTTCCGGTTCGGCGCCCGCCTCCTCCAGCGCCTGCCAGGGTCGGTCCAGCTCGACCTGCTCCACGCCGTCGGTGGCCAGCACGGCCACCCTCATCCCGTCCAGTTCTCCTGCCATGGGGCGGCGCTACCCGGCCGCCGGAGCGGACACACCCGGGCGCACTACGGTTTCGGACGTGCCTGCCGTCCTGCGTCCCCGCCGCCGTGCGCGACGGCCGCGCCGCCGTGCGCCGGTCGCCGAGGACGCCGTCCGGACCGCGGGCGACCTGGTCGCCGATGGGCGGCGGGTGGACCTGGCGCTCGCCGGCACGGTCTCCGACGCCGTCCTCGTCGACCTGGCCGACCGGGTGACCGGCGCGGGGATCGCGGCGGTTTCCGAGGTGACGCTGCCGGCCCGCGACCGGCTGCCGGTCGTCGGCGTCGCGCTCGCGCTGACCGGTCCTGTGCCCGACGTCGACCGGGTGGCGGCCCGGCTGCCGGCGGCCCGCCTCCTCGTCGACCCGACCGCGCCGGGCGCCGAGGGGCGTTGCCGCGCGCTGACCGGCCGCCGCGTCCGCCTGACCGCGGGACGGGGTGCCGGCGCCGGCCTCGCGTTCGTCCGGTGCCTCGCCGTCCTCATGGCCGGCGAGGGTGACCTCGCCGTCGCGACCACCGATCCACGACTGATCGCCATCACCGGAGAGCGCGCGGCCTGGAACGGTCGCACGTCCGACAGCTGGGAGTACGTCATGCCCTGGGGAGCCCCCACCGAGGAGCAGCACCGTTTGGTCGCTGCGGGCCACACCGTCCGCGTGCAGGTGCCCGTGCGCGGGAGCCGGGCATGACCGCCCCGGGCCGGCGCGGTCTGGCGATCATCGGCGGCGGGAAGATGGGAGAGGCCCTGCTGTCGGGGCTGGTCCGACGCGGGGGCCCGGACGGCATCGTGGTCTGCGAGCGCAGCGCCGAGCGGGCGCAGCAGCTCGCCGACCGGTACGGGGTGGGCACCGTGGATCTGGCCGGTGCCGCCGCTCGCGCCCGGGTGCTGCTGCTCGCCGTCAAGCCGCAGGACATCGACGGGCTGCTCGGGCTGGTCGCCGGGCACGTCGACACCGGTCACCTCGTGATCTCCATCGCCGCGGGCGTGCCGACGGCGCGGATCGAGGCGGCGCTGCCCGCGGGCGTCCCCGTCGTGCGGGTCATGCCGAACACCCCGGCCCTGGTGGACGAGGGGATGAGCGTGCTGTCGCCCGGCGCGCACGCGGAGGAGACGGACCTGGACGAGGCGGAGGCGCTGCTGGCCGCCGTCGGCCGGGTGCGGCGGGTGCCCGAGGCGCAGCAGGACGCCGCGACGGCGCTCTCCGGGAGCGGGCCCGCCTACTTCTTCTACCTCGTCGAGGCGATGGTCGACGCCGGGATCCTGCTCGGGCTCCCGCGCGCGCTCGCGGCCGACCTCATCGTCCAGACCGCCCTCGGCGCGGCCGTGATGATGCGCGACTCGGGGGAGCACCCGGTCCAGCTACGCGAGGCGGTCACCAGTCCCGGTGGGACGACGATCGCCGCGATCCGGGAGCTGGAGCGGCACGGTGTCCGCGCCGCCCTCATCGCCGCCATCGAAGCCGCGCACGCGCGCTCGGTGGAGCTCGGAGTCGACAAGTCGTGACGTCGACTCGTCGACCGTCACACGGCGAAGCGAGCCGAACACGATAGCGCTCGATTCGCTCGAATAGGTGGACGCAGCGTGATCGGACGTTCACGGTGTCGCGGAACGCGCCGGAACGCCTGTGTCGCGTGTTGCATACGTGTAGTTCTGCCGAGGACGGACCGGTCCGCCTGTTCGTTTCATCCATCGCATCAGTCACGCCTGTCCCCTTACGCTCAGTACCAGCGCATGCGTGTTCAGTTGCCGGTGGGGAAGCCGGCGCCACGACATGAGCTGGTACCGGAGACGAAGCCATGACCATGCCCCAGCGCCACGCTGCCGCCACCGTCGTCCGCCCCGGGATGCCCATCCCGCGCCCGATGGGTCGCCCGATGCCTGCTTCCGCCGTCGCCCGCCCCGTGCCGGCCCTGTCTCTTATCCTCCTCTTCCCCCTCCCCCCTCCCCCTCTCCCTCCTCCCCCGCGGGCGGCGTAGCCAGAAAAACAAAAAACGACGATCATCTCGAATCAGCTGCACGCAGAGCCACGACAACCA
>NZ_POQU01000143.1 GCF_002938425.1 Blastococcus atacamensis | reverse complement strand
CATACGCAAATCTCTTACAATGGATAGGTAGCAAATTGTTACGAGGTGGTATGATTATTCATTTGAGTTGTTCATGCACCACCTAACTCTACACTATCCTCATCTTCGGCGACGTCAGGAGGGCGGCACCCACGAGGGCACCCACGGGGGCGACGGTCGGAACCGTGCCGGTGCAGGACCAGGTGGACAGACGGGTGCCGCCGATCGGGGCGACCGGAGGACGCATGGCGGAATCGACGCCGCGGACATCAGCGGAGGTGGCGGTCCGGAACAACGTGCTCATCGAAGTGCCCCTCCCTTCTGTGTCCGCGTCCTGGCCGGTCGGCCGGGCGCATCGGGGCGCAGCTCGTGTGTGACAGGACACTAGGGGCCCCGCCGAGATGCGGTCAAACGAATTAACTGCGGGATCCTTGACGGGCGGAGCAGCGTGCCGGCCGCCCTTCAGGGGCCCGCGCCGAGCATCCGCGGTGCGGGGGGAAGGGTGGCCCTTCTTCATCCGGAGACGGCCGCGAGCACGTCCTCGCCGTATAGCTCGAGCTTCTTGCTCCCCACCCCGGGCAGCCCGGAGAGCTCCCGGAGGTTGGCCGGACGGCTCTCCGCGATGGCCTGGAGCGTGGCGTCGGAGAAGACCACGTACGCCGGAACCGACTGCGACTGGGCCGCCTGGCTGCGCCAGGCGCGGAGTCGCTCGAACAGCACGCCGGCCTCTCCCTCGAGCACGACCTTGGCCTTCTTGACCGGGCGACGAGCTGGGGGCGCGGTGGGTCCGGACTCCGGGGCCAGGCCGGTGAGGAACTGGCTGCGCGGCCGGGCGCGGCGCCCGCCCGGGTTCCGGGCGAGCGACCAGGACAGCGAGAGCTGCTCCCGGGCGCGGGTGATCGCCACGTAGAGGAGCCTGCGCTCCTCCTCCACCGCCTCGGGCCGGTTCAGCGACTGGGCGATGGGGACGACGCCCTCGACCAGGCCGACCACGAAGACGACGTCCCACTCCAGGCCCTTGGCCGCGTGCATCGACGCGAGGGTGACCCCCTGCACGGTGGGGGCGTGCTGGGCGTCGGCCCGCTGGAGCAGGTGGGTGACGAAGCCGGCGAGGTCCAGGGACGGGTTCTCCGAGACGAGGTCGACGGCGAGGTCGACCAGTGCGGCGAGCGACTGCCAGCGGTCGCGCGCCGCTCCCCCCGGCGGCGGCCGGTGCTCGGCCCACCCCGTCGAGGCCAGCACGTCGCGGACGGCGGGCACGAGCATCCCGGGCTCGTTGCCACCCGCCGCGGCCCCGCGCAGCAGCAGGACCGCCTCCCGCACCTCGGGGCGCTCGAAGAACCGCTCACCGCCCTTGAGCACGTAGGGGACACCGGCGGCGGCCAGGGCGTTCTCGTAGACCTCGGACTGGGCGTTGATCCGGAACAGGACGGCCATCTCCGCCGCGGGCATGCCCTCGTCGATCAGCGCGCGGCAGCGGGCGGCGACCGCGGCGGCCTCAGCGGGCTCGTCGGGGTACTCGGTGAACCGCGGCTCGGCGCCCGCGGCGCGCTGGCCGAGCAGTCGCAGACCCGGCAGGCCCTTGCGCCGCGGCGCCATGCCGATGAGCTTGTTGGCCAGCCCGACGACCTGCGGGGTCGAGCGGTAGTCGCGCTCCAGCTTGACCACCGCGGCGTCGGCGTACCGGTCGGCGAAGCCGAGCAGGTAGTCGGGGTTGGCGCCGGTGAACGAGTAGATCGTCTGGTTCGGGTCACCGACGACGCAGACCTCGGCGCGGCCGCCCAGCCAGGCGTCGAGCAGTCGCTGCTGCAGCGGGTTGACGTCCTGGTACTCGTCGACGACGAAGTGCCGGTACTGGGCGCGCACCTGCCGGGCGACGTCCTGGTGCTCCTCGATCGCGAAGGCGGTGACCAGGAGCAGGTCCTCGAAGTCCAGGGCGCCGTCGCGCTGCTTGGCCGACTCGTAGCTGGCGTAGACCGCGGCCACCGCGGCCGGCTCGAACGGCGTCTCCCGGCCGGCCGCCTTCGCCCGGGCCGGGTAGTCCTCCGGGGTCGCCAGCGTGGTCTTGGCCCACTCGATCTCGCTGGCCAGATCGCGCAGGCTGGCGCGGTCGGTGGTGAGCCGGTTGCGGGTGGCCGCCGAGGCGACGACGCGCAGCTTGTTCTCGATCAGCGAGGGCATGGGTCCGCCCAGCACCCGCGGGGCGAAGTAGCGCAGCTGGCGCATCGCGGCGGCGTGGAACGTGCGCGCCTGCACGCCCCCGACCCCGAGAGCGGCCAGTCTGGTGCGCAGCTCGCCCGCGGCCCGCGCGGTGAAGGTGACCGCGAGCACCTGCTCGGCGACGTAGTTGCCGGTGTGGACGCCGTAGGCGATGCGGTGCGTGATCGTGCGGGTCTTGCCGGTCCCGGCACCGGCGAGGATGCAGACCGGGCCCGACACCGCCTGCGCGGCCTCGCGCTGCTCGTCGTCGAGACCGCTGAGTACGGCCTCCGCCTCTGCCTGCGACATCGCCGCCGTCCTCCTCGCTCGCACGTGCCCGGCCCCGCCGGTCCGTGCCGATCCTCCCAGCCCGTGCCGACACGGCCCGGGAAGCATCCCCACGGGGGTCGCGTTGTGGATCGCGAGCACGCCACCCCGGAACGGGGCTGGACCCACCCGGCACGAACAGGGAGACTCCCCGCGATGACCACGACCCCCGGCGCCGCCGTCACGATGTACACCACCTCGTGGTGTGGCTACTGCGTGCGGCTCAAGAAGATGATGCAGCGCGAAGGCATCGACTACGCCGAGGTCAACATCGAGGAGGACGCGAACGCGGCGGACATCGTGATGCAGGCCAACGGTGGCAACCGCACGGTCCCCACGCTGGTCTTCCGCGACGGCAGCGCCCTGACCAACCCGAGCATCGACCAGGTCAAGACCCAACTGGCGCAACTCCCGGAGGCATGAGACCCGTGGTCCCCGGCCCCCGGCCCTCCGACGAGATCGGCGGTTCCGCGTCCTTCTCCGCGGACCCGGCTCCGGCCGTTGACCACCCTCGTGTCGCCCTCGCCCGCACGCAGCGCGGCTGGACCGTCATCCCGGTCCCGGTCCCGGCCATCGGGGACGACGTCGCCGACCTCGTCGAGGGCATGACACTTGCCGACCTCGTCGCCGAGCAGACCGGCGGCCTGCCCGAACCCGACCGCAACGCGCGGCGGTCGGCACGTGGGCCCGCCGGCCCGTCGCCCGACGCGGATCCGCTCGACGCCCGCATCGCCGCGCTGGAGCGCACCGTGGCCCAGCTGGAGCACGCCCTCGCCGCCCGGGTCTCCACCGAGCGGGCGATCGGCGTCCTGGCCGAGCGGAACGGCTCCAGCCCGCGGACGGCTTTCGAGGAACTGCGCGGCCAGGCGCGGACCCAGGGCCGGCCCGTCGTCGAACTCGCCCGCGAGGTGCTCGACGGGCTGGCCGCGGACCCCGCTCTCGACGTCGTCCCCGCCACGGGGTTCTACCGTCCC
>NZ_POQU01000142.1 GCF_002938425.1 Blastococcus atacamensis | reverse complement strand
AAGTTGAGATGGTTTATAGTGTAATGTCCTCGAGCAGGTAGGCCGTGGTGGCCAGGTCGGGGTCCAGCGCCGCGGTCCGCGCGGCGAGGGCGCGCGTGGCGGCGGCGACGTCCTCCAGTGGCGAGCCCTGCACCGGGACGACGACGTGCAGCCCCTTCGAGCCGCTGGTCTTCACCGCGCCGCCCAGTCCCGCGCGGTCCACGGTGGCCGACCGTCGCGAGCCGATGGAGGAAGCCCTCGGCGAGTGCAGCCTGGACGCCGACTACTGGTTCGAGAGCGCTCCTGGCACCACGGCACCGCGATCAAGGGGCACAGCGATGTCGACTACATGGCCTGGGCCTCCGGACCTCGACCGGCTCGCCCCAGCACCGCGCTCACGGCCATGAAAACGGCCCTGACCGGAAGTCACTGGGCCATCACGGACCTGCGCGTCTCCAGTCCAACGGTCAAGGTTCAGTTCGTCAGCGCCCCACACTTCGAGGTAGTGCCAGCCCAGCCTGGTACTGCAAGACGGTGGGCGATGACGACGTGTTCTGGATCCCTGGACCGGGAGACCAGTGGGTCGAGTCGGCGCCCGGTGCGCATCTGCGGTTCGTCAACGAGCAGAACGACCGCTTGAACAAGCGGGTGAAGCCCCTGGCTCGGCTGCTCAAGGCGTGGAAGGTGTACGCCGGGGCGCCGGTGTCGAGTACCTACCTGGAGATGCGAGCCGCCGAGTATGCCCAGAGCGAGAAGACGATCCTCTAGCTGGACGTGCAGTGGCTCATGCAACGCCTCATCGACCACGAGGTCCGCAGCATGAACGACCCCACTGGCCTGGTGTCCCGCATCAACGCCGTGTCCTCCGAGAAGAACCGCCGCACGACGCTCCGGCTCCTGAAGGAGGCCGAGAAGAGCCTCGACGAGGCGTACGACCTCGACGGCAAGCCGGGCAAGGAGTTCGACTACTGGTTCCTCATGAGGGACGTGTTCGGGACCTCGTTCCCGTACCCGACGTGGTGACCGGGGCGAGCGGCGCGCCGGGGTCCTTCCGCGACCAGGTGACTGGGGAGTTGAGAGCGCTCCAGGTGGACCTGCTCTGGACCGAGAAGGCGCAGTTCGCCACGGCCGCGCTCTACGCCCGGCTGCACCTGTGGCTGGGCATCGTGGCGACGGTTGCGGCGGCGGTCGCTGCGGCCACCGTCGTCGCCGAGGCCGCCCCTGTGATCTCCGGCTCCGCCGCCGTGGTCGCGGCCATCGCCTCGGCCATCGTCACGTTCCTCAAGCCCCAGGACACCGAGCAGAAGCACCTCACGGCGGGACGCCGTCTCGGCGCGCTGCGGGTCAAGGTCCGCCAGGCACTCGACCTCGACCTGCACCTCAGCCAGCCGGAGCAGCCCGACGCCTGGCGCGCGCTGGCCAGGACCTTCGCCGAGGAGAAGGCGACGATCGACGCCGACGCGCCCGGCACGTCCAACCGAGCGTTCCGGGGTGCCCGGAAGAAGATCGAGCCCGGGCACTTCGACCACGGGTCATCGCCGTGAAGAGCACCCAGCCAGGTCTGCGCGATGTCTTCGCCCGGCCCGCCTACCGCCGCCTGTGGGTGGCTCGCACCGTGTCCCAGTGGGGCGACGTGCTCAACACCATCGCTCTAGCCCTGCTCATCTACGACCTCACCGGCTCGGGGCTGGGCGTCAGCGGTGTGGTCGCGGCCGAGATCCTGCCGGTGCTACTGCTGGCGCCGTTCGCTGGGCCGCTGATCGACCGCTGGCCCCGCGTCCGGGTCATGGTCGCCTCGGACCTGTTCCGGCTCGTTCTGGCCTCGATCCTGGCGGTCTGGCACGACGCCCCGGCGGGGGTGTACGCGATCGCGTTCGGCATGTCCGTCGGGGCGGTGTTCTTCAACCCGGCGGCGTCCTCCGTCCTGCCCACGCTGGTGCCGAAGGAGGAACTAGTCGCGGCGAACAGCGGTATCTGGACCGCCGCCGTGCTGTCCCAGATCGCCCTCGCCCCGCTCGCCGGGCTGCTCGTGGTGCAGGCGGGCTACGGCCCGGCGTTCGCGATCAACGCCGCCTCCTACGCGCTGAGCGCCCTCGTGCTGCGCGGGCTGCGGGTGCCCGCCCAGCCGGAGCGCCTCGGGCGGCGACACCTGCTCGCCGATGCCCGTGAGGGCGTGCGCGTCCTCGTCCAGCACCGACTGCTGCGGGCGCTGGCGACCGGGCAACTGCTCGCCGCGCTGTCGGCCGGAGCGACCAGCGCCCTGCTCGTCGTCCTCGCCGAGAACCACCTCGGGGTGACCGGCAGCGGCTACGGGCTGCTCATCGGCGCCATCGGCGTCGGCGCTGCGCTCGGGCCGCTCGCGCTGCTCCAGCTGATCCGCCGGCCTCGCCGACCGGTCTTCGTGTTCGGCCCGTTCGCGCTGCGCGGCGTCGTCGACCTGGTCCTGGCCGCCGTCACCGCTCTCCCCGTGGCCGTCGGGGCGCTGGTCGTCTACGGCATCGGGACCTCCACCGGTGCGGTCACCTTCAACTCGATGCTCCAAGCCGAGACCCCCGAGCACGTCCGGGGCCGGGTCTTCGCCTCCATGGACGTGCTGTGGCAGGGCGGCAGGCTCGCGTCGTTGGCCATCGGAGGGCTGCTCGCAGACCGGTACGGCATCCAGGTCGTCTACTACCTGGGCGGCATCCTCCTGTTGGCCGCAGCCGCAGCCGGGTTCACGGCGGGCAGGCCACGTGACGAGGATGCCGCGTCCGCCTAGCACGGCCCGGCCCGGCCGCGAGGACGCTGAACTTTTCGCCGACCTGCCGAACTGTCACTGACGGCCACTACCGTCCCAGCCGGTCGGAGCCGGATGGCAGCGTCTCCGACCGTGAACCCAGGGCGAATGGCCGCACCCTGGGTTCACGGGCCTCCTGGACCGGATGACAGTCGGCCCAGGAGGTTGCCCGAGCCTGGTGACCGCTGGCTCGGGCACCCCGTTCCGGCTTCAGTAGCGGGAGGCCGGAACGGGGCCTCGCGCCGTCCTGCCCGTGCCGCCGGACCATGAGGGCGGAGATGAGCAGCAGCGCGACGACCGCCCGCCAGAGCAGGCGCTGCCGCACCGCCGAATCGTGACACCGACCAGACCGGCACCGTGCGCACCCATTCCGGCGCACCCTTGCTGGCGTTGCGCTGCATGAACGGCGGCTGCCCGGGCCGCACCCGCTTCACCGAGAGCGGCCGGCCGGCCAGGAGCGGCACGAGCCGGTCGCCGAGCGCGTCGAAGTGATCGATCAGCGCCCGCTCGGGGACCTCGAGCCCGTCGCCCAGGGGCGCGTCCAGGCTGCTCAGTGCCACGCCGTCGCGTTCGGTGTCACTCACGACGGCCACGCTGCCGCCCAGCCCGGCTTGTCGCAAGCGACCGTCCTGCAGGGCGCCCCCGTCCAGGGCACCAGCCCGAGCGTGCGAGGGCGGGGACGACGGGGTCCTTCCCCGGGTGGTGGGGGAAGGAGGGTCCTTCTAGATCTCGTAGGACGCCTTCGCGCGCACCAGCTC
>NZ_POQU01000141.1 GCF_002938425.1 Blastococcus atacamensis | reverse complement strand
CTCCTGCGGCGCTCACCTCGTAGCGCTGCTGGCCTGGCCCCGGGGTGGGTGGGTTCGGGCAGGTCGACGACGTCGAGGACCTCGGGGCCGCCGAAGCGGGTGATCCGTACTGCACGCCTGCGGATGAGGCTAGGTGTACCGACCGCCGGGGCCCTGGCGTCGAGCGACTGTTCCCGACCGCGGAGGAACCAGTGCCGGACGACGCCGACTTCTCCCATGTCAGTGCGACGGAGCTTCGCCCGTCGCGTCCGAGATCGGGAAGTTCACCGACACAGCTCGTCGACGCCTGCGTCGCCCGGATCGAGGCGCGCAACCCGTGCCTGAACACCGGCGTCGCAGCGACGTCGAGAACGCCCGGCGGGCCGACCGTGAGGCGGAGAAGGCGCCCGTCGACAAATCGGACTGGTCGACGGGCTGCCCGTGGGCATGCAGATCCAGGGACGTCGGTACGCCGACAGCGACGTGCCCGCCGTCAGCGGCACCTTCGAGTCGCTGCGCCCTAGGGCCGACAGCCACCACGCACCGCCGGATCGCCCCCGGGGACCCTCGGCCTGGGCTCCACGTCCGTTTCCGGCTTCCCGCTCGTGCGATCCACTCGACTGAGCGATGTCGTCGTGGGAGCCGGGAGCGACAGCAACGCAGCAGCGGAAGGCTCGTCGCTCGGGGACCGGGTGCATGGATGATCTCCGGTCCCTGGTGAGGAGTGGACGGTCACCCGGGTCGAGGGGGCGAGCGACTGGTCCTGCTCCATCCGCCTACCTTCCTCTCGGTACGGGTAGGCGGTCCGCATGTCCGACTTCGAGATCACCGCCCTCGTCCTGGCCGAGCACGAGGTCTTCCGGCGAGAGTTCTCAGCGCTCGAGGACCTGTCGGGCCAGGAGCTCGCCGCCGCGTGGGAGTCACTGCACGCCAAGCTGGAGGTGCACGCCGTCGCCGAGGAGCAGCTCTTCTATCCGCTGCTCGCCCAGGAGGCGGGGGGCGAGGAGGAGACGGCGGAGGGTGTGCACGACCACAACGAGATCCGACACGCTGCGGCCGCTGTCGAGGAGCACGAGGTCGGCAGCGAGGACTGGTGGACAGCGGTGAGCGCCGCGCGGCAGATCAACGCCGACCACATGAGCGAGGAGGAAACGGACTTCTTCCCTCAGTTCAAGGAGTCCGTCGACGACGAGCAGCGCGAGGCCCTCGGGATGCGCTGGTTGGCATTCCACGACGAGCACGAGCAGGCCGACGGGCTGTCCGGCGGGGACGCGGAGGTGGCCGAGGTGGTCGCGACCGAGGTGCCGGAGGGCGACCCGTCTCTTTGAGCACCCCGCCTTTTCGAGGGTGGCCGGCCGTCCGGCCGGACACCCGGTCACCTGGGTTCTCATCGCCCAGCTGCTGATCGCCGGGGCCTTCAGCGCGACCCGCGGCGACCGTTGAACCGGACTCCCAGCTGTGCTGATGGACCTCCGACCAGGCGGCGTCAGGGGATGATGCGCGCTGCGCGGTACCGCTCGACGTAGCGGAAGAAGCTGTCGCGGCTGTCCCGGCTCTGGGTGAACCCGGCCTTGCGGCTCTTGTTCATGTCGGTCAGCACCTCGATCTCCCGCCCGAGGTCACTGTCGGTGTGCCACCAGGAAGCGATCCGGCCGAGGTCGGGCTCGACCAGGCCGTGGTCCGCGGCGATCCCGGCCCAGACGTCCTCGGTGCCCGCCATGCTCTCGGTGAGCGTCCGGACCCGTCCCTCGTACCCCTCCCACTCCACGCCGAAGTGGGCCGCGATCTGCGGCCACAGCCAGCGCCAGCGGAAGACGTCACCGTTGGCGGTGTTGAACGCCTGGTCGTGGCCGGCCTCGGAGCCGGCCGCCCAGATGATCTGGTCGGCCAGCAAGTCGGCGTCGGTCACGTCGGTCACGCTGTTCCACTGGGTGCTCGACCCGGGGAAGACGAAGGGCCTGCCGAGCCGCTTGCAGATCGCGGCGTACGCCGACAACGTCAGCACCATGTTCATGGCGTTGCCCACGGCGAAGCCGAACACCGTGTGCGACCGGTGCACGCTCCAGGTGAACCCGGCGCGGGCGGCGGCGGCGAAGAGCTCGTCCTCCTGCGCGTAGTAGAAGTTCGGCGCGTCCAGCCGCGGCTCGTCCTCGTGGAAGGGTGTGTCGGGCATCTCGCCCTGCGCGTAGGCCTCGAAGGGGCCGAGGTAGTGCTTCAACCCTGTCATCAGGGCCACGTGCCGCTCCGATCGGGTCGGCTCCAGCGCCTCGAGCACGTTGCGGACGGCGGCCCCGTTCACCGCGATGTTCTCCGCCTCGGTGGCCTGCCGGGTCCATGCCGTGATCGCGACGAGCTCGGGTGACAGCCCGGCCACGGCCGCAGCCAGTCCTGCGGCGTCCGCCAGGTCGGCCTTGACGGGGTGCACCCCCGGGCCGGCGACCCGCCCGCTGCGGGAGAGCCCGTGCACGTCCCAGCCCTGGGCGGTGAGCCGTTCTGCCAGGTTCTGGCCGACGATCCCGGTGGCACCCACGACGAGGGCCTGTCGCGGGCGGGCTGGCGCAGTCATCTGTCCGGGGTCTCCTGTCAGTGGTGCACGGGCCCCACGTGGCCCGGCGAGTGGTCACCGGGTCGGGCGCACGTGCACCAGGAGCGTTCCACCGTCCAAGACTCACCGCCTGGTGGGGCGGTGACGACCGGCTCTGGGAGCAGCGCCCGCTGGTGGGCGCCGGTGTGCCCGCGTACTGGCAGTCCTCGCCGACCGCATCCGCCAGCTCCACGACCAGGACCAGGAATCCGCATGACCCAGGCGCCCGATTCCATCGTCCCCACTCACCTCGTCGACCCGGTGGTGAGTGGCGACTTCGATCTCTACCTGCCGGAGCAGGGCGGACGACCGCCCGTCGTCCTGTTGGTGCACGGCCTGTTCCAGCAACCGCCGCCGGTGAGCCCACGTGGGACGCCGTTCTTCCGCGCCTACGCCTCGCAGCTGGCGCAGCGCGGCGTGGCCGCCGCGATGATCGACCACGAGCTGACCGGTGGCCTGCACTATCCCGAAGCCGCGGCGACGCTCGACAAGGCGCTGTCCGTCGTGCGCGGCCGCAGCGACGTCGACGGTGACAAGGTGGCCATCTGGTTCTTCTCCGGCGGCGGTCCGCTCGCCTTTCCGATCCTCGTCGCCGGCCATGACTGGCTGCGGTGCGTGGCGCTGACCTATCCCTTGTCGCCCACCGAGGACATTCCCGGCTGGCCGTCACTGGCCGACGCCCTGCGCGGGCTGGGTGAGACTCCTGTGCTGCTCACTCTCGTCGAGCACGAGACTCAGCGTTCGTGGCCGGACAGCAGGCGCTGCTCGAGACGCGGCCCGCCGGCCTGACGACCATCGGCGTGCCTGGGCACAGCACGGCTTCGACACCGGCGCCGACACGGAGCGCGGCCGCGCAGCGGTCCTCCAAGCCCTGACAGCGGTCGTCGGCCACCTGGTCGAGGCGCCCTAGGCGGCGGGTGCCGCGGCGCAAGGTGACCGAAGCAGGTGATCGGCACGGCCCGCATCCCGCAGGGCCGGGAGCGCGGCGGAAGACAGGGACCCACGCGTCAGAGCGACCGCGCACGCCCGGATCTCCCCTAGAGTCCGTCGATCGCGGGGGCCGACGGAGGGGGCGGGACATGGG
>NZ_POQU01000140.1 GCF_002938425.1 Blastococcus atacamensis | reverse complement strand
GCCCTGCCCCCCGAGGTCACCGCCCGCTGGCAGGCCCGGTTCCGGGCGCCCCGGGTCTCGCTGCCGGACTGGGCCGAGGAGGCACCGCACCGCAACCTGTACTCCTCCGACGTCAGCGGCGTCGTCGAGCAGTACGCCTGGGACCGGGTCACCGACACCCACCGCCAGGCCACCGACCGCCCCAACGGCACCCTGATCGGGACGCTGAGCCCCGACGGCGAGACCATCTGGTGGTTCGCCGACACCGACGGCGACGAGTTCGGCGTCTGGATGAACCAGCCGTTCGCCGGTGGCGAGGACACCGTGGCCGTCGCCGAGGTGGCGGCCGCCTACCCGGCGGGCCTGGAGGTCGGCCGGTCCCTCGTGGCGATCGGGCGCAGCACCGACGACGGCAGCGAGCTCTGGCTGGCGCCGTCCGGCGGGACACCGCGGGTGGTCTACCGGCACGCCGACCCGGCGTCGGTCGACGCCCTGACCCGGGACGACGACCTGCTCGTCATCTCGCACTCCGAGCACGGCGACCCCCGGTACCCGGCGCTGCGCGTCCTGCGCACGGCGGACGACTCCGTGGTGACCGAGAAGTGGGACGGCGAGGGCCTGGGCCTGCACGCGCTGGAGTTCGCGCCGCTGCCCGGGGACCGCCGGCTGCTGGTCGGCCACGAGCGGCGCGGCCGGGAGGAGCTCCTGGTCTGGGACGTCGAGGCCGACACCGAGACCGAGCTCGTCCTCGACCTCCCGGGCGACGTGACCGCCGGCTGGTACCCCGACGGTTCGGCGCTGCTGGTCGGGCACGACCACGCCGCCCGCAGCGAGCTGTACCGCTACGACCTGACCACCGGTGCCCTCGAGCGCCTGGAGACCCCGACGGGCGTCGTCCGGGGCGCCAGCGTCCGCCCCGACGGGACCGTGGAACTGGCCTGGTCGAACTCGGAGCTGCCTCCGGTGATCCGTCGCGCCGACGGCCCGGTGGTCCTCTCCGCCTCCGACGAGGAGCCGCCCGCGGCCTATCCGGTCGAGGACCGCTGGGTGCCGGGGCCGGGCGGGACCGTGCACGCGCTGCTGGTGCGCCCGGCCGGCGAAGGCCCGTACGCCACCGCGTTCCTCGTCCACGGCGGTCCGGAGGCGGCCGACGACGACTCCTACCGCGCCCGCCGGGCGGCCTACGTCGACGCCGGTTACGCGGTCGTGCACGTGAACTACCGCGGCTCCACGGGCTACGGCTCGGCGTGGCGCGACGCGCTGACCGGCCGGCCGGGCCTGACCGAGCTGGAGGACATCGGCGCCGTCCACGACGCGCTGGTCGCCGAGGGCGTGGTGGACCCGCAGCGGGCGATCCTCACCGGCGGCTCCTGGGGCGGCTTCCTCACCCTCCTCGGGCTGGGCACCCAGCCCGAGCGCTGGGCGGCCGGCATCGCCGAGGTGCCGGTGGCCGACTACCTGGCGGCCTACGAGGACGAGATGGAGGGCCTGCGGGCCTACGACCGCGCGCTGTTCGGTGGCTCACCCGAGGAGGTGCGGGACGTGTACGTGCGCTCCTCCCCCATCACCTACGTCGACGCCGTCGCCGCGCCCGTGCTGGTGGTCGCGGGCGCCAACGACCCGCGCTGCCCGATCCGGCAGATCGACAACTACCTGACCCGCCTCGAGGAGCTGGAGAAGCCGCACGAGGTGTACCGGTTCGACGCCGGCCACGGCTCGCTGGTCATCGAGGAGACCATCCGCCAGGTCGAGATCGCGCTCGCCTTCGCCCTCCGCCACGTGAAGCCGTGACCCTCACCCCGACGAGGGGTGTCCGCCGCCGCGCGTAACCGGGGAGCCGTTCCGCACGATTACCGCGGTGTCGACCACCGACAAGGGCGACCTGCCGGCAACGGCAGTCAGCAAAGCAACCGGCCCCTCCGGGGCATCGGAGCTACCGAACGGAAGGCACCACCATGCTGAACGTGCTCCCCCTCCTGCTGGCCAAGGCCGGCGCTGCCACCGTCACCACCAAGATCGTGGTCGCGGGTGCGGTCTCCGCCGCGGCCATCGGCACCGCAGGGGCCACCGGCGTCGTGCCGGTCGCCGACCTCCTTCCGAGCCAGGACAGCAGCGTGACGGTCCCGGACGAGCGGTCGGGCGCGGACGGCCTCGCCGGCCTCGCCGGCCTCGAGAACGTCACCGAGCGCGGCGGCAGTGCCGGCAGCGCCGGCGGTGACGGCCTCGACCGCGCGGGCGAGCTGGCCGCCAACCAGGCCCAGCAGGCCCTCGAGGCCGCTCGGACAGCCGCGACGACCGCGGCCGCGGACGCGCAGAAGGCGGCCGCGGAGGCCCGGAAGGGTGCCGAGGAGAAGGCCGTTGAGCAGGCCCGGCCCGAGCCGACCCAGGCCGAGCAGGCCCGGACCGCGCCGGCCCAGGCCGAGCGGACGCAGCCCGAGCAGGCGGAGCAGGTGGACCGCCAGCCCACGACGTCCTCGGGCCCGGCGGTCGACGAGCAGCCCGCGGTCAAGGTCGCCGGCGCGCCTGGCGACGACGCTCCTCGCGGCCGCGGCTGAACTGAATCGCGCGGGGCGGGCTGGACTGCAGCCCGCCCTCCGTCGTGCCGATAGGCACTGCATGACGTGGGACGAGGCCGTGGATCTCGAGCATGCCCTCGTCGCGGCACAGGCCGGCCGGCCGTGGGCGCTGCGAGCGGTGTACGAGGATCTCGCGCCACGGGTGCACGGCTACCTGCGTGCCCGCGGAGCGCGCGAGCCCGAAGACCTGACGAGTGAGGTGTTTCTGGCCGTGTTCGGCCGCCTGGCCACCGTGACCGGTGGCGCTGCAGGACTCCGGACCCTCGCCTTCTCCGTGGCCACGCTCGACTGGTCGACGACCGGCGCCGCCAGTCCCACCGCGGGGACACCGTCTCCTACGAGGACTGGCACGACGACCGGTCCACGGGCTCGAGCGAGGACGAGGCCATCGGCCGCATCGAGTCCGCCGGGGTCCGTGACGTGCTCGACCAGCTGCCCGCGGACCAGCGCGACGTGCTCCTGATGCGGGTCGTCGCCGACCTGGGGGTCGAGGAGACCGCCACGGCGCTCGGCAAGAGCCCCGGCGCAGTGAAGCAACTGCAGCGACGCGCCCTGCTGACGCTGCGCGCGCGTGTCCAGGACGGCCTTCCTCTCGCCCCGGCCCCGGTGACCCCGTGACCCGCCGGGATGGGCAACCCGTACTCGACGACGAGGCGGTCGAGCGTCTCCTCACCGGTCGCTCGGGATCCACCGAGCCGGAGCTGCACCACGCCCTGACCCTCCTCCGGTCCCTCGGTGACGCCCCGGCCCCGCAGCCCACGGCCGCGCTGGCGGACCTGCTCGACAACGGCATCGACTCCACCGTCGTACCGTTCCGGCGACCGACGACTCGGGGACGGTGGCTGGCCCGCGGCGGGGCGGCGCTGGCCGCTACCGCGGCGTCGCTCGTCGTCGCGGGAACGGCGGCCGCCCTGCCGCCGGCGCTGCAGGACACGATGGCCGACCTGGTGAGCGCTCTGACTCCGTTCGACCTGCCGCGTCCCGCGTCCGGTGACGCCGGATCCGACACCCCCGCCCCGACCCCCGCGGAGAACGCACCGCGGTCCGGCCCGCTGTCTCTTCTACACATCCCCCACCCCACGAAAACGTACTAGAACTCGTAAGCCGGCCTCTGCCTGAAAAAAAAAAAAAAAAAAAACACGATACAGCAATACTAAAGACACAACTACCACACTAAAAACAAAAAACAAA
>NZ_POQU01000014.1 GCF_002938425.1 Blastococcus atacamensis | reverse complement strand
CCGATATCTAGTACGTTCTCGTGGGCATGTAGATGTTTATAATGAACAGGGCCGACAGCGGCGGGAGGGTCAGCGGCGGCAGGTCCCTGGGCACCGCGCCATCCCAGGGCCCTCCCGCCGGCGGCGCAACCCGAACCGGCCCGCCTCCGCGCTACCGCCCGCATGCGCAGGAGCACCGGAGCGGAGGGCTCGGACGGCGCGCCCTCGCGCACGAGCGTCGGAACGCGCCCCGAAGGGCGGCGGCGGTCGGTCAGTGCGGCGCGCGCCAGGTGGGGGCGGACTCGCGCACCAGCCGGCGGACGGCGTCGACCTCCCGGGCGACCGGCGCCAGCACCCCGTCGGCGTGCAGCTCGGCGTCGTCGGGCGGCCGGTGCTCCCGCACGTCGTCCTCGAGCCGGCGGATGGCCCGGCGCAGGGTGGCGACCTGGGCGAGGTCGGGCGCCGGCTCGCCCCCGCGGGTGGCGATCACCGCCCCGGTGATGGCGTCGGAGGTGCGCTCCAGCTGCACGATGACCGGCCACCAGGCCGCCGCCCGGGTGCTGATGGGGGGCGGCTCGGCCAGCCGGCGCTGGAGCTGGGTCTGCAGCTCGGTCAGTGCCCGGTAGTTGCGACGGCGGGCCCGGCGCCGCTCGGCGGGGCTGCCGGTGAAGGCGGCGTCGACGAAGCCGTCGAGGGCGATGGCGGCCTCGCGCAGCGCCTGGTCCAGGGGCGCCCGCCAGGTCTGCGGCCAGAGCAGGTACCCGAACACCAGGACGATCGCGCAGCCGACGAGGGTGTCGAGCAGCCGGGCGCCGACCAGCGCCGGGCCGCCGGGCAGTGCGAGGTCCAGCATCAGGATGATCAGCGGCGTCTGGAAGACGGAGAACAACCCGAAGTTGGTGTCCCGCGCCCAGGGCAGCACGGCGGCCGCGCAGGCCAGGGCGACGACCACCCAGCCGTTGCGGGGCAGGACCGCCAGCAGTGCCGAGCCCAGCAGGACGCCGAGCAGCGTGCCCGCACCGCGCTGGATCGCCCGGGTGAAGACCGAGCCGAAGTCGGGCTTCAGCACGATCGCCACGGTGAGCAGCACCCAGTAGGGGCGCTCGAAGGGCAGGTACTGGCGGGCGATCTCCGCGATCGACATGCACAGCGCGAGGCGGACGGCGAAGCCGCGGGCGTCGGCGCTGGCCAGGGTCCGGTCGACGACGTCCCGCAGCCGAGCCGGGAGACTGACGGCGGGCTGGAGGGCTGCCGCGCGCGCCCGCTCCTCGGGATCGCCGACGACGGCCCACGCCAGGCGCACGCCGTGGCGGACCGCGCGGAGGGCCGGATGCCCCTCGGTCCGCTCGGGTGGCTGGTCCTCGGGGAGCGGCCGGCTCCCGGAGACCGCGGCCGCCAGCGCGTGTGCCGCCGCGACGTCCTGCGGGTCGGCCTGCACGCCGGCGACGGCGGTGGCCACGGCCCCCTCGACCAGCACCGCCGCCGCGTTGAGGACGCCGGCCAGCTCGCTGAGCTCCCGGCTGCGCCCTGCCGACCGGCTGCGGCTGCGGATGACGCGGTCGTAGGCCGCGTTCAGCGCGGTGGTCAGCGCCCGTCGCGCGGCCGGTGCGGTGTCGGTGCCGGCGACGGTGAGCAGCTCGGCGATCCGGGTGAACACCGTGGCGACGGAGGAGCGGTCGGGGTCGACGGGCTCGGTGCGGATCTGCACGAGGGTCGCGAGCGTGGCCCAGGCAGCCCCGCAGAGGAAGAAGCCGACCTCGCCGGCCGCCGACAGCGGGGTGATGAGCCCCGACGCGAGCGCGGTGTAGATCAGCAGCTGCAAAGCGCCCAGCGAGAGCGCGGAGTTGACCGCGCTGATCAGCGCCGCCGCCGCGGACAGCAGCGCGATGACGACCACGGGTGCCCAGCCGCCGCCGGTCGCGAACTGGCCGGCGAGCAGCCCGAGCGTGCCGAAGGTGGTCGCCGCGGCGATCCGCCGGAGCCGTTCGCGCAGCGGCCCGGGCTGGGGGGCGAGGGATGCGGCCAGCGCGCCCATCGTGCCGAAGACACCGGCGCCGAGGATCGCCCCGGAGTCCAGGCCCCCGCCCACCACCATCGCGACGGCCAGGGGCGTCGGCACCGCGACGGCGAACCGGGTGACGTCCCGCCAGGGCACCCGCGGTGGCGTCGTGCGCAGCAGCTCCTCGAGCCAGGCGGGAGCGCGCAGGCCCCGGTCCCGACGCCGCTCGTCCGCCACGCCTAGAGCTTGTCATTCCGACGCGGCGGTCGCGCCGTCGACGCCTACGCTGCGGAGCCGTGCCCGTGCTGCTCGGTGAGGTCCTCGCCGCCCTCGACGCCCGCTACCCGCCCGCGCTCGCCGAGAGCTGGGACGCGGTCGGCCTGGTGTGCGGCGACCGCGACGAGCTGGTGGCAAAGGTGCTGTTCGCCGTCGACCCGACCGCCGCCGTCGTCGACGAGGTGCTGGAGACCGGCGCGCAGCTCCTCGTCACCCATCACCCGCTGTTCCTGACGCCGGTGCACGGCGTCCCGGCCGACCACCCGAAGGGCCGGCTGGTGCACCGCCTCGTGCGGGCGGGTGCCGCGCTGCTGGTGGCGCACACGAACGCCGACCGGGCGCCCGAGCACGGGGTCAACGACGCGCTGGCGGCGGCCCTGGGGCTGGCGGACGCGGTTCCGCTGGAGCCCGACGCCGATCCGCGGGCCGGCCTCGGGCGCGTGGGCCGGCTGCCCGAGCCGCTGACCCTCCGGGAGTTCACCGAGCACGCCGCGGCGTCGCTCCCCGCCACGGCGGGCGGCGTGCGGGCAGCCGGCGACCCGGACCGGGTGGTGCGCACGGTCGCGGTCTGCGGCGGCAGCGGCGGATCGCTCCTGGGCGCGGCCGCGGCGGCCGGGGCGGACGTCCTGCTCACCAGCGACCTCAAGCACCACCCGACGAGCGAGGCGCTGGAGGTGCAGGGGCCGGCGCTCTGCGACGTCGCCCACTTCGCCTCCGAGTGGCCATGGCTCCCGGTCGCCGCGGAGGTGCTGCGTACCGACCTGGGCGGCCGGGTGGAGGTCGTCGTCTCCGGCCGGCGCACCGACCCCTGGACCTGCCGCGCGGGCCAGGAGGAGGGCGGCGGCAGGCACGCGGCGGGCTGAGGCGGGCGAGCGGCGGTCACCGGTTCGCCGCGCTGGGGCAGGATCCTGCAGGGGCGCCGTGGGCATGACGCTGCCCAGGTAGGTTCACCGCGTGAAGGCCGACCATTTCGAGCAGCAGAAGCTCCTGGAGCTGGCGGCGGAGGACGTCGCACTCACCCAGCTCGCGCACCGCCGGCGCACCCTGCCGGAGGCGGCGGCCGTGGAGGCCGCGGCGCAGGCCGAGCGCACCCTCGCCGACGACGTCGTGCGCGCCGAGACCGCGGTCCGCGACCTCCAGCGCGAGGTCAAGCGGCTCGAGGGCGACGTCGAGACGGTCCGGGCACGGGCGGCCAAGGACCAGAAGCTGCTCGACTCCGGCAGCGTCTCGCCCAAGCAGATGACCGACCTGCAGCACGAGCTGCAGTCTCTGTCGCGCCGTCAGTCGGATCTGGAGGACCAGGAGCTCGAGCTCATGGAGAGCCTGGAGACCGCCGAGGCCGCCCTCCGGGAGGCCGAGCAGGGCCGCGACGAGGCGCGGGCCGCCCGGGAGCGGGCCGAGCAGCTGCGCGACGACGCGCTCGCCGACATCACCGACGGCACCAACCGGCACGAGGCGGCCCGTGCCGCGGTGGCCGGCGGGATCTCCGCCCCGCTGCTGACCCTCTACGACCGCATCCGCACCCAGACGGGCACCACCGGCGCCGCCATGCTCCGGGCGCGGCAGTGCCAGGGCTGCCGGATCGAGCTGAACGGGCGCGAGCTGGCTGCCGTGCGCAACGCCGATCCGCACGAGGTCGTGCGCTGCGAGAACTGCGCGCGGATCCTCGTCCGCACCGCAGAGTCCGGGCTGTGAGGACGACGGGCGAGCAGGCAGCGGCGGCGACCGGGGAGCGGAACGAGCCCGGGGTCGAACGGGGGACACCGTGACCCGGCGGTTCGTCGTCGAGGCCGATGGCGGGTCGCGGGGGAACCCCGGTCCCGCGGGCTACGGCGCGCTCGTCCGGGACGCCGAGACCGGTCGGGTGCTGGCCGAGCGCGCGGCGTCGGTCGGTCGCGCGACGAACAACGTCGCCGAGTACGGGGGCCTGGTGGCCGGCCTGCAGGCGGCGCTGGACCTCGACCCGACGGCGTCGGTGGAGGTCCGGATGGACTCCAAGCTCGTCGTCGAGCAGATGTCCGGACGCTGGAAGGTCAAGCACCCGGACATGCAGAAGCTCGCCCTGCAGGCCCAGCAGATCGCCCGGCAGCTCGGTCAGGTCCGCTACACGTGGGTGCCGCGGGCGCAGAACGGTGCCGCCGACGCGCTGGCCAACAGCGCGATGGACGGCAGGCCCATCCACCGGGACGCCGCCGTGGAGGCCGTGGTCCTGGAGGACGACGTGCAGCCCACGGTCGAACCGGCTCCGGTCGTCACCACGGTCACCCACCTGCTGCGGCACGGGCAGACCGAGCACACCCCCGAGCGCCGGTTCAGCGGGCGCAACGACCTGCCGCTGTCGCGCACCGGCCGTGCCGAGGCCGAGGCCGCCGCGCACCGGGTGGCGGCGCTGGGCATCGACGTGGTGATCGCCTCCCCGCTGCGCCGCACCCGGGAGACGGCGGAGACCGTCGCCGCCGTGCTGGGGCTGCCGGTCGCGTTCGACGACGACCTGGTCGAGCTCGACTTCGGCGACCTCGAGGGCCTGTCGGGCGACGAGGCACGGCAGAAGTTCCCGCTGGCCGTGCGCCGGTTCCTGTCCGACGTGCGGGTGGCGGCTCCCGGCGGGGAGTCGGTCGCCGACGTCAGCGCCCGCGTCGCCCGGGCCCGGCAGCGGGTGCTCACGCAGTACGCCGGGAAGACCGTGCTCGTCGTCAGCCACGTCACGCCGATCAAGCTCATGCTGGCCGCCGGGCTCGGTGCCGGCGACGACGTCGTGCACCGGGTGTTCCTGGAGGCGGCGTCGCTGTGCACCGTCGCGTGGTCCTCGGACGGGCGCACCGCCGTGCGGCTGGTGAACGACACCGCCCACCTGCGCTAGGGCTCAGATCCGCGCGAACAGGTAGGCGGACACGGCGACGGCGAACACCACGATCAGCACCCGCAGCGGCGCGACGGGGATGCGGGTGGCGATCCGGGCGCCGACGAACCCGCCCACGAGGCTCGCCGGTGCCGCGACCGCGACGACCGCCCAGTCCATCGGCCCGAAGATGCCGAACACCACGAGGGTGACGGTGGCGGTGACGGCGGACAGGGCGGACTTCAGCGCGTTGGCGAGCTTCAGCCGGTGCAGCCCGATGCCCAGGACGCCGACGAGGATCACACCGAGCGCACCGCCGAAGTAGCCGCCGTAGACGGTGGCCAGGAACAGCGCGACGTGCAGCCAGACGGGGTCGCGCCGGGGTGCGCCGTCGGCCCGGTCCCCGATCCGCCGCGTGAGCAGGGGCTGCACGGCGAGCAGCACGGCGGCCAGGAGCACCAGCACGGGGACGACGACGTCGAAGGACTCCGTCGGGGTGGTGAGCAGCAGCACGCTGCCGGTGGCGCCACCGGCCACCGCGACCGCCCCGAACCGCACCAGCCGGCTGCGCTGCCCGGCGTACTCGGCGCGGAAGCCGACGACCCCGCCGAGGTAGCCCGGCCACTGGGCGACCGAGTTGGTCACGTTGGCCGCGACTGTGGGCAGCCCCAGGGCGACCAGCGTCGGGAAGAGGATCAGCGATCCGCCGCCGGCGATCGAGTTGATGACCCCGGCGACCAGCGCCACCGCGGCCGCGACGACGAGATCAGCGGCGGACACCGGGCCAACCTACGGTGACCTCGTGAGGAAGCCCGGCAAGGCGTCGCTGCTGGCCGCGTTGCTGGGCGGAGGCGGCGTGCTGCACCTGGTGCGACCCCGGATGTACGACTGGCTGGTGCCGCCCGAGCTGGGGGACCAGCGCACCTGGGTGCTGGCCACCGGGGTGGCGGAGATCGGCACCGCGGGCCTGCTGGCGCTTCCCGCGACCCGCCGGCTGGGCGGCTGGGCGGCCGCGGGGCTGCTGCTGGCGTTCGTGCCGGCGCACCTGCACACGTTCCGGGTGATCCCCCGGAAGCCGCTGCCGATGGCGGTCGCGATCGGCCGGCTCCCGCTGCAGGTCCCGATGGTCACCGCCGCGCTCGACGTCGCCCGTGGACGTTGAGCCACCCGGCAGACTCCCTTCCATGCCTCCCTCCCCGATGCCCGACGACTGGCAGCGCGCCCTCGTCATCGCCGCCCATCCCGACGACATCGAGTACGGCCTGGCCGCCGCCGTCGCGGTGTGGACGGCGGCCGGCAAGGAGGTGCACTACCTGCTGGCCACCCGAGGGGAGGCAGGGATGGCCGGCGTGCCACCGGCGCAGGCGGGACCGCTGCGCGAGGAGGAGGAGCGCCGCTCGGCCGCCGTCGTGGGGGTGTCGGAGGTCGAGTTCCTGGACCACCGGGACGGCGTCCTGCAGGCCGGGCCCGAGCTGCGCCGCGACCTCGCCGGAGCTATTCGGCGGCACCGGCCCGAGCTCGTCGTCACCGGATACTTCGGGCCGACCTGGACCCCGCCCGGGGTTTCACCGGCCTACCTCAACTCCGCCGACCACCAGGCGCTCGGGCAGAGCGTGCTGGACGCGGTGGCCGACGCCGGCAACGAGTGGATCTTCCCGGAGCTGGCGGAGGACCCGTGGCGGGGCGTGCAGTACATCGCCGTCAGCGAGCTGAACGACCCACCGCACGAGGTGGACGTCAGCGACGCCGTCGAGCTCGCCGTCGCCTCGCTGGTCGAGCACCGCCGCTACCTGGAACTCCTGTCCGACGACCCGGTGGAGCAGCAGGCCCGTCAGGTCGTGGACATGTCGACCACGACCGAGGACGGCCGCCGACGGGTCGGGTTCCGCCTCTACTGGGGCTGAGCCGCGCCGGTCAGGCCGGGGAGGGGAGGCCGGCCGGCAACTCCTCGAACTGTTCGGTGGGCAGCGGCACCTCGCGCTCCCGCCGGACGAGCAGCGCCAGCAGGATCCCGTGCAGCAGCAGCGTGACCAGCACGCGCAGTGCGCCCATGTCCGACGGCGAGCTGGCCTCCGGTCGGCCGCTGCCCACGAGCAGCCCGACCACACCGGTGACGATGACGAGCGCCGTCGTCCGCATGGGCGCCCGGGGCAGCAACCGGGAACGCAGAGCAGCCTGCACGGTCGGGTCATCGGCTCCGGTGGCGGGTCGGTGAACCCGCAGGTGCGGTTCTGCCTCCAGGGGGCAGGAGCGCAGGTGGTCACCGCCTAGACTGGCCGGCACGACGGACGAGTCGGCTGGGCGGTCGCGTCGGCGGGGGAGACCCCGTCGCCGAGGAACGTCCGGGCTCCACAGGGCAGGGTGGTCGTTAACGGCGACCCGGGGTGACCCGCGGGACAGTGCCACAGAGAACAGACCGCCAGCGCTCGCGCTGGTAAGGGTGAAACGGTGGTGTAAGAGACCACCGCACACCGGGCGACCGGTGTGGCTCGGTAAACCCCACCCGGAGCTAGATCAAGAAGGGACGACGGTTCGCCGCCGTCCTGCGCAGGCGTTCGAGGGCGGCCCGCCCGAGCCTGCGGGTAGATCGCTCGAGCCTGCCGGCAACGGCAGGCCTAGATGGATGACCGCCCATCGGGAGGCCGCAAGGCACCCGTGGACAGAACCCGGCGTACAGGTCGACTCGTCCGTCGTCCTCCCGGCGGCAGCTAGATGCGGTACGGATGCGTCTTGACACGCGGGACGGCGATCACCAGCCTCTGTCCATGACGGTGATCCCGCTTCCTCGGCACGGGCAATGGGTCGGCGACCTCCGAGGCCAGGGGCGCAGCGTCCGCGTCTCGGCCCACGCCGACGTCGGAGTGACGAGCCTCAGCCTGTGGCGCGGCGACACGTGCGTCGGCACGGCTCAGCTGCTGCCCGCCGAGGTCGCTCTGCTGATCGGCGGGCTCTCCGACGGGCTCGCCGAGATCGCCGTCCAGCCTGCCCGGCAGCCGTCCGGCGCGCGGCTCCGTGCGTTGGAGGACCGGCTCGCCGGACTCGAGTCGCGGCTCGGAGCGCGCCCCGGCGCGACCGACCAGTTGCTCGCGGCAGGGCGCTCCGCCCGCACGGCGGTCAGGAACTGGTGGAACGGCATCCGCTGACGGCGCCTGCGG
Organism: Blastococcus atacamensis; assembly: GCF_002938425.1. Taxonomy (GTDB): domain Bacteria; phylum Actinomycetota; class Actinomycetes; order Mycobacteriales; family Geodermatophilaceae; genus Blastococcus; species Blastococcus atacamensis. The sequence continues at coordinate 51,774 of NZ_POQU01000014.1, read as the reverse complement.
GATCGCGGCGGCCCGGTCCGGCGGTGCCAGGTGCGGAGCGTCGGCTGTGCCAGGGTGGGTCCGTGTCCGCCGCTCCGCTTCGCACGCCGTGACGGCGGTGGTCGTCGCGGTGTCGGCCGCCGTCGGTCTGGGTGCGGGCGCCGCGGCGAACCGCGCCGCGGCGTCCTTCCCTTGGGGCGGCTCCGGCGAGCGGTCGGGTCGGGCGGTCCGGCCGCCGGTGCTGGAGCTGCTGACGGCGCTGCTGTTCGCGCTGACCGCCCTGCGCTTCGGGCCGGCCTGGGAGCTGCCCGCCTTCCTGGCCGTGGTCGCAGCCGGTGTGCTCCTGACGGTGGTGGACCTCCGGCACCGGTTGCTGCCGAACCGCGTGGTTGTCCCGGCCCTGGTGGTCACGGCGGCGCTGCTGGCGCTGGCGGCAGCCGTCGACGGAGCCTGGAACTCGCTGCTCCGCGCGCTCCTGGCCGCCGCGGTGCTCTTCGCCGTCTACCTGGGGATGGCGCTGCTGTCTCCCGGGGCGATGGGCATGGGCGACGTGAAGCTCGCGGCGCTCCTGGGACTGGTGCTCGGCTGGCTCGGCTGGGGCGCGGTGCTGCTCGGGGCGTTCGCCGGGTTCGTCGTCCAGGCGGCCCTGGCGCTCCTGCTGCTGGCCGCCCGCCGGATCACGCTGAAGGCGCAGATGCCCTTCGGCCCGGCCATGCTGGTCGGCGCGGCGCTCGTGGTGGGCTCGAGCGGGGTCCTGCTGACCTGATCCGCTGCCCGATCCCTCACCGAGCGTGATGAGAGGCCGCGAGGTGTAACCCGAATGGCGGGCGCGGGTCCGTGGACCGGGTGAAGAACGCTCAAGTCCCGGACCGCCACGCACGACAACTCCCTGCAGCAGCCGCGAGGCCGGGTCACCCGACCCGATCCGGACCGGCCGACACCTCAGGGAGCAATACAGATGCTGAACCCCTTCGTCGCTCTGACCACCTTCGTCGCCTTCGCCCAGGACCGCCTGCGCAAGGAGGAGAAGGGCGCGACCGCCGTCGAGTACGGCCTCATGGTCGGCCTGATCGCCGTCGTCATCATCGTCGCCGTCACCGCGCTGGGCGACCAGCTCGGCACGCTCTTCGAGACCATCACCGGCAAGCTCGGCGGCGCCGCCGAGGGTGCTCCGGCGGGCAGCTGACCTGTACCTGAACCGGTCGCGGCTGTGACGACGCAGCGGTCCCCGCACGGGGGCCGCTGCGTCGCCGCACGAGGGAGGGAGGTGGGAACGGGCATGTGGTTCCGACTGCGCGACGAGCGCGGTGCGAGTGCGGTGGAGTTCGCCTTCGTCGTCCCGCTGCTGCTCCTCCTCGTCCTCGGCATCGCCGAGTTCGGCCGCGCCTTCCAGGTGCAGGGCACGATCTCCGCCGCCGCCCGCGAGGGCGTCCGCACCATGGCCCTGCAGAACGATCCGGCCGCCGCCAGGGCGGCCGCCCGGTTCGCCGCGGACTCGCTGGATCCGGACATCACCGACGCGCAGATCACCATCAGCCCGGGTGGGTGCGACGGCCCGACCGGCAGCACCGTGCGGCTGACCATCACCTATCCCATGCCCTTCCTCACCGACTTCTTCGGAGCCGGCCTGACGCTGGACGGAACGGGGGTCATGCGATGCAACGGCTGACCTCCCGGCTGCGCGGGCGGCTCGCCCGTCAGGACGGCGCCGCGGCCGTTCTGGTGTCGCTGCTCCTCGTGCCGGTGCTCGGGTTCGCGGCCATCGCCGTCGACGTCGGCGCGCTGTACGCCGAGCGGGCCCGCCTCCAGGTGGCCGCCGACGCGGCTGCCATCGCGGTCGCCCAGGACTGCGCCCGCGGCAACTGCGGTGACATGCTCGCCACCGCCACGGCCCTCCTGCTCGCGAACGACCCCGAGGGGACGGCGGGGCAGCCCGTCCTCGGCACCGATCCGATCAGCGTGACCGTCACCGGGAGCACGCCGAAGGACCACTGGTTCGCGCCGATCATCGGGCACGAGTCCACCGGCGTCTCGGCGACCGCGACCGTCGGCTGGGGTAGCCCCACCGGCGGCACCGCGATGCTGCCCCTGGCGTTCTCTTGGTGCTCGTTCGAGAAGCAGACCGGCGGCGGGCTGCCGTCGGCGACCACGCTCCAGGTCATCAAGCTGTCCAAGTCCGACGGCACCACCTGCACGGGCCCCTCGGGCAACGCGATCCCCGGCGGGTTCGGCTTCGTGAAGACCGACGCGGGCGGTTGCGAGGCGACCAGCTCCGTCGACGAGCCCCTGCAGTCCGACCCCGGTGAGTCGCCGCCGCAGGGCTGCGACGCCGCCGACTTCGCGGCTCTGGTCGGCGACACGGTGCTGATGCCCATCTACGAGCGGTACGGCGGGACGGGCACGAGCGGGTGGTACGAGGTGTACGGCTATGCCGCCTTCCACCTCATCGGCTACCACTTCACCGGCCAGTTCAAGACCGAGCCCAAGCCGTGCAACGGCAACGAGCGCTGCGTCTCGGGCTACTTCACCCGCTTCGTCGAGCTCTCCGACGCCTGGTCCTACAGCCCCGACGCCCCGAGCCTCGGGGCCTCCGTCCTCCGACTGATCCGATAGGGGGCCGACAGTGAGACGTCGCATCCTCGCCGCCGTCGCGGCACTCGTCCTGCTCCTCGTCGGAGCCGGGGTCCTGCTGGCCTACGTGCGTGGCGCGGACGCCCGCGCCCTGGCCGGGGCCCGCACGGTCGACGTGCTCGTGGTCGTCGAACCGATCCCGGCCGGCACCCCGGCCGAGCAGCTCGCGGATCTGGTGAGCTCCGAGCCGGTGCCCGCGAAGGCCGCCGTGCCCGGCCGGGTCACCGCCCTGAGCGACCTCGCGGGCCAGGTGGCCACGGTCGACCTGCAGCCGGGGGAGCAGCTGATCGCCGGCCGCTTCGCCGCTCCGGACGACGTCCGCGGGCCGGGCATCGTCGAGGTGCCGGCCGGCCTGCAGGAGGTGTCGGTCCTCCTCGACCCGCAGCGGGCGGTCGGTGGCCGCCTGACCGCCGGCGACACCGTGGGCGTCCTGGTGTCGCTGTCGGACGCCCGCACGCACGCGGTCCTGCACCAGGTCCTGGTCACCCAGGTGCAGGGGGCGCCGGTCGCCGCGCCCGCCGCCGAGGGCACCCAGACGGCGTCCTCCGGCGCCGGTCCGGCCCCCACGTCCAGCCTGATGGTCACGCTCGCCGTCACGGCGGCGCAGGCCGAGGCCGTCGTCTTCGGCATGGAGCACGGCGCCCTCTGGCTCTCGCTGGAGCCGGCCGAAGCCGACACCTCCGGCACCGAGGTCGTCGACCCGACGGTCATCTACGGGAAGGACTTCTCATGAGCCGCGTCGTGCTCGCCGCTGCCGACGAGGACCTCATCCTCCGCATCAAGCAGGCCACCGACGGCGACCTGTCGGTGCTGCCGCCCGGCCGCCTCCCCGGCGAGCCGTCCCGGCTGTTCGAGCAGCTCCTCGACGGCGAGCTGCCCGAGGTGCTGGTCATCGGCCCGGAGGCGACCGTCGAGGAGGCGCTGGGCCTCGCCGCCCGGCTGGACGTGCAGAGCCCGGGGATCAGCGTCGTGCTGGTCGCCGATCCGACACCCGAGCTGTGGCAGGCCGCCATGCGCGCCGGCATCCGCGACCTGGTCTCGCCGGGCGCGGACGCCCTCGAACTCCGGGCCTCCGTCGAGCGCGCCTGCTCCACGGCCAGCGGCCGGCGCCGCGTGCTGCGCCCGGTCGAGGAGACCGCGCGCTACACCGGCCGCGTCATCACCATCGCCTCGCCGAAGGGCGGGGTGGGCAAGACGACGGTGTCGACCAACCTGGCGCTGGGGCTGACCGCCTCGGCCCCGCAGTCGACGGTGCTGGTCGACCTCGACGTCCAGTTCGGCGACGTCGCCTCGGCGCTGGGGCTCACGCCCGAGTACACGCTGCCCGACGTCGTCCGCGGCCCCGCGGCCGAGGACACGATGGTCCTGAAGACCTTCCTCACCCAGCACCCGAGCGGGCTGTTCACCGTGTGCGGCGCGGAGTCGCCCGCGGCCGGAGACACCGTGCGCGGCGAGGACGTCACCCGGCTGCTCGCGGCGCTGGCGCGGGAGTTCCGCTACGTCGTCGTGGACACCGCGCCGGGGCTGTCCGAGCAGACGCTCGCCGCCCTCGACCGCGCCAGCGACGTCGTGATGCTGACCAGCATGGACGTTCCCGGCGTGCGCGGCTTGCGCAAGGAGCTCGACGTGCTGCGCGAGCTGTGCATGATCCCCGCCGGCCGGCACGTGGTCATGAACTTCGCCGACCCCCGGGGCGGGCTGTCGGTGCGCGACGTCGAGACGACGATCGGCACCGGCGTCGACGTCGTCCTCCCGCGGTCGGCGAAGGTCCCGCCCTCGACCAACCAGGGCGTGCCGCTCATCGCCACCGGCAGCCGGCGCGACCCGATGGTCAAGGAGCTCAACCGGCTGGTCACCCGCTTCCAGGCCACCCCGCTCAAGGCCGCCGGCCGTTACCGGGCCAAGCACCGGGCGGCCGCGCGATGAACCTGGCCGACCGTCTCGAGGCCGCCCGCGGCCGGCAGGCCGTCGAGGACCTCGCCCTGCCCACCGCCCGGACGTCGCGCCCGGTGGCGCCCCCGCCGGCGCCACCGACCGACGCCCTCGCCCGGCTCAAGGACCGGGTCGGGAAGGCGCTGTTCGAGCGCATGGGCAGCCGGATGAACGACCCGTCACTGGGCGAGGACGCGCTGCGGTCGATCGTGCTGGGCGAGCTCGACGCGGTGGTGGAGGAGGAGAACGTCCCCCTCAGCACCGAGGAGCGGCAGCGGTTGACCGCCGACCTGGCCGACGACGTGCTCGGCTTCGGTCCGCTGCAGCGGCTGCTCGACGACGACAGCGTCAGCGAGGTCATGGTCAACGGCCCCGATCACATCTACGTCGAGCAGAACGGCAAGCTCGTCCGCACCGGCGCGTTCTTCACCTCCGAGGAGCACCTGCGCCGGGTCATCGACCGGATCGTCTCCCGGGTGGGACGACGGATCGACGAGTCCTCGCCGCTGGTCGACGCCCGCCTCGCCGACGGCTCCCGCGTGAACGCGATCATCCCGCCGCTGGCCTTCAGCGGTTCCACGCTGACGATCCGCAAGTTCTCCAAGGACCCGTTCACCGTCACCGACCTGATCGGCTTCGGCACTCTCTCGCCGGAGATGGCCGAGCTGCTGCACGCCTGCGTGGACGCGCGGCTGAACATCATCGTCTCCGGGGGCACCGGCACCGGGAAGACGACGCTGCTCAACGTGCTGTCCTCCTTCATCCCCGAGGGCGAGCGGATCGTCACGATCGAGGACGCCGTCGAGCTGCAGCTGCAGCAGGACCACGTCGTCCGGCTGGAGTCGCGTCCGCCCAACATCGAGGGCAAGGGCGCCATCACCATCCGCGACCTGGTGCGCAACTCCCTGCGCATGCGGCCCGACCGGATCGTGGTGGGGGAGTGCCGTGGTGGTGAGTCGCTGGACATGCTGCAGGCGATGAACACCGGTCACGACGGCTCGCTGTCGACGGTGCACGCGAACTCGCCGCGCGACGCCATCGCCCGTCTCGAGACGCTGGTCCTGATGGCCGGCATGGACCTGCCGCTGCGGGCCATCCGCGAGCAGATCGCCTCCGCCGTCGACGTCGTCGTGCAGCTGACCCGCCTGCGGGACGGCACCCGCCGGGTCACCCACGTCACCGAGGTGCAGGGTATGGAAGGGGAGACCGTCACCCTCCAGGACGCCTTCCTCTTCGACTACTCCGCCGGCGTGGACGCCTCCGGGAAGTTCCTCGGCAGGCCCGTGCCGACCGGGGTGCGCCCGCGCTTCACCGAGCGCTTCGAGGAGCTGGGCATCACGCTCTCCCCGCGCGTCTTCGGGGCGAGCGAGGCCGCTGCCGCCCGCGGGTGGCAGTGATGTCACCGGTCCTGCTCGTCGCCGGCCTCGCCGCGGTCGCCGCCGCACTGCTGCTGCTGGCCCTCGTCGTCCTGCCCGGCGGCCCCTCGCGGGTCCCGCTGAGCCGGCTGGACCCGGCGACGGCGCCCCCGACCTCTGCCCTGGCCGGCGCGGGCGCCGCGGCCGGTGCGGCGGTGGAGAAGGTGCTGGTCGAGCGCGGCCGCCTCGCCGCCGGTGCGGCCGCGCTGGAGACCGCCGGCATGCGCACCAGCCTGCCCGACTTCGTCCTCGCCACGGGCCTGGTCACCGTGGTCGCCGGCGCGATCGGTGCCCTGCTGGGCGGCCCGCTCCTCGTCCTGGTCGTCCTCGTCCTGGTCCCGCTGGGCGCCCGGCTCCTCGTCCGCTTCCGCACCAGCCGCCGCCGGGCGGCGTTCGCCGACCAGCTCGACGACTCGCTGCAGCTGATGGCGAGCAGCCTGCGCGCCGGGCACAGCCTGCTGCGCGCGGTGGACGCCGTCTCGACCGATGCCTCCGCGCCCACCTCGGAGGAGTTCGCCCGGATCGTCAACGAGACGCGGGTCGGCCGGGACCTGGGCGACGCCCTCGACGAGGTGGCCCAGCGCATGGGCAGCGACGACTTCGTCTGGGTGGCCCAGGCGATCAGCATCCACCGCGAGGTCGGGGGCAACCTGGCGGAGGTGCTCGACGCCGTCGGGCACACGATCCGCGAGCGCAGCGCCATCCGCCGTCAGGTCAAGGCGCTCTCGGCCGAGGGGAAGCTCTCGGCGATCGTGCTCATGGCGCTGCCCTTCGGTGTCTTCGGCTTCATCGCCATGAGCAACCCCGGTTACCTGGCCGGGTTCACCGAGGGACTGGCCGGCTACGCGATGCTGGCCACCGCCGCCCTGATGCTGTGCGTCGGTGGGTTCTGGCTCAAGAAGACCGTGGCGATCAGGTTCTGATGACCACGCTGCCGATCCCCGTCGTCGCCGCCGTCCTGGCGGTGGCCGCCGCCGTCCCGCTGCTCGGGTGGGCCCTGGTGGCGCGGCCCGCGTCACCGACCGCCCGGGCTCGCGACAACCTGCTGCGCGGCATCGACCTGACCGGTCCGGCGGATACCCGGCCGGCGGGACCCGGACTGCTGCGCCGGCTCGTCGACGGGCTCACCCCCGGGGGCACCACTGACCGCCTGGACCGGCTGGCCGGCACGGCGGGGCGCCCGGCGGCCTGGCCGGTGCCGCGACTCGTGGCCGCCAAGCTGGTGCTGGGCGGCGTCGCGGGCGCGCTGTCCGCCCTTGTGGTGAGCGCCGACCCCGGCGGCCTCTCGCTGGGAATCGCGGTCGTGGTGACCGTCGTGGCCTACTTCGTTCCCGAACTGCTGCTGTACTCGCGGGGACAGGAGCGCCAGGCGGCCATCGGGCTGGAACTCGCGGACACCCTCGACCAGATGACCATCGCGGTGGAGGCCGGTCTCGGCTTCGAGTCGGCCATGGCGCGTGCGGGGAAGAACGGCACCGGCCCGCTGGCCGAGGAGCTGGTCCGCACCCTGCAGGACATCGCGGTGGGCCAGCCGCGGCGGGACGCCTACCTGGCGCTGGCCGACCGGACCGGCGTGCAGGACCTGCGGCGCTTCATCGCGGCGATCGTGCAGGCTGACGCGTACGGCGTCTCCATCGCCGACGTGCTGAGGACGCAGGCGCAGGTGATGCGTCTCAAGCGGCGTCAGCGGGCCGAGGAGAAGGCCATGCAGATCCCGGTGAAGGTGATCTTCCCGCTGATCCTCTGCATCCTTCCGACGCTGTTCATCGTGCTGCTGGGGCCCGCCGTGCTGGACATCATCGACGCCTTCAGCGGCTGAGCCGCCGGGTGTACCGAACTCGTGGTGATCAGCCGCTGATCACCACGAGTTCGGTCCACCCGGCCCGGATCAGCCGGTGGAACGAGGCTGTGCCGGGTTGGTCGGGTCGCCCTGGGACGGCGGGTTCATCGCTGGGCCGGTGGTCGCCTCGGAGGCCTTGGAGCCACCCGCGGCGTGTCCGGGATCGTCGGCGGCCGGAGCGGCCGGGTCGCCCCCCGAGGGCTGGGCGCCCTCGCGCAGGGACTGCGCCCGGTTCTCCATGATCGTGACCACCTGCACCCGGTTGGCGTGTGCGCGCTCGTACTCGAGCAGCGTCTCCAGGCCCTGCAGGTCCAGGGTCCTGATGCGCGAGGTCAGCCCGTCCACCGGCAGGTGGTCGTAGTCGGGCAGCGGCAGTTGGTCGTGCTCTGTCATCCCTCGTCCTCTCGGCGGTTTGGTGTCGCCCGACCGCCTACCCCCGCCTCCAGGAATCGACACGGGTGTGAGGTGCCGGGGCGTGGGTAGGCGGCGACGGCGGGAGTCGCGGCCCCGTCGCCGCCCCGCGCACCGAGCCGATCGAACGAGGAGTTGTCGCACCGACATGGACGTGTCCTTCCTGGAGCCGGTTTTCGCCGCGGCGGGCCCCTTCGCCACGGTGCTGGCCGACGTCACGCACACCACGGAGAACGCGGGCACCGAGCTCGACCTCCGCGTCCGCGCGATCGCCGAGCGGCTCACCGAGCAGGGCGTACCGGAGCCGGTCCTGGAGACCGTGCGCAGCCGCCTGCTCGAGGGCAACGACGGCGGCGCCGCCGGAGAGCTGAAGGGCCGTGCCGTCGTCGTGGCCGCCGACGGCACGGTCGTGCTCGACCAGGCGCTGGCCGCCGCGCCGCTGCGCGAGGTCGCCGAGTGGTCGCCGAAGCCCGACCTGCTGCCCGTCCTGCGCCAGCTGCCGGGCCGCGTGCCGCACATCGTCGTGCTCACCGACCGCATCGGCGCCGACATCACCTACTTCGGCGGCGCCGGCCAGGTGGAGGAGGAGCAGTCGGTCGAGGGGGACAGCGTCCACATCCACAAGTTCCAGGGCGGCGGCTGGGCCCACCACCGCTACCAGCACAACACCGAGAACAAGTGGATCCACAACGCCGAGGACGTCGCCCAGCACATCGCCTCGATGGTCCGGCGGCTCGGGCCTCGGTTCGTGCTGGTCGCCGGCGACATCCGGGCTCGGCAGATCCTCACCGACCGGGCCAGTGACCTCTGGTCCGACCTCATCGTGTCCATGGACGAGGGGGGTCGCGCTGCCGGCGCCGACCGCGCGCCGGTCGACGCCCGCGAGGCCGAGCTGGTCGCCGAGCACGAGGCCCGCGAGATCGCCGAGACCGTGGAGAAGATCGAGGCGGCCGCGGCGCACGGGCTGTCGGTGACCGGCGTCGACCACGTCGTCGAGGCCCTGCGCAAGGGCCAGGTCGAGACCCTCGTCCTCGCCGACGCCCAGGAGTCCGACGCCACCCTGCTGGTGGGCAACAACCCGCTGGAGCTCGGCGTCGATCAGCAGGACATGGACGCCCTCGGCATCCACGGCGACGTCGTCCCGGCCGACCGTGCGCTGCTCGCCGCCGCCGTGGCGAGCGCCGCGGACGTCGTCGTCGTCCCGCACGCGGCGATGCCGGAGGAGGCGACGGTAGCGGCGATCCTCCGCTACACCGACGCGTCCACCGACGCCGGCAACTGACCCCGACCGCACCACCCGAAGGAGCACCCGTGACCGACCCGCACCAGCCCGCCACCTCTCCCGGCACCAACGAGGCCGACATCGAACGTCGAGCCGCGATCGCCGAGGCCCTGGGCAAGGAGGTGTGGCCCGCCGACCGCGACGCCCTGATCGCCAAGGCGCAGGAGGGCACCCCGGCCGACCGGGTCCTCTCGGATCTGCAGCGCCTGCCCGCCGGGCAGCAGTTCGAGAACGTCCAAGAGGTCGCCGCCGCCCTCGGCCTCGGCACCGAGCAGCAGCGGTTCTGACGTGACCACCCAGAAGCAGCCGAGCCCGGAGGCGCTGGACAGCGTCACCGAGCACACCATCGAGACGCGGTCCCACCTGCTCCCCGAGGAGGAGGGGATGCGCGGCAGCGGCATGGAGGAGGTCGCGGCCGAGATCATCCTCGCCGAGTCCGCGGAACGGACGGTGCACGCCGATCCCGACGACGCCCAGGGGGCGCACCGTCAGTCGGCCGAGACCGCCGACCTGCCCTGACGTGCGGCACGAGCACCGGGTCCAGCTGCGCTGGTCAGATCCCGACATGCTCGGGCACGTCAACCACGCCCGGGCGCTGAGCCTGCTCGAGGACGCCCGGCTGGCCATGATCGACGGCCGGCCGGGCGGGGAGCTCATCCTCGCGCGGCTCGAGGCGGACTACCTCCGGCAGCTGTACTACCGGGTGGACGAGCCGCTCACGGTGACCAGCTGGGTGACCCGACTGGGCACCAAGTCCTTCTCCATCCGGCAGGAGCTGGCCCAGGACGGCGAGGTCGCCATCCGCGCCGACATCGTGCTGGTCGTCTTCGACTTCGCCGCCAACGCCAGCCGCGCGATGACCGAGGACGAGCGCGTGCACTGGAAGTCCTACCTGGAGGGCTAGGTGGCCCCGTACCTTCCCCGCTGCCAGCCCTCCAGCGGGGCGTAGGCCCACACCTCGGCCCGCCGACGTCGTCCCCGCCGCGGTTCTCCTCGGCGGGGGCACAGAAGGCATCGGTGTCCACCCGCGGACCCCGTCGGCGCGGGCCCGGGGCCCGACAGGGGTCGGTGTAGACAGGGACGATGCCGGACAGGGACAGGCGATTCTTCGCGGGGTTCACCGAGCGCCGGGTGGCCGTCGGGAACGACGTCGTCCTGCGGGTCCGGACAGGCGGACAGGGCCCACCGGTCGTGCTGCTGCACGGGCATCCACGCACCCACACCACCTGGCACCGCGTCGCGCCGCTGCTCGTGGCCGCCGGGCACACCGTCGTCTGCCCCGACCTCCGCGGCTACGGCATGTCGTCGAAGCCCGCCACGACCGACGACCACGCGCCGTACTCCAAGCGCGCCCTGGCCGGTGACGTGGTGGCGCTGATGCGATTGCTGGGACACGAGCGCTTCGCCGTCGTCGGTCACGACCGGGGTAGCTACGTGGCCCTGCGGACGGCGCTGGACCACCCGGCGGCGGTTTCGCACCTCGCCGTCCTGGACTGCATCCCGATCGTCGAGCACCTGGACCGCGCCGACGCCCGGTTCGCGACCGCATGGTTCCACTGGTTCTTCTTCGCCCAGCCGCGGCTGCCCGAGCAGGCGATCCTGGCCGATCCCGTCGCCTGGTACCGGGCGACGGGATCGGGGCGGGCGCAGGCGATGGGGGAGGAGAACCACGCCGACTTCATGACCGCGATCCGCGATCCCGCCACCGTCCGCGCCATGCTCGAGGACTACCGGGCCGGGCTGGGGGTCGACCGTGCGGCCGAGGAGGACGACCGGAGGGCCGGGCGGCGGGTCACCTGCCCGACGCTGGTTCTGTGGTCCGCGCGCGACGACCTGGTGGAGCTGCACGGCGATCCACGGGCGATCTGGACGCAGTGGACCACCGACCTGCGCGGCGGCGGGCCGATCGACAGCGGACACCACATGGCCGAGGAGGCACCGGAGGAGCTGGCCGCCACGCTGCTGCCGTTCCTGGACGGGTGACATCGGGTGATCTTCCCGGCGTTCCGGGTACGGGTCGCCGCGAGGAAGGGAGAGGTCATGCCCAAGACCACTGACAACGGCAACGCCAAGAAGGAAGAGCTGCCCAGCACCATCGAGCGTTCGGACAAGAAGGCGCAGCGCACTTACGCGAAGGCCCACGACTCCGCGGTCGAGTCCTACGGCGAGGGCCGCAGGGCCCACCAGACCGCCTACTCCGCGCTCAAGCACACCCACGAGAAGGTCGGGGACCACTGGGAGCCCAAGGAGGGCGGCAAGAAGGGCCCGTCCGACGAGCAGGCCAAGGGCGGCCGCGGCACCAACAAGGAGACCAAGGGGGGCGTCGACGCCAATGCCACCAAGGAACACCTGCTCAAGTTGGCCAAGAAGCTCGACGTCTCCGGCCGCTCGAAGATGAAGAAGAAGGAACTGGTCGACGCCATCCAGAAGGCGAACGACAAGACGACCGCCGCCGCGCGGAAGAAGAAGAAGAAGTAGTCGCGGCCGGGGACGGCGTCAGCCGATGAGGACGAACTCCGACTGTCGGCCGCCGAGGAACCGGACGCCGCCCCCGGTGATCGCGATGCCCTCCTCGAGCCCGAGGCGTACGCACTGGCCGTCCCACTCGGGCACCGGCCGGCGCACGGCCAGTTCGAGCGCGAACGCCGTGTCGGGGCTCACCGGGTAGTCGCCGGCACCGGGCACCCCGGACTGCTCGTCCCACTGACCGATCGCCGGACCGGCCCCATGCCCGTGGAAGCCGATCGGGTGCGAGTACACCTCGCCGTCGATGCCCTCGGCGGCCGCCGCCGCCCGGGCCGCGGCCAGCACCTCGTTGCCCGTCCGGCCGGGAACCAGCGCCTCCACCGTCAGCTCCTGCAGCCGGTTCGCATCACGCATGGCCGCCCGCAGCCCCTCGGGAGCCACCGTCTCGCCGGGGCGCAGCACGTAGGCGTTGCGCTGGTTGTCGGTGCGCAGGCCCAGGCAGCTCAGGCCCACGTCGCAGTGCAGCAGGTCGCCCGGCTCGACAACCGCGTCGAAGGGGACCGTCGGCAGCAGCGCGCCCTGCTCCTCGGCCAGCGGCACCCCGGCGCGCTGCAGCAGCACCGACGGCTGGAACCACGGCTCGACGCCGAGGTCGTGCAGCCGCTGCCGGATCCACCACGCGACGTCCAGCGCGGTCGTCTCGCCGACGGTGACGACGGCGGAGGAGAAGGCTTCGTCGACGACGTCCTGCGCGAGCCGGTTGAGCCGGTGCAGGACCGCGATCTCCTCCGGCAGCCGAGTCTCGAGCCAGCTGACGGCCAGTTGCTCGGCCGACACCAGCCGGCCGGCCCACGGGCCCAGCGCCTCGGTGAGCAGGCGGTGCTCGGTGTGCGAGAGGCCGTCGGCCAGGCCGAAGTCCTCGGAGACGTCGATGCCGATGCGCTCCGGCGCCGCCTGCTCCACGAACCGGCGCACCTCGGCCCACTGCGACTCGGGTCCGGTGGACGCGCCCGGCGTCCAGGCGGGCAGGAACTGCCCCACCGGATAGCGGGACACCGCCGCCGCGGTCACCCCGTCGTCGCTGCGGTGCAGGACGAGGATCGTGCGCCGTCGCGCGGACAGCCAGGTCGCCGGCAGGAACGTGGCCAGCACCGGGTCCTCGTTGTACTCCCGGCCGACGATGATCCACAGGTCGATGCCGGCGCGGTCCATCAGCCCGGGCAGTACGTCGATCAGGCGCTCGGTGAGCCAGCGGTCGCGCACGCCGGCCTGCTCGCGGAGCGGCGGCGGCACCGTCCGCAGCGGGTCCGGCGCGGCGAGCGACATGGCTCAAGGGAAGCAGAGAACCGGCGAACTCACCGGTCGAGCGCGGGCCGCCGTTCCTCCGACCGGGGCACGCCGGGCCAGGCCCTCGTCTCCTCCGGTCGTGGCACCCGGGCGCGGGGCAGGACGGCGGTGGCGACCCGGTCGCGGCCCAGTCGCTTGGCCTCGTACATCGCGGCATCGGCGCGGTCGACCAGCCGCCACAGGGCCGCGACCGCGTCCTCGCCGTCCTCGGGCCGCGAAACCGCCAAGCCGACCGAGGCGGTCACTCCGTACCCGTCGACGGTGTGCCCGGCGGACACGGCCGTGCGCAGGCGCTCGGCGAGTTGCTGGGCCTCGGCGGCGTCGGCGACCAGGCCCAGCACGACCATCTCCTCGCCGCCGGTGCGGGCGAGGACGTCGGCCGGGCGGACCGTGCCCTGGAGGGACCGGGCGACGGCGTTGAGGACGCGGTCCCCCACGGCGTGCCCGAACTGGTCGTTGAGCCGCTTGAAGTGGTCGAGGTCGAGCACCATCGCGGTGACGCGGGTGCCGTCGCGCCGCGCCTGGCGCCAGATGCGCGGGGCCTGCTCGACGAGGTAGCGCCGGTTGAACAGCCCGGTGAGCGGGTCCAGGCGGGTGAGCTTCTCGGTGGCCACCAGCAGCCGCTGCACCCGTCGGCGCAGCATGAAGACGCCGAGCGCGGCGGCGTCCAGCATCCCGGCGCTCACCCCGACCTGGACCGCGAGCCCCACGGTGTCGTCGTAGCTGGGCCACAGCGCGGCCAGGCAGACCGCGCCGGTGACGACCATGTGCACGACCAGCTGCCGCAGCTCCAGGAACCAGGCGGCGACCAGCGCGGGGAACAGCAGCATCAGCGGGGTGGCGTAGCGCAGCGGGTCGTGGATGCACAGGACGACGACCAGGTAGATGACGTCGCCGACCAGCACCAGCGCGAAGGTGTGCCGCGGGCTGACCCGCCCGCGGGTGCCGATGGAGGTGCCCAGGACCAGCAGGGTGGCCATCGTTGCGGCGTAGGCGAAGCGGCCGGCGCCCTCGCGCAGCACGCCGTCGACGAACAGGTTGATCGAGCCCATGAGCCCGCCGATCACGAGCAGCGCGGCGACCGTGCGGGCGGCGAGACGACCCTCGGACATCCGCGGGAGCTCGTCGTCCCGGCTGGTCACGGCCGAAGGATGCCGCACCATCCGGCTGCGCGGGAGCGTTCTGCGCGCGGTGCGGTCACCGGGGGCGACGACGTCCCCGGGGTGGAAGGCTGGGGACGACGACGAGCGAAGGAGGCCGCGCATGGCCGGAGGGCCCTGGTACTTCTGCCTGAAGCACCACACCGTGGAACCGCGTGAGGGTTGCCCGGACAAGCACCGGCTGGGTCCGTACGAGACCCGCGAGGACGCCGAGCAGGCGCTGCAGTCCGTCGCCGAGCGCAACGAGGAGCTCGACGCCGAGGACCGCGCCTGGAAGGGCGACTGACGGCCGTCCCGGCCGGGCGGGGCAGAATCGGGCGCGTGCGTCCGGATTGTCCGGCGCCGCGGGAGGGGTGGACGTGACGGACGGGCGCGCGGTCGAGGAACTGGTCGTCGGGGTGCTGGGCGGCACCGGACCGCAGGGACGCGGGCTCGCCGTCCGACTGGCCGCCCAGGGTCAGCGCGTGCTGCTGGGCTCGCGGGACGCCGAGCGCGCCGCCGAGGTCGCCGCCGAGGTCGCTCAGCGCGCCGCCACGGTCGCCGGCGACGTCGAGGTGTCGGTGACCGGCGGCTCCAACGTGGACGTGGCGGGCGCCGCCGACCTGGTCATCGTCGCCGTCCCCTTCGCCGGGCACGCCGCCACGCTTGCCGAGCTGGCGACCCCGCTGGCCGGGAAGATCGTCGTCGACTGCGTCGTGCCCATGGGCTTCGACGAGCTCGGCGCCCACGTGCTCGACGTCGCCGAGGGCAGCGTCGCCCAGCAGGCGGCCGCGCTGCTGCCCGACTCGCACGTGGTCGGCGCGTTCCACCACCTCTCGGCCACGCTGCTCGAGGACCTCTCCAAGCCCACCATCGACGGCGACGTCATGGTGGTCGGCGACGACCGCGCGTCGATGGACACGGTGCAGGCGCTGGCCGGGCGGCTGCCCGGCATGCGCGGCATCTACGCCGGCCGGCTGCGCAACGCCCGCCAGGTCGAGGCGCTGACCATCAACCTGGTGTCGGTCAACCGCCGCTACAAGGTGCACGCCGGCGTCCGCGTCACCGACGTCTGACCAACCCGGCTACGCCGGCCGGTCGCCGTCCCGGATCGCGTCCACCGCGAGCGGATACCCAGGTGGGTGCGCTGCCGCACGAGCCGCACGGCCTCGATGCGCTCGCCGCCGGCGAGCAGGGCGCGCACGTCACCGGCGAGCGGCTCGGGGAGCAGTACCGGCACCGGGACGTCGTCGAAGCGCAGGCCTCTGAGCCACTGGGGAATGCGCCACCGGCTCATGCCGCCTACTCGAAGGAGTGCTCGGGCCCGGGGAAGGCGCCGCCGCGGACGTCGTCGGCGAACTCTTGCGCCGCCCGCCGCAGCTCGGCCCGGACATCCGCGTACTTCTTCACGAACTTCGGCACCCGGCCGCCGTTGAGCCCGGCCATGTCCGGCCAGACGAGCACCTGGGCGTCGCAGTCGACCCCGGCACCGATGCCCACCGTCGGGATGGACAGCTCCTCGGTCACCCGGCTGGCGATCCCGGCCGGCACCATCTCCAGGACGACGGCGAAGGCACCGGCCTCCTGCACCGCGTGCGCGTCGGCCAGCAGCTGCTCGGCGCCGGCACCGCGGCCCTGCACCCGGAAGCCGCCGAGGGCGTGCTCGCTCTGCGGCGTGAAGCCGATGTGCGCCATCACCGGGATGCCGGACTCGCTGAGCAGCCGGATCTGCGGGGCCACCCGGACGCCGCCCTCCAGCTTGACCGCCTGCGCGCCGCCCTCCTTCATCAGCCGGACGGCGTTGTCGAACGCCTGCTGCGGGCCGGACTCGTAGGAGCCGAACGGCATGTCCGCGACGATCAGCGGCCGCGAGGTGGAGCGGGTGACGGCCTTGGTCAGGAAGAGGATGTCCTCGACGGTGACCGGCACCGTGCTGGTGTGCCCCATGACGACGTTCCCGGCGGAGTCGCCGACGAGCAGGACCGGGATGCCGGCCTCCTCGAAGATGGCTGCGCTGTAGGTGTCGTAGGCGGTGAGCATCGCCCACTTCTCGCCGCGCGCCTTGGCCTGCTGCAGGTGGTGGATGCGCACCCGCGCGCTCGACGTGCCGCCGTAGAGAACCGACTCGGTCATGACTGCGCCGCTCCTTCGCGGACCGTCGGGAGGGTCTCCCGCCAGCGGTTGGTGATGGGCAGGCGCCGGTCCCGGCCGAACGCCTTGAGGCTGATCTTGGTCCCCGGGGCCGACTGGCGGCGCTTGAACTCGGCGGCGTCCACCAGCCGGAGGACCCGGGCGACGACCTCGGCGTCGTGGCCTCGCTCCAGCAGCTGGGCCATGCCGAGGTCCCGGTCGACGTAGTCGGCGATGACGGCGTCCAGCTCGTCGTAGGACGGCAGCGAGTCGCTGTCCTGCTGGCCGGGCGCCAGCTCCGCCGATGGCGGCTTCTCGATGGAGTTGACCGGGATGGGCTCGGTCTCCCCGCGCTCGCGGGCATGGGCGTTGCGCCAGCGGGCCAGGTCCCAGACCAGGGTCTTGGGCACGTCCTTGATCGGCGCGAAGCCGCCGGCGGCGTCGCCGTAGAGCGTGGAGTAGCCGACGGCGACCTCGCTCTTGTTCGACGTCGCCAGCAGCAGGTGGCCGTGCTGGTTGGACAGCCCCATGAGCAGGGTGCCGCGGACCCGCGCCTGCAGGTTCTCCGCGGCGACGCCGGAGAGCTCGACGGAGGATTCGTAGGCGTCGACCATCGGGGCGATCGGCACCACGGAGTAGTGCATGCCCAGGCGCTTGGCGGAGTCCTCCGCGTCGGACAGCGAGTGCTCGCTGGACCACTTCGAGGGCAGCCCGACGCCGTGCACGCGGTCGGCGCCGAGGGCGTCGACGGCGAGGGCGGCGACCAGCGCCGAGTCGATGCCGCCGGACATGCCGAGCACGACCGATGGCATGCCGTTCTTGTCGATGAAGTCGCGCAGGCCCAGCACCAGCGCCCGCCAGACCTCCTCGCAGTCGCTGAGCGGCTCGACGACGGGAGCCGGCTGCGCCGCGTAGGCCGGCACCGGCTCCTCGCTGAGCACGGAGCGGGTGACGGTCATCGGCCCGACCCGGCCCTCGCGCCGCTCGGGCACCGAGGACGGGTCCAGCGTGAGGTCGACGGTGAGCAGGTGCTCGACGAACTGGGGTGCCCGGGCCAGCAGCTCGCCGGTGGGGGAGACCGCCATCGAGTCGCCGTCGAACACCAGCTCGTCCTGGCCGCCGACCTGGTTGCAGTAGAGGATCGCCGCCCGTGCCTCGGCGGCCCGGCGCTGCACCAGCGGCAGGCGCAGGTCGTCCTTGGCGCGCTCGTAGGGCGAGGCGTTGGGGGAGACGACGAGGTCGACGCCGGCCTGGCCGGCCACGCCGCACGGGCCGCCCTCGACCCAGAGGTCCTCGCAGACGGTGAGCGCGACGTCCACCCCGTGCAGCCGGACGACCGGCAGCTCGGTGCCGGGCACGAAGTAGCGGGCCTCGTCGAAGACGCCGTAGTTCGGCAGGTGCCGCTTGTAGTAGCGGACGACGACGTCGCCACCGTGCAGCAGGGCCGCGGCGTTGCGCGGGGCACCCCGGCGCGGGTTGGCGTCGCTGGGCCGGTCGTCGTCGTCGGAGGGCGTCCGGTCGACCGGCGCGGGTCCTGCGCCTTGGGTGTGCGCCAGGTAGCCGACGACGACGGCGAGGTCCCCGAGCCCCTCGGCGGCCAGCCGCTCCGCCAGGTCGACCAGCGCCTGCTCGCTCGCGCGGGCGAAGGACTCCCGCAGCACGAGGTCCTCGGGCGGGTACCCCGTCAGGGTCATCTCCGGGAAGACGACGAGGTGCGCCCCGGCCTCGGCCGCCTTCGCCGCCCACCGGACGACGAGCTCGCAGTTGCCCGCGAGGTCGCCGACGCGCGTATCGACCTGGGCCAGGGACACCCGCAACTGCACCGGCTGCTGATCGCTCACGCGCTCCATCCTCGTCGCTCGCCGCGCGGAGGGGCCAGGTGGGGCCGTCCCGGTGTTCACGCCGTGGACGGCCGGACGGGGGTGACACGGGGGAGCGGCCGTCCTAGCGTGCAGACATGGGCGACCCCACGACGATCTCGCGGCTCGTGGCGGGCGGCTACGCGGCGATCGGTGCGGGTGCGGCCGTGCGCCCGTCCCTGGTGCCGTCGGTGTTCGGCGGCTCGGCCCGGACACCGGAGTCCCGCACGGAGGTCCGGGCGGTCCACGCCGGGATCCCGCTCGCGTTCGCCACCGCGCTGCTCCGGTCGGAGGGGCAGGGCCCGGCGGCGGGCGCCGCCGTGCTCCGGACCGTGGACGATGCCAGCGCGGGCATGGCGCCGGCCCGGCTGGCGGGGGCGGCACCGCGCCACGGCACCTGACCACGACACGCACCCGGATCAGCCGGGATCGCGCGCCGGGGTGCCCCGCAGGGGGCAGTCTGGCGCCGACGTCACACACCCGAAACGAGCGGACTGGATCATGGCGGGCATGGACCGACAGCAGGAGTTCGTCCTGCGCACCCTGGAAGAGCGCGACATCCGCTTCGTGCGGTTGTGGTTCACCGACGTCTCCGGCTACCTCAAGGCCGTCGCGGTGGCCCCGGCCGAGATCGAGGCGGCGTTCGCGGAGGGGATCGGCTTCGACGGCTCGGCGATCGAGGGCTTCGCGCGGGTCTACGAGTCCGACATGCTCGCCAAGCCCGACCCGGGCACCTTCCAGGTGATGCCGGCCTCGCGGGGCGGCGTCAGCGACACCGCACGGATGTTCTGCGACATCACGCTGCCCGACGGCTCGCCGTCGTGGGCCGACCCGCGGCACGTGCTCCGCCGCGCCCTGGCCAAGGCCGGCGACATGGGGTTCACGTTCTACACGCACCCCGAGATCGAGTTCTTCCTGCTCAAGGACCTGCCGACCGACGGCACCCCGCCGCGGCCGGCCGACACCGGCGGCTACTTCGACCTCTCCACGCACAACGTCGCGCACGACTTCCGCCGCGAGGCGGTCTTCGCGCTGGAGGCGATGGGCATCTCGGTGGAGTTCAGCCACCACGAGGTCGCCCCCGGTCAGCAGGAGATCGACCTGCGCTACGCCGACGCCCTGTCGATGGCCGACAACATCATGACGCTGCGGCACGTCGTCCGGGAGGTCGCGCTGGCACAGGGCGTGCACGCGACGTTCATGCCCAAGCCCTTCACCGAGCTGGCCGGTTCGGCCATGCACACGCACCTGTCGCTGTTCGAGGGCGACCGCAACGCCTTCCACGACCCGGCCGACCCGATGCGGCTGTCGACGACCGGCAAGCAGTTCATCGCCGGGCTGCTGACCCACGCCCGCGAGGTCACCGCGATCACCAACCAGACGGTGAACTCCTACCGGCGGCTCCTGGCCGGCACCGAGGCTCCGACGGCGGCGACCTGGGGCCGGGCGAACCGCTCCGCGCTGGTCCGCCTGCCGAGCTACAAGCCGAGCAAGGCGCAGTCGGCCCGGGTCGAGGTCCGCTCGCCGGACTCCGCCTGCAACCCCTACCTGACCTTCGCCGTCCTGCTGGCCGCCGGGCTGCGCGGCATCGAGAAGGGCTACGAGCTGCCGCCGGAGGCCGAGGACGACGTCTGGTCGCTCACCGACACCGAGCGGCGCGCCGCCGGCTACGAGGACCTGCCGGTCAGCCTCGGCGAGGCGCTCACCGCCATGCAGGGCAGCGAACTGGTCGCCGAGACCCTGGGCGAGCACGTGTTCGAGTTCTTCCTCCGCAACAAGTGGGAGGAGTTCAACTCCTACCGGCAGAACGTCACGCCGTTCGAACTCCAGCGGTACCTGCCCGGCCTGTGAGGCTGTTCCGTCGCCGCCGGCGGCCGGCCGGGGAACCGTGGACCCGGTCCCTCCACGGGACAGTGCACTGGCTGGCCGCCCAGGACGGGGGACGGGCGGGTCCGACCCTGATGCGATGACGTCGCCGGCGGAGGCGCGATGGCTGGTGCCCGGGCTGGACGACGCTCAGCAGATCGAGCCGGGCGCGACCGTCGTGGTCACCGGAGGGGCGCGGACGGTGGCGCACTTCTTCGTCGACGAGGTGGACGACGACGGGTCCTCCTCCTGACTGCGGGTGGTTCGGGGTGGTCCGTAGCGGATGGCCCGATCCATGCACGGTCGCGGCCGATCGGTGACGAGCGTCCTCGGCGGGGGAACTAACCTCGTCGGCGTGGCCCGCCTGCTCGTCGTCGTCCCGAGCGAGACCGACCCGCCCGCGCGGCTGGGGGAGTGGCTGCGGGCGGCCGGTCTCGAGCTCGACGAGCGGCACCTGGGGCTGGGCGAGGAGCTGCCCGCGACCCTCGACGGGATCGACGGGCTGCTGGTGCTGGGCGGACCGCAGTCCTCGATGGACGACGACGCGACCAGCCCCGAGCTCGTGGGTGTCCGCCTCCTGCTTCGTCAGGCGCTCGACGCGGACCTCCCCACGCTCGCCATCTGCCTCGGCGCCCAGCTGCTGGCCCGGGTGGGCGGCGGGCGGACCCGGGTCGGCGTCGACGGGCCCGAGGTCGGGGCCACGCTGGTGGCCAAGCGCGACGCGGCCGACAAGGACCCGGTCTTCGGCCCGCTGCCGCTCTCGCCCGACGTGCTCCAGTGGCACCACGACGAGATCTCCGAGCTGCCGACCGGGGCCACCCTGCTGGCGAGCAACCCGCACTACCCGCACCAGGCCTACCGGATCGGCGCGCACGTCTACGCGCTGCAGTTCCACATCGAGACGACGCCGGAGATGGTGCGGGCCTGGGCGGAGAGCGACCCCGTGGGCGTCGGGGCCAGCCCGCTGGACATCGAGACGCTCTGCGCCCGCGCCGCCGCCGCGCACGACGACCTCACCGAGATCTGGCAGCCCTTCGCCGGCCGGTTCGCCCACCTCGTCGGCCTCCGCGCCGGGTCGCCCGCGTGACCACGGCCCTCCCGGAGATCCCGCGACCCGCCATCGTCCGGCTGGTCCGCTTCGGCTTCGAGGACGGCGAGCGGGCCGCCCGGCTGCTGTCGGACCCGGCGCTCGGGCTCTGGGACCTCGGGCGCAACGAGCCGGCCGATCCGGAGGCCGGGCCGGTGGTGGCCGCGCTCGCCCGTGCCGGCGACCCCGACCTCGCCGTCCGGTCGCTGCACCGGCTGGTCGAGGCGCTCGACGAGGAGGACCCGGACGGCTCGGCCGCCGCCGCGCTCCTCGCCCGCCTCCGCGGGCCCGGCTCCTTCCGGGCGCGGCTGGTCTCGGTGCTCGGGGCCAGCTCGGGCCTGGCCGACCACCTGGCCGCGCACCCGCTGGACTGGCACGTCCTCGACGACGAACGGCACGGCCCCACCCGTCCGACGCCCGACGCGCTGGAGCGGCAGATGCTCACCGCGGTCGGCGCGGACCCCGACGACCCGCCGTGGGGCGTCCGGCTGGGCAAGGGCGCGCCCGACGCCGGTCCGGAGCGGGTGGCCGCACTCCGGCTGGCCTACCGGCGGGCGGTGCTCTCCCTCGCCGGGCGGGACCTCGGCGACGGTCTGCCGGCGGAGGACGCCGCCGTCGAGCTGGCCGACATCGCCGCGGCGGTGCTGACCGCCGGCCTGGCCATCGCCGTCGCCGAACAGCCCGACGATGCCGCCGCCTGCCGGCTGAGCGTGATCGGGCTGGGCAAGTGCGGCGGCCGCGAGCTCAACTACGTCAGCGACGTCGACGTCGTCTTCGTCGCCGAGGCCGTGGACCCCTCCGATCCCGAGGGCGCCGCACTGTCCACCGCCACCCGGGTCGCCGCCACGCTCATGCGGGTCTGCCACGAGGCGGCCTGGGAGGTCGATGCCGCGCTGCGTCCGGAGGGCAAGGCCGGCGCCCTGGTACGCACCGTCGCCGGGCACGCCGCCTACTACGCCCAGTGGGCCGAGACGTGGGAGTTCCAGGCGCTGCTGAAGATGCGCCCGGTTGCCGGCGACCCGGATCTCGGGCGCGCCTACGTCGACGCCCTGTGGCCGCTGGTGTGGACGGCTGGCGACCGGCCCGGGTTCGTCGGCCAGGTGCAGGCGATGCGCCGCCGGGTCGAGGCCAACATCCCGCCGGCCCAGGCGGAGCGGGAGCTCAAGCTCGGCCGGGGAGGCCTGCGCGACGTCGAGTTCGCCGTGCAGCTGCTGCAGATGGTCCACGGGCGGGCCGACGAGCGGCTCCGGCTCGGCGGGACGGTGCCGGCCCTCACGGCGCTGTCGGCCGGCGGTTACGTCGGCCGGGACGACGCCGCCACGCTCATCGCCTCCTACCGCTTCCTGCGCACCGTGGAGCACCGGCTGCAGCTGCTGCGCCTGCGCCGCACGCACCTGCTGCCCACCGACGAGCAGCAACTGCGGTGGCTGGCGCGTTCGCTGGGCTACAAGCCCGACCACCGCGGCGACGCCATCGCCGTCCTGCGGGCCGAGCTGGCGCTGCACACCCGCGAGGTCCGGCGGCTGCACGAGAAGCTCTTCTACCGGCCGCTGCTGTCGGCGGTCGCCCGCGTTCCGGGCGAGCACCTCCACCTCGGCTCGAAGGCCGCCGGCGACTGGCTGCGGGCGCTCGGCTTCGCCGATCCCGATGGCGCCCTGCGGCACCTGGCCGCCCTCACCGGCGGGCTCTCGCGGTCGGCGTCGATGCAGAAGTACCTGCTGCCGGTGCTGCTGCAGACCTTCGCCTCCTGCCCGAACCCCGACGCCGGGCTGCTGGCCTACCGGCAGGTGAGCGAGGCGCTCGGCGGCAACCAGTGGTACCTGCGGCTCCTGCGCGACGAGGGCCAGGTCGTCGAACGGCTGGCCCAGCTCCTGGGGTCCAGCCAGTACGTGGCTTCGCTGCTGACGCGCACGCCCGAGGCGCTCAAGCTGCTGGCCGACGACGCCGAGCTCGAACCGCGCAGCGCGACCACGCTGGCCAACGCCTGGCGGCAGGCCGCCGGGCGGGCGCCCGACCCCCAGGCGGGCATCCGGGTCATCCGGGGTCTGCGCCGCCAGGAGCTGCTGCGCATCGCTGCCGCCGACCTGCTGGGCCGCCTCGACGTGCACCGGGTCGGCCGGGCGCTCACCGACGTCGCCGTGGCCACCCTGCGCGCCGGTCTGGACGTCGCGCTGCGGGCACACGCCACGGAGACCGGCACCGGCGTCGCGGACCTGCCCATGGATCTCGCGGTCATCGGGATGGGGCGGCTCGGCGGCGGGGAGCTGGGCTTCGGGTCCGACGCCGACGTCCTGTTCGTGCACCGCACGCGTCCGGGCGCCGACGACACCAGGGCAGCGGCGGCGGCCAACGCCGTCGCGCACACGATGCGCCGGCTGCTGAGCGAGCCGGCTCCGGACCCGGCGTTCGAGGTGGACGCCGACCTGCGCCCGGAGGGGCGGCAGGGTGCGCTGGTGCGGAGCCTTCCGGCGTTCCGCGAGTACTACGAGCGCTGGGTCTCGGTCTGGGAGGTGCAGGCGCTGCTGCGAGCGGTGCCGGTGGCCGGGGACGAGGAGCTCGGGGCGCAGTTCGTGGCGCTCGTCGACCCGATCCGGTACCCCGCCGAGGGGATCACCGCCGAGCAGGTGGCCGAGATCCGGCGGATCAAGGCCCGTGTCGAGCGGGAGCGGCTGCCCCGCGGAGCGGACCCGGCGACGCACACCAAGCTGGGCCGGGGTGGTCTGGCCGACGTCGAGTGGACCGTCCAGCTGCTGCAGCTGCAGCACGCCGCCGCCATCGAGGGGTTGCGGGTGGCGTCCACGATCGGCGCGCTCGACGCGCTGGCCGCCGGCGGGCACCTCGACGCCGAGCAGACCGCCGCGCTGCGGGATGCCTGGGAGCTGGCCACGCGCGCTCGGAACGCGATCTTCCTGGTACGCGGCCGGCCCAGCGACCAGCTGCCGCGCCCCGGCCTGGAGCTGGCCGGTGTCGCACAGGCCTGCGGCTACGGACCCGACCAGGAGCCCGGCCAGTTCGTCGAGGACTACCGCCGGACCACCAGGCGCGCCCGGACCGTGGTGGAGCAGGTCTTCTACGGCGCCGCGGCTCCGGGCGGAAGCGGACCGAACGGATGACCGGGCGTGTGAGCCGACCGGCCGCCGGGCAGGGGGACGACGTGCCAGTGCAGCCCACCGAGGAGAGCCCCGCCGAGCCCCATCGCGTCGACGAGGACCTCCCGGTGTCCGAGCGGGGGAGCGGCACCACGATCACGCCCTACCGCGACGGTCCGCTGATCGTGCGCGGGGACTTCCGGTTGCTGGACCAGGACGGCGCCGAGATCGATCCGGGCCGGGAGACCATCGCGTTGTGCCGGTGCGGGAAGTCCGGCATCAAGCCGTTCTGCGACGGCTCGCACAAGCGCGCCGGGTTCTCGGCGCCCAGCGCGCCGAGCCGCCCCCGGCCCGCCGCGCAGCTCCGCCAGGAGGGCTGAGCGCGCAGCGGGCCGGAGGTCAGTGCGTGGTCTCGAAGGCCCGGGCCATGCGCACCTGCTCCTCGAGGATCTCCCCGATGCGGGCCTGCACGGCGTCGAGCTCGCCGATGACCTCGCTGGTCGCTGGATGCCGTCGGACACCGACTGGGTGCCGGCCTGGATCCCGGCGATCTGCTCGGAGACCTTGCTGGTCGCCGCGGCGGTCTCGCGGGCCAGCTCCTTCACCTCGTTGGCGACGACGGCGAAGCCCTTGCCGGACTCGCCCGCCCGCGCCGCCTCGATCGTCGCGTTCAGGGCCAGCAGGTTGGTCTGGTCGGCGATGCTCGAGATGATCCGGATGACGTCGCCGACGGCTGCCGAGGCGCTGGCCAGCGCCTGCACCTCCGTGGTCATCGAGGAGGTCTTGCCCACGGCGCTGTCGGCCACCCGGCCGGCGTCGTCGGCGGCTTCGCGCAGCCGGGAGACCGTCTCCAGCAGCTCCCGGGAGTTCGCCGCGTCGGCCTCGGCGCGCCGGAGGATGTCCAGCCGCTGGGAGACCAACTGCTGCACGTTGCGCAGCGCCGAGCCGCGCGAGTCGGACAGGTCGATGGTCTCGGTGACGAAGAAGTCCATCGTCCCGACGACCTTGCCGTCGCTGATGATCGGGAAGCAGACGCCGGACTTGACTCCGGCCCGCTGAGCGGCGGGCGCGCGGACGCAATCGGTCACCTGGGCGAGGTCCCGCACGAAGACCAGGTCGCGGGCCCGCCAGGCGTGGCCGGAGAGGCCGACGCCCTCGGCGAAGCTGGCGGCGAGTGTGACCTTGCGGAACTCGTCACCGGCGGAGCCGGACTCACGCTGGAACCGCAGCACGTTCGTCGTGGGGTCCAGCGCCCAGAACGAGCCGTAGGCCCAACCGAACCTCTCGCGCACGGAGTCCAGGGCCACCTGCAGGGCGGCGGACTCGTCCGGGGCGTCGCCGACCTTCGCCACGACGTCGGTGACGGCGTTGCGGTCGTCCAGGTTCTCCCGGAGGGCCGCGGCCGTCAGCACGCTGCGCCGGGCGTGGGCGATGAGCCGGCCCAGCGCCTCCCACTTCTGCGACCGGCCGCCGAAGAACGGCAGCTCGTTGCGGCTGTAGTACTCGAGCGGGTCCCACGGCACGATCCCCCCAGGTGTGACCTGCGCCCCTCATGATTCGCGGAGCGTCGCACCGGCGCCCCGATCGGAGGTCCGATGGATTCCGCGCTCACCACCGTCGCCCTGCCACTGGCCCTGGCGGTCGTCATGTTCGGCCTCGGGCTCTCGCTCACCCCGGGCGACTTCGCGGCCATCGGTCGCCGTCCCAAGGTCGTGCTGATCGCGCTGGGGCTCCAGCTGCTCGTCCTCCCGGCGCTCTGCTTCGGCGTGGTGCTGGCCTTCGACCTCCCGCCGCTGCTGGCGGTGGGGATGCTGCTGCTGGCGGCCTCGCCCGGGGGCACCACCGCGAACCTGTTCAGCCACCTCTTCCGTGGCGACGTCGCCCTCAACATCACCCTGACGGCGATCAACTCGGTGATCGCCGTGATCACCCTGCCGGTCGTCACGAACCTCGCCGTCCAGTACTTCGACCCGGCCGACAGCGGCTCGCTGGGTCTGCAGTTCGGCAAGACCGTCCAGGTCTTCGCGGTGGTGGTCGTGCCCGTGGCGCTGGGCATGCTGGTCCGCCGGCGGTCGGCAGGCTTCGCCGACCGCATGGACAGGCCGGTGCGCATCCTGTCGGCGGTCGTGCTGGCGCTGGTGATCGTCGGCACGATGCTGGCCGAGCAGGACCGGATCGGGGAGTACCTCCGCCAGATCGGCCTGCCCGCCGTCGTCTTCTGCCTGCTCAGCCTGACGATCGGCTTCACCGTGCCGCGGCTGCTCGGGGTGCAGCGCCGGCAGGCGACCGCCAGCGCGTTCGAGATCGGCATCCACAACAGCACGCTGGCGATCGCGGTGGCCATCAGCGTGCTGGACAGCGTGGAGCTGGCGGTGCCTGCGGCGGTCTACGGCGTGCTGATGTTCCCGCTGGCCGCCGTCTTCGGGTGGCTCATCACCCGGAGCGCCGGCGCCGCGGTGGATCAGGCGGCGAGCGCGCGGTCCCGGTAGAGCGCGGAGCGGCCGGCCTCCCAGGCGCCCAGCAGATGGCGGGCGGCGAGCCCGTCCATCGCCAGGGAGGTCGCCGCACCGAACAGCACGTCGGTGGTCAGCTCCGGCTCGCCCGCGACCAGGGAGCCGCACATGTCGACCGAGGCGATCTGCTCGTGGACGGCGTCGGCCTCCACGTGCTCGTCGTAGAACACCGTCGTCCGCTCGTCGAAGCCCAGCCGGCGCAGCCCCGCCGAGTACCGCCGGCTCGGCTCGGACGAGGTCATCTCCACCGCGGTCAGGTGCCCCAGCGCCGCCCCCCGCCACCGCCGGTGCAGACCGAAGAGGGACATCGTGTTGACCGAGGCGAACGCCGCGGTGGGCGCCTCGTCCCACAGGGCGCCGTAGCCGGGGTCCAGGTCGAGGTCGCGCATCAGGCCGGCGAACAGCTCGCTGTGCATACGCGCGGCCGAGCCGCCGCCGTACTCGTCGGCCTGGATCTCCACCATGGCCGCCTTCGTCCGCCCGGAGAGGCGGGGGATGGCGAAGGTGTGCGGATCGGCCTCCTTGAGGTGGTAGACCGAGCGCAGC
Source organism: Blastococcus atacamensis (assembly GCF_002938425.1). Classification (GTDB taxonomy): domain Bacteria; phylum Actinomycetota; class Actinomycetes; order Mycobacteriales; family Geodermatophilaceae; genus Blastococcus; species Blastococcus atacamensis. The sequence goes on along the minus strand of NZ_POQU01000014.1, from coordinate 24,242 downwards.
GTGAGGTACTCGCGCCACTGCTCCAGCGAACCCTTCTTGGCCATGTAGGTCGACAGCGACGGGCTGTCGTCGGCGTCGATCAGCGCGGTGATCTGGCGGTCGACGGGTTCGTCGGTCACCGGGACCGGCCCGACCAGGCTGCGCAGCGCGGCGAGGTGGCGGCGCTCCAGGCCCGCGCGCAGGAAGAGCAGCGCCGGATCCCACTCCCAGTCGTCGGAGATCCCGTCGAAGCCGCGGTAGTGCAGCTCGTAGGCGATGGCCAGGGCGAGCTGCAGGTCATCGTCGGCCAGGGCGTCGGCCGGATCGGCCGCGGACCGCTCGGCGATCGCCGCCGTCTCCGCCGACAGCGTGGTCCGGGTGGCGAGGTCGCGGGCGAGGGCGTCGCTCAGCGGACCACGGGGCTCGGGCAGGCGCATGATCATCGTTGTGCCCCGTGGCCCCGGAAACGATGCGCCCGGTGGATGTGATGTCCTCCTGGGGTAGGACCCCACCATGAGCCATCTGCAGCAGCGCGTCGTCCTCGTCACCGGGGGGAGCGCCGGCATCGGCCGGTCCACCGTCCACCGGCTGGCCGCCGGAGGCGCGCGGGTGGTCACCTGCGCCCGAAACGGGGACCGGCTCGAGGAGGCGGTGGGCGCCCTCCCCGGGGTGACGACGACCGTGGCCGACGTCGCCGACGCCGCGGACCGGGCGGCGCTGGTCGAGCGCACGCTGTCGGAGCACGGCCGGATCGACGCGGTCGTGCACAACGCCGGCCTCGGGTGGGCGGGCCTCGTGGAGGACATGCCGGGGGAGGCGGTCGAGGGCGTCGTGGCCACGAACCTGACGGCCGTCGTGGAGCTCACCCGGCTGGCGCTGCCGCACCTGCTGTCGACGGCGGCCGAGCGCGGCCGTGCCGACGTCGTCGCCGTCTCCTCGGTCGCCGCCTGGGCGCAGGTGCCGCCGCTCACCGTCTACTCGGCCACCAAGGCCGGCGTCGACGGCTTCCTGAACGGTTTGCGGCGCGAGGTGGCCGCCCGGGGCGTGCGCGTCTCCTCGGTGAACCCCTTCTTCGTCCGCACCGAGTGGCTGGCCCGCGGGCACGGACACGCGCCGGTGTCCGACGCCGACGCCGAGGGCCGACTGTCGCGGGGGATCTCCCCGGACCGGGTTGCCGAGCGGGTCGCGGACTGCCTGGCCGCGTCGCGGGCGCGGACCATCGGGGTGCCGCGCTGGTCGGGCATCGCCCGGCTCGGCGAGATGCCGCCGGTCAACCGGCTGCTGGACGCCGTCCTCTCCGGCCGCGCCGGCACGGTGCGGCGCGTCACCGAACGGGTGGTGTCGCGGAGGATCGGGTGAGCAGTTGGCAGAATCCGGCGGGTGACCGTGACGACGCCTGCCGCGGACGTCGGCCTCGGGGCGGCACGCGCCTGGTGGGCCGTGCTGGCCGTCGTGGTCGCGCTGTCGGTGGGCACCGAGTTCGTGCTGCACCTCGTCGACCCCGCGGACCCCTCCCTGGGAGTCGTCGAGCGCGTCGTCCGGTTCTTCGGCTACTTCACGATCCAGAGCAATCTGCTGGTGCTCGCGTCCGTGCTGCCGCTGGTCCGCGACCCGCTCTCCGACGGCCGGCTCTGGCGGGTCGCCCGCCTGGGTCGCTGATCGGGATCACGATCACCGGGATCGTCCACGCCGTCGTGCTCGCCCCGCTGTACGACCCGCAGGGGATCAACGCCTGGACCAACGCCGGTGAGCACTACGTCTCCCCGGTGATGACGGTGCTCGGCTGGCTGCTGCTGGGCCCGCGCCCGCGCATTCCCTCCGGCGTCGTGGCCCGCGCCCTGCTGTGGCCGGTCGCCTGGATCGCCTGGATCCTCGCCCAGGGCGTGGTCACCGGTTGGTACCCCTACCACTTCATGGACGTCGCCACCCACGGCTACGCCATCGCCCTGCGCAACCTCGCGATCGTCGTCGCGCTGGCGCTGGCGTTCCTGCTGCTGTTCCGGCTCGTGGACCGCCGGCTCCCGCCGATCGCCGCGATGGGCGGGCGGCTCGGGTGCCCGGTCGGCGCGGGCTGAGCGCGGTGCCGCTGGAGTCGGGCGACGTCGTCGTCCGCAGCGTGGACGACGACCACTGGGCCGTGGAGGAGCCGCTGGTCTACCGCGGGAAGCGGGACCGCTTCGTGGTGCCCGCCGGCTTCCTGACCGACTTCGCGACGGTGCCCCGGCTCGTGGTGTGGCTCGTGCCGCGCTTCGGCCGCTACACGGCGGCCGCGATCCTGCACGACTGGCTGTGCACGGAGGGCATCCGCAGCGGAGCGGTCACCTCGGCCGACGCCGACGGTCTCTTCCGCCGGGTCATGCGGGAGAACGGCGTGCCGGTGGTGCGGCGCTGGCTGATGTGGTGCGGCGTCCGGTGGGGAGCGCTGGTCGACGCCGAGCGCCGCCCCGGGTGGTGGCGGAGCGCGCCGGGCGTCCTCGGCATCTCGGTGCTGGCCGCACCGGTGGTCGTGCCGCCGGGGCTGGTCATCGGGCTGGCCCTGCTGGTCTACGCCGCCGTCGAGGCCGCAGTGGGATTCCTGACCGGCTCGCCCCGAGGCGACGCCGGCTCGTTCCGCACCTGACCGCCCGAAGGGGCGCGCTCGCGCTCAGTCGAGCGGGCGGGTCGGCGTCCCGGCGTTGAAGACCTTGAGGGTGTAGCGGTCGAACCGCCGGATCAACGCCCGCATGGTCCCGCCGGCCGCGGTCGCGCGGCTCGCCGGACTGCCGGTGCGGGTGCGCGCCGGGGTGCCGCGGCTCGGACGCCGGGGCCGTGCGTCTGAGAACCGGAGAGCGGAGGCCTCGTGCGCGAAGGACGTGGCCAGCTCGTCGGCGAGGTTTTCGCGGTCGACCTCCACCGCGGAGTCGATCTTGTACACGTACGCCGTGCGCATGCGGACGAGCCGCTCGTCGGCCGCATCGTGGCGGGGAAGGACGGTCCGGGGTGCGGGAAGGGCGCCGGGGAACTGGTCGCCGTGGTCATCGTTCAGGGGAAGTCGCTCTGCGTTCACGGGGAACCTCTTGTCTCGGGACGGCGTGCGGCGCGGAAGGCCGAGCGGAATGGCGAGACGACGGTGTCTGCGGACGTTCTGGGTGGCTCACGTGGTGCCGAGCCGGCGGCGGTGTCGAACTGCCTGGCCGGTGGAACCGCTCGGGGCGGTGCCGCGCTCGGCCGGTGCGCGCCTTCTCGGGCGCCCCTCGAGCATGCGAGGACCGGGTTGCCTGGACATGACAACCGTGGCAAAGGGGGATGACATTCCCGCCGAGGCGGAGCGCGGTCCGGGCTGGTGGCGGAGCGCGCCGGGGGTCGTCCCGCCGGCGCTGGTCGTCGGGCTGGCGCTGCTGGTCTACGCCGCGGTCGAGGCCGGGGTAGGACTCCTGATCGGCTCGCCCCGGGGCGACGCCGGCTCGTTCCGCACCTGACCGCCCGAAAAACGGGAGGACACCCGACGGGCGGTCGCGCTACCTTCTCGCGGCTCGTGGTCAGCAGCCGGGCGGCATCGCCGCCGCAGGTTCTGCGCGTCGGTCACGGGCGTGCCATGTATGGGCAAGCGTCTCAGGAACGCGCGGGTTCGACTCCCGACGCCGTCCGGCGCGCGGTCATTCCGGCTCCGGCGGTCTGCAGCGTCCCGTGCGTTCCCCGCCGGCGCCCGACCACGCGCCGGGCGGTCCGTGCGACCGGGACCGAGGAGGAGGTGGAGAACGTGCGGGTGACCGCGCAGGAGTGGGAGCGGGTCCTGGTGTACCGGGACGGCCGCTTCGAGACCGAGTTGGGTCCGGGACGGCACCGGGTGCGCCGGCGCCGGCGTCGGCAGGTGCGGGTGCACGTCCGCCCGCGGCTGCTCCTCGTCCCGGCCCAGGAGGTCCTGACGGCCGACGGGCTGGCGGTCAAGGTGAGCCTGATCGCGACCGTCCGCGTCGCGGATCCGCGGCGCTGGCACGAGGCGACGGAGAGCGCCGACGGCTTTCTCTACGTCGCGCTGCAGATCGGGCTGCGCGAGGCGGTGGCCGGGCGCACCCTCGACGAGCTGCTCGCCGCCCGGGACTCGCTCCCGGACGGCATCGCGGAGCGGGTAGCGGAGACGGCCGGCGAGGTCGGGATGGCGCTCGAGGGCCTGGCGGTCCGCGACGTGATGGTGCCCGCCGAGCTCCGGCGGGCGGCTGCCGACGTGGCTGCCGCCCGGGCGCAGGGGCAGGCGGCGCTGGAACGGGCGCGGTCGGAGGTCGCGTCCGCGCGGGCGTTGGCGAACGCGGCCCGGATGATCACCGAGCAGCCGGGGCTCCTGCAGTTGCGGACCCTCCAGGCGGTCGAGGCCGGTGGTGCGACCGTCGTGCTGACGGCGTCCCCGGTGCACGGGCCGATTCCTCCCGCGAGCTGACCCGGACGCACCGCGGCCCCCGACCTGACGTGCAGGTCGGGGGCCGCGGTGTGCAGCAGGTGCCGGGATCAGATGTCGTAGTACATCGCGAACTCGTGCGGGTGCGGGCGCAGCCGGATCGGGTCGATCTCGTTGGCCCGCTTGTAGTCGATCCAGGTCTCGATCAGGTCGGGAGTGAAGACCCCGCCGTCGATCAGGTACTCGTGGTCGACCTCGAGACGGTCGAGGACGGCGTCGAGCGAGGCCGGCACCTTGTCGATGCCCAGGGCCTCCTCGGGCGGCAGCTCGTAGAGGTCCTTGTCGACCGGTGCCGGGGGCTCGATCTTGTTCTTCACGCCGTCGAGGCCGGCCATCAGCATCGCCGAGAAGGCGAGGTAGGGGTTGGCCGACGGGTCGGGCACGCGGAACTCGATGCGCTTGGCCTTGGGGTTGTCACCCGAGATCGGGATGCGGGTGCAGGCCGAGCGGTTCCGAGCGGAGTAGACGAGGTTGATCGGGGCCTCGTAGCCCGGAACCAGTCGGTGGTAGCTGTTCACCGTGGGGTTGGTGAAGGCCAGCAGCGACGGCGCGTGCTTGAGCAGGCCGCCGATGTAGTGGCGGGCCATGTCCGACAGGCCAGCGTAGCCGGTCTCGGCGTGGAACAGCGGCTGGCCGTCCCGCCAGAGGCTCTGGTGGCAGTGCATGCCCGAGCCGTTGTCGCCGAAGAGCGGCTTCGGCATGAAGGTCACGCTCTTGCCGTGCGCCCATGCGGTGTTCTTGATGATGTACTTGAAGAGCATCAGGCTGTCGGCCGAGCGCAGCAGCGTGTCGAACTTGTAGTTGATCTCGGCCTGACCGCCGGTGCCCACCTCGTGGTGGCCGCGCTCGAGCTCGAGGCCGGCGTTGGTCAGGTTGACCATCATGTCGGCGCGCAGGTCGCTCTGGTGGTCCACGGGCTCGACCGGGAAGTAGCCGCCCTTGGTCGCCGTCTTGTACCCCAGGTTCGGGCCGAGCCCGTTCTCGCCGGTCCGGGAACCGGTGTTCCAGGAGCCCTCGACCGCGTCGATGTGGTAGTAGCCCTCGTTGATGCCGGTGCCGTGCCGGATCGAGTCGAAGATGTAGAACTCCGCCTCGGCGCCGAAGTACGCGGTGTCGGCGATGCCGGAGCTCGCCAGGTACGCCTCGGCCTTCTTCGCGACGTTGCGCGGGTCGCGGCTGTAGGCCTCGCGCGTGATCGGGTCGTGGATGAAGAAGTTGACGTTCAGCGTCTTGTGCTTGCGGAACGGATCCACGAAGGCGCTGTTGGCGTCGGGCAGCAGGAGCATGTCCGACTCGTTGATCGCCTGGAACCCGCGGATCGAGGAGCCGTCGAAGCCGAGGCCCTCGCTGAACGTGTCCTCGCCGAACGTCGACGCAGGGATGGTGAAGTGCTGCATGACGCCGGGCAGGTCGCAGAAGCGGACGTCGACGAACTCGACGTCGTTGTCGCGGATGTAGGCGGCGACCTCGTCGGGACTGGTGAACATCGATCCTCCGGGTGTGGGCGGAAAGCCGAACTGCACGTTACGAGCGGGGAATTGCCCTGCGGTGTCCCGAGTGTTTCGGGGGCGTAACAACACGCCGGGCGGTCGGCCCTCTGCAGGGCACCACCACGAGCGAGCGAGTGGTGGGGAGCAGGGGGTCCTCTTACTACGCTGGTGGTCATGGTCAGGAATGTCGATCAAGCCTCTCAGGCTCCGGACCGCGGCGCCTCCCTGGGGTTGCCCGCCGAGGGCCCGGGGTCGCTCGCGTCCTTCACCTCGCGAGCCGGTGGCTACGTCATCGACGCCCTGCTCTCCGGTGCCATCGCCTGGGCGTTCTCCGCCCCGGAACTTCCCGGCAACGCGAGCCTGCTGGTCTTCTTCGTGCTCACCTCGGGAAGCCTGGTGGTCTTCGGCCAGTCACCCGGCCACCGGCTGATGGGCCTGCGGCTGGCCCACCCGACGCCGGGATCGCGCCTGGCGCCGTGGCGGGCCGTCGTCCGGACCGTGCTGCTCGTGCTGCTGGTGCCGGCGCTCATCACCGACGCCGACGGACGCGGTCTGCACGACCGCCTGACGAAGACCGCCGTCGTCCGGGCCTGAGCCGACGCCCCGCCTCCGGTCGGTGTCCGCGCCGGGCGGGGCAGGTGCCGCGGGACGACGAAGGGCCCCGTCCGCAGCGGACGGGGCCCTTCGTCGTGCTGGGTGGATCAGCCGCGGCGGCGGACCTGTCGCTGGCTGACCGACATCTGCCGGCCACCGGGGAGCGGACCCCCGGGGACGGGCATCCGCGCGCCGCCGAGGGCGCTCATCCGCCGGCCCAGGCTGTTCAGCTCGGCGGCGGAGAGGTTCCGCGGCAGCTTCATCACGTGGGTGCTCAGCTTCTTCAGCGGCACCTGCCCCTCGTCGTCGCCGACCATGACGTCGTAGATGGGGGTGTCACCGACGACGCGGGCGATCTTCTTCTTCTCCTGGGCCAGCAGGCCGCGCACGCGCTGCGCCGAGCCCTCGCCGACCAGGATCACACCCGGCCGTCCGAGCACCCGGTGGACGGCGTCCATCTGCGGCGTGCCGGCCACGCCGGAGCTGACCCGCCAGTCACCGCGCATGCCCTCCAGCACCCACGCCGCAGCGCCGGGCTGGCCCTCCACCTGGCGGTAGGCCGACCCCTGGGCCCGGCGACCGAAGATGATCAGAGCGGCGAGGGCGCCCAGGATGAGGGCGAACGGCAGGAAGAGGAACGGCGAGTCGAGCAGGATGCCGATGAGCTCGACCACCGCGAACACCACGATGAAGGCGATGAGCATGACCCAGGGGAGCTGCGGGTCGTTGCGGCGCGTCAGCGTGAACGCCTGCTTCATCATCCGGCCGTTGTTGCCGAGCTTCTTGAGCCGGCCGACCTTGGGCTCGCCGTTCTTGCCCAGCTTCACCCCCGACGCGGTGGCTCCGCCCTTGGGCGCGGCGGCCTTGCCGCCGCCGCTCTGAGCGGCCTGGTCTGAGGACTTGCTGCGTGCCATGCGCCCAGCTTAAAGCGGGCCGGCGCCCGACCGGCGCGCGCCGAGCGGATTCGGTGCCCGGTCAGCCCTGAGGAGTGAGCCCGCGTGCCTCGACGGCCTGCTGGTAGAGCCGGCCGGCGCGGTACGAGCTGCGCACCAGCGGCCCGGCCAGGACGCCCGGGAACCCGATCCGCTCCGCCTCGGCCTGGAACCCGACGAACTCGTCGGGCTTGACCCACCGGACCACGGGGTGGTGCCGCGGCGAGGGGCGCAGGTACTGGGTGATGGTCAGCAGATCGCAGCCGGCGTCGTGCAGCGCCTGCATCGTCTCGACGACCTCGGCGGGCTCCTCGCCCATGCCCAGGATGAGGTTGGACTTGGTGACCAGGCCCGCCTCGCGGGCGGCGGTGATGACGGCGAGCGAGCGCTCGAAGCGGAAGCCGGGACGGATGCGCTTGAAGATGCGCGGCACCGTCTCGACGTTGTGGGCGAGCACCTCGGGACGCGAGGAGAAGACCTCCGCGAGCTGCGCGGGGTCGGCGTTGAAGTCGGGGATGAGCAGCTCCACGCCGCAGCCGGGCAGCTGGGCGTGGATCTGGCGGACGGTCTCGGCGTACAGCCAGGCACCGCCGTCGGGCAGGTCGTCCCGCGCGACCCCGGTGACCGTGGCGTACTTCAGGCCCATGGTGGCGACGCTCTCGGCGACCCGCCGGGGCTCGTCGCGGTCGAAGTCGGCGGGCTTGCCGGTGTCGATCTGGCAGAAGTCGCAGCGCCGGGTGCACTGGTCACCACCGATGAGGAAAGTGGCCTCCCGGTCCTCCCAGCACTCGTAGATGTTGGGGCAGCCGGCCTCCTCGCACACCGTGTGCAGCCCCTCGCGGCGGACCAGGGACTTCAGCTCGGTGTACTCCGGGCCCGTCTTGAGCCGGGTCTTGATCCACTCGGGCTTCCGCTCGATCGGGACCTGGCTGTTGCGGACCTCGAGGCGGAGCATCTTGCGACCGGCCGGCTCGAGAGGGGAACCCGAGGACTGCGCCGGAAGGGCCGTCTCACTCATGATCCCCACCGTACTCGCGAAGACGCCGCCGCCCCCGTCACCGGAGGCGACAGGGGCGGCGGGTGCTGCTGGGGAGTGCGGTCGTCAGACCTGCTTGTCGTCGGGACCGGCGGTCGGGCCCGCGTCGCTGGCGCCACCGGAACTGAACGGCTCCGGCGTGTTCTTGACGTCCTCGCTGGCGGTGTCGGCGCCGTCGCCGTCGACGAACTGCGCGTCACGGACGCCCATGTCCGACTCCGCCGGGGCGGAGTCGCCGGTGGTGTCGGCGGTGGAGACGGTCTTGCCGGAAGTGCTCGGGGAGCTGGGCACGGGGTCCTCTCGGTAGCTGGGCACCGGGCCGTCGCCGGCCGGAGCGGGTGTCCAGGCGTCGGCCTTGTTGCGGCGCAGCAGGACGAACACTGCCGTACCCACTGCGGCGAACACGAACACCCACGGCCAGCGACGGGACTCGGGCTCGACGCCGACGCGGCGCTTGACGGTCCTGGCGGTGGCCTTCGCCGCCTTCTCGAACTCGCGGTGCTTCCTGCCGGCCTTCTTGCGAGCCTTCTTCGCCGTCTTGCGGGCCTTGCGCCCGGACTCCGCGGCGGCCGCCGCCAGCTCGGCGCGTCGGGCGTCGAGCTCGCTGCGGGCGCTGTCCACGCCGGCGATCAGCGTCTCGCGGGCGCTGTCGAGCGCGGGGGTCACGGCCTCGCGGGCGGCGACCACGCGGGGGGTGGCGTAGGCGAGGGCGGCTGCCTGGGCAGCGGTCACCCGCGGGGCGACGTCGTCCTCGAGCGCCTTGCGGGCCGCCTTCTGCGCGGCGGCCACGCGCGGGGCGACGTCGTCCTCGAGCGCCTTGCGAGCCGCCTCGACGCGGGGACCGAGGTCGGCGGCCGCCTTGCTCGCGGCGGCCTGCGCGGCCACGACTGCGCCGGCCACCTTGGGTGCAGCGGCGTCGCGCGCGGCCTCGAACCGTGGCGCGACGGCGTCACGCGCCGCCTCCACGCGGGGGGCGAGGGTGTCGCGTGCGGTGGCGACGGCCGGTCCCGCGACGGCCACGGCGGCGGCGACCTTGGGCGACACCGCGCGCTGGGCGGCGTCGAGCGCCGGGCCTGCTGCCTCGCGGGCCGCGGCGACGCGCGGACCCAGCTGCTCAGCGGCGAGGCGGCCGGCCTCGGTGGCGGCGACCCCGATGTGGGCGAAACCCTCCTGGAGCTCGGCGCCGATGACCTGACCACGCGTCTTCTTGCGGAACACGAGCTGCACCTCCGAGTTGATCGTCTGGCGATCATCCTGCCCGGTCCCGGCGGTCAGCACACCCCGAGATCGCAGGTCGCTGCGCGACGGGACATGGTGCTCGTTACGGTCCGGACGTGCAGCTCCGCATCTTCACCGAGCCCCAGATGGGCGCGACCTACGACGACCTGCTGGCCGTGGCCCGCCGCACGGAGGAGACCGGCTTCGACGCCTTCTTCCGTTCCGACCACTACCTGACCATGGGCGGCGACGGCCTGCCCGGCCCCACCGATGCGTGGATCACCCTGGCCGGGCTGGCGCGCGAGACCAGCCGGATCCGGCTGGGCACCCTCATGACGGCCGGCACCTTCCGGCTGCCCGGGCCACTGGCGATCAGCGTGGCCCAGGTCGACCAGATGAGCGGCGGCCGGGTGGAGCTGGGGATCGGCTCCGGCTGGTTCGAGGCCGAGCACACCGCCTACGGCATCCCGTTCCCGTCCCTGGGGGAGCGGTTCGACCGGTACGAGGAGCAGCTCGCCGTCCTCACCGGGCTGTGGCGCACCCCGGTGGGGGAGACGTTCGACTTCGACGGTCGGCACTACCAGCTGTCCGGCTCACCGGCGCTGCCCAAGCCGGTGCAGGACGGGGGTGTGCCGATCCTGGTCGGGGGCGCGGGGAAGAAGCGGACGCCCCGGCTGGCGGCCCGGTACGCGAGCGAGTTCAACGTGCCGTTCATGTCGGCCGAGGACAACGCGCGGTTGTTCGCCGGGGTGCGGGAGGCCTGCGACGAGGTCGGCCGGGACCCCTCGTCGCTGGTCCACAGCTCGGCGCTGGTGCTGTGCGTGGGCCGTGACGAGGCCGAGATCGCCCGCCGGGCTGCGGCGATCGGCCGGGAGGTCGGGGAGCTGCGGGAGCACGGCGTCGCCGGGACGCCCGCCGAGGCCGTGGACACCCTCGGCCGCTACGCCGAGGCCGGCGCGCAGCGGGTCTACCTGCAGGTGCTCGACCTCGCCGACCTGGACCACCTCGACCTGGTGGCCGCGGACGTGGCTCCGCAGCTGGCCTGAGCGACACCTGGGCTGACCGGCACCGGGGGGAGGGAGTCGGTCCCGTGTGCTGTCCTCGGGGTGGAGCAGCGAGCCGGCCGGGAGGATCCCGGCAGGCGGTCACAGGTGCAGGTGCTGCGCCGGCGTCCGCGGAGCGGGGACCGCCGGCGTGCCGGGGAATGGCGCGGGGCGGTCGGCGAGCCAGCCGAGGAAGTCCTCCACCGGCATCGGCCTGGCGATGGCCCAGCCCTGCGCGACGTCGCACCCGAGCGCGGTCAGCGCGGCCGCCGTCTCCTCGTCCTCCACGCCCTCCGCGACCAGGGTGAGGCCGAGGTCGTGCGCGAGCGCGACGGTGTGCCGCACGATCGCCGTCGCCCGCTCGTCGCGCCCCACGTCGTGGGTGAGGCCCCGGTCCAGCTTCAGCTCGTCGGCCGGCAGGTGCCGGAGGTAGGCGAGCGAGCTGTAGCCGGTGCCGTAGTCGTCGATCGACGAGCGGACGCCCAACCTGCGCATCTCGCTCAGCACCGTGCGACCGCGGTCGGGATCGGCCATGAGGGTGTCCTCGACCAGCTCCAGGGTGAGGGCCTCCGGGGGGAGCCCGTGGTCGTGCAGCAGGCGGGACACCGTCGCCGGCAGGTCCAGGTCGATCACGCTCGCGGCGGAGAGGTTCACCGAGACGGGCACCGCCCGCTCCGGCCACCACCGGGCGGCCGCGTCGAGGGCGAGCCCGAGCACGGTGGTGGTGAGGGGTCGCATGAGCCCGGCCTGCTCGGCCGCCGGCAGGACCACGGCGGGGGAGAGCAGCCCGCGCTCCGGATGCTGCCACCGCACCAGCGCCTCGACGCCGACCACCGCGCGACCGTGCAGCGCCACCTGGGGCTGCAGGTGCACGACCAGCTGGTCGTCGTCGAGCGCCGTCCGGAGGTCCTCCATGGTCCGGAGCCGGTCGCCGTCCCCGTCGCGGGCCTCGGGCACGTAGGTGCGCACCCCGTCCCGCGCCTTCTTCGCCGCGTACATCGCGACGTCGGCGCAGCGGAGCAGCTCGCTCACCGTGTTCGCCGGCACGGGACCGGTGGCGATGCCGACGCTCACCCCGACGTGCAGGCGGACGCCGTGGACGACGAAGGGCTCCAGAAGACGGGCGCGCAGCTGCTCGGCCCGCGCCATGGCGGCGTCCAGACCCGTTCCGGGCAGCAGCACGGCGAACTCGTCGCCGCCCAACCGGGCCAGCAGTTCCCCGCACACCAGGTCGGGCCACAACCGCGGGCCCACCTGGCGCAGCAGGTCGTCGCCCGCGGCGTGCCCGAGGCTGTCGTTGATCTCCTTGAAGCCGTCCAGGTCCAGGAGGAGCAGTGCGACCGGCCGGCCGCCTCCGTTGGTCAGCGCCAGGCGCACCCGCTCCAGCAGTGCCCGGCGGTTGGGCAGGCCGGTCAGCTCGTCGGTGCGGGCCTGAGCGCGGAACTCGTGCAGACCGCGGAACTCCTGGACCGACATGGCGGTGCGGGCCAGGGTCGCCAGGAGACAGGTGATGGCCGACCACCCGAGCAGCCCGAGGCGCGGTGTGCCCCAGATGGAGACGAGGACGGCCAGCGCCATGACGCTGGACCCGAGCGGGACGACGGCGACCCGCCAGCCGGCCCGTGCCATCGGGTCGGCCTCGGCCGGCACGGGCCGGGGCGAACGCCCCGCGACGTGGGCGGCAGCGGCCGCGAAAGCCGCTCCGGCGATCCAGATCGAGTCGAGCACCGGTGACGCGGACCGGTCGCCTTCGGCCACGGCGGTCACGAACCACGAGTCCGCGGCGAACGTGCACAGCAGCCCGGCGACGAGCAGCACCAGCGGCCAGTCCCGGCGGAACCCCATGACCGCGCACACCGCGGCGACGGCGGCCAGCAGGATCGTGTCGGCGACGGGATAGAGGTGCAGGAGGACGGCGAGGGAACCCTCGGTGGGGAGGGACTCGAGCGACGGCAGGAGGGTGAGGGCGAAGATCACCGCGCCGCAGGCAGCGGTCAGCGCGTCGAGCCACATGCTCGGGTGGGTGGGGCCCACCCGGGAGCGAACGACGCCGAGGAGGGCGACCCCCATGGCCGGATAGGCCGGGGCCCAGAGGGTGACCAGCAGCCACGTCGGCACGTCGCCGAGGACCGGCACCAGCACGAGGACGTAGAGCAGCGTCCCCGCCACCCCTACGGACAGCGCGACCGCGAGTGCGTTCCACACCAGCCGTTCCTGCCGGCGGGCCAGCGCGGTACGCCGGCACGCCAGCGCGGCCAGCAGGTAGGCCCCGTTGTAGAGCACCACGTCGTAGACGACGGTGGCTGCCACTCCGTCCGGCCGGCCCAGGAGGCCGGTGGCGTGGGCGGCGACGGTCAGCAGGCACGCCAGCAGCAGCCCCGCGGTCGCGGGGACGCGATCGCTGCTCGGCTGGGTCCGGTGTCCTGCCACCCGGACGTCATCGGTCGCAGCACATCCCCGCGGGAGGCTGGGACGGCACCGCCTCGCCCGAACGGGGGAGCGGGACCAGGCGGCGGTCGTGGAACGGCCGGTCACGGCGCCGCGTCCAGGCGGTAGGCTCTGGTCTGTGACCGGTCGGCTCCTGCTTCGCCGGCCGTGCTGACGGAGAACGTCCAGACAGCACGGCCGACCCCTCCTGCGTGAGGGGTTTTTTTCTGCCCGCCGCCGGTTCGACCCCCACGGGAGCCCCACGATGAGCCAGACCGACCGTCAGCCCGCCGCCACCACCACCGGTGACGGCGTCCCCGCGCACCGGTACACGCCGTCGCTGGCGCAGCAGATCGAGCTGGACTGGCAGGACCGCTGGGAGGCCGAGGGCACGTTCCACACGCCCAACCCGACCGGGCGGCTGAGCGCGGGCTTCGACCGGGTCGCCGACCGGCCGAAGTACTTCGCGATGGACATGTTCCCGTACCCCTCGGGCGCGGGGCTGCACGTCGGACACCCGCTGGGCTACCTGGGCACCGACGTCACCAGCCGGTTCCGCCGGATGGACGGCGACAACGTCCTGCACCCCATGGGGTACGACGCCTTCGGCCTGCCCGCCGAGCAGTACGCCGTCCAGACCGGGCAGCACCCGCGGATCACCACCGAGGCGAACATCGCCGCGATCAGGGCGCAGCTGCGCCGGCTGGGCGTCGACCACGACGACCGCCGCAGCTTCGCCACGATCGACCCGGGCTACTACAAGTGGACCCAGTGGATCTTCCTGCAGATCTTCGGCTCGTGGTTCGACGAGACGGTCGGCAAGGCGCGGCGCATCGACGAGCTGATCGGTGAGCTGGACGCCGGCACCCGCCAGCCGGCCGCCGGCACCAACCCGTCGGGACGCCCGTGGGCGGAGCTGGACGAGGTCGAGCAGCGCACGGTCGTCGACGCGCACCGGCTGGCCTACCTGCACGAGGCGCCGGTCAACTGGTGCCCAGGCCTGGGCACGGTGCTCTCCAACGAGGAGGTGACCGCCGACGGGCGCTCCGAGCGGGGCAACTTCCCGGTGTTCCGGCGGCCGCTGAAGCAGTGGATGATGCGGATCACCGCCTACGCCGACCGGCTGCTGGCCGACCTGGACCGGCTGGACTGGTCGGAGTCGCTGAAGCTGATGCAGCGCAACTGGATCGGGCGGTCGACGGGCGCGAAGATCCGGTTCGCCGCCGATGAGCACACGATCGAGGTCTTCACGACCCGGCCCGACACCCTGTTCGGCGCCACCTACGTGGTGCTGGCCCCCGAGCACCCGCTGGTCGACTCCCTGACCGCGGCCGCCTGGCCCGAGGGCACCGATCCGCGCTGGACCGGTAGGGCGGCGACCCCGGCCGAGGCCGTGCGCGAGTACCAGCGGCAGGCGTCGCGGCGCTCGGAGCTGGACCGCCAGGACGCCGGCCGCGACAAGACCGGTGTCTGGCTGGGGGTCACCGCGGTCAACCCGGTGAACGGCCGCGAGCTGCCGGTATTCATCGCCGACTACGTGCTGACCGGCTACGGCACCGGCGCGATCATGGCCGTTCCGGGCGAGGACACCCGTGACTGGGAGTTCGCCCGGGCCTTCGGCCTGGAGATCGTGCCGACCGTCCAGCGGCCCGAGGGGTTCGACGACGACGGCGGTGCCTACACCGGCCCGGGCGCGATGATCAACTCGGCCAACGACGAGATCTCGCTCGACGGACTGGACAAGGCCGCCGCCATCGAGCGGGTCACCGAGTGGCTGGTCGGCAAGGGCGCAGGCGAGGCGACCACGACCTACAAGCTGCGCGACTGGCTGTTCAGCCGCCAGCGCTACTGGGGCGAGCCGTTCCCGATCGTCTACGACGAGAACGACCTGCCGGTCGCCGTGCCGCAGTCGATGCTGCCGGTGTTGCTGCCCGAGGTCGACGACTACTCGCCCAAGACCTTCTCCGACGACGACGCCGACTCGGCGCCCGAGCCCCCGCTGTCGCGGGCCTCGGAGTGGACCACCGTCGAGCTGGACCTGGGCGACGGCCCGAAGAAGTACCGGCGCGAGACCAACACGATGCCCAACTGGGCCGGCTCCTGCTGGTACTACCTGCGCTACCTGGACCCCGGCGACGACGAGCGGATGGTCGACCCGGAGCTGGAGCGGTACTGGATGGGGCCGCGCGGCGAGGGCGACACGGGTGGCGTCGACCTGTACGTCGGCGGCGTCGAGCACGCGGTGCTGCACCTGCTGTACGCCCGCTTCTGGCACAAGGTCCTGCACGACCTGGGGTACGTCTCCAGCGAGGAGCCGTTCCGCCGGCTGGTCAACCAGGGCTACATCTCTGCCTACGCCTACACCGACGAGCGCGGGTTCTACGTGCAGGCGTCGGAGGTTGTGGAGAAGGACGGCCAGTTCTTCCACGAGGGCAAGCCGGTCAACCGCGAGTACGGGAAGATCGGCAAGAGCCTCAAGAACATGGTCACGCCGGACGAGATGATCGGCGCCTACGGCGCGGACACCTTCCGGGTGTACGAGATGTCGACCGGTCCGCTGGAGCAGTCGCGGCCGTGGGACACCAAGGCCGTCGTCGGCTCCCAGCGCCTGCTGCAGCGGATCTGGCGCGTGGTCGTGGACGAGGAGACCGGCGCCGTCCGGGCGGCCGACATCGAGCCGGCCGAGGAGACGCTGCGCGCGCTGCACAAGGCGATCGACGGCGTCCGCGACGGCTACGCGACGCTGCGCTTCAACATCGCGATCGCCCGGATCACCGAGCTGACCAACCACCTGACCTCCGTGTACGGCGCCGACACCCCGGTGCCGCGCATGGTCGCCGAGCCGCTGGTGCTGCTGGTCGCGCCGCTGGCCCCGCACCTGGCGGAGGAGCTGTGGTCGCGCCTCGGCTCCGAGACATCCTCGGCGTGGGCGCCGTTCCCGGTGGCCGACGAGCGCTGGCTGACCGAGGACACCGTGCAGGTCGCGGTCCAGGTCAACGGCAAGGTGCGGGCGCAGGTCACGGTGCCGGCCGACGCCGACGCCGCCGCACTGGAGGCCGCGGCGCGCGCCGACGAGAAGATCGCCGGCCACCTGGCAGGGGCCACGATCCGCCGCGTCGTCGCCGTCCCGGGTCGGCTGGTCAACTTCGTCCTGGGGTAAAAGCGGTTGCCCGGAGCGGTAGAACCACGGGTGTGACCTCCTCGACCGCGACACTCGCGGAGCTCGGCCCGGACGACGACCTCTTCCCCGCGTGGTGCGAGGTCCTCGCCGCCTCCGCTCGCGCCGCACGGCCCGACGAGGCACCGCGGCCGGCGGCCGAGCACGTCGCGCTCGGTCGCCAGCTGGTCCATCCCGGCGGTTTCCGGGACGGCACGCACCGGGCTGCGCTGGTCGGCGGGGACGTGGTCGGTGCCCTGCGGCTGCTCTTCCCGCTGAAGGACAACCCGCGGATGGCGGTCGTCGACCTCGCGGTACACCCGGCGCACCGGGGCCTGGGCATCGGCCGGGTGCTGCACGACGAGGCCCTGCGGCTGTGCGCCGCCGCCGGGCGGACGGTGCTCATCTCGGAGGTCGACGAGCCGGCCGACGACGCGCCCGGACGCGGGTTCGCGGAGCGGCTGGGCTGGACGTGCGATCTGGAGGAGACCCGCCGCGACCTGGTGCTGCCGGTGGACGACCACCGGCTGGCGGCAATGGAGGCCGACGCGCGGGCGCGCAGCGGGGGCTACGAGCTGGTCACCTGGCGGGACCGGGCCCCGGACGAGTTCCTCGACGACCGGGCGCTGCTGGAGCAGCGGATGAGCAGCGACGCGCCCCAGGGCGACCTCCCCGTGGAGGAGGAACGCTGGGACGGCGACCGGGTGCGCGAGTACGAGGCGGCGCACGTGGCCCGGGGGCGCACGGTGCTGTCGGCGGGAGCGGTGGCCGATGGCCGGCTGGTCGCGTTCACCGACCTGCAGGTGCCGCTCTCGGGCCCGGTGCGCGCCCACCAGGGCGGCACGCTGGTGCTGCGCGAACACCGCGGTCACCGGCTGGGCGCGCTGCTCAAGGCCGCCGTCCTCCGGGAGCTGGCGGTCGCCTTTCCCGAGGTACGGCGGGTCAGCACCTACAACGCGGAGACCAACACCCCGATGGTGGCGGTCAACGAGGCGCTCGGGTTCGTGTCGGCCGGCCGGTTGACCTCGTGGTCGCGCAACCTCGGCTGACCCCTCAGGCCGCCGGCTCGACGACGAGGGCGCGCGCCATCGCCGCCTCGACCGGTTGAAGGGCCTCGGCGACCGTCACGTCGCGGCCCAGCTCGGCCGACAGCGAGGTGACCCCGGCGTCCGGGATCCCGCACGGGACGATCGCGCCGAACGCCCCGAGGTCCGGATCGCAGTTGAGCGCGAAGCCGTGCATGGTGACGCCGCGGGCCACCCGGATGCCGATCGCGGCCACCTTGCGCTCCGGCCGGAAACCGGCGCCGGGCTCGTCCGCGGGCAGCCAGACGCCGCTGCGCCCCTCGACCCGGCCGGCGTCGACGCCGAACGCCGAGCAGACCTCGATCAGCGCGGCCTCCAGCCGGCGGACGTAGGCCACGACGTCGACCGGGTCCGGCAGCGCGACGATCGGATAGCCGACGAGCTGCCCGGGGCCGTGCCAGGTGATCTTGCCGCCGCGGTCGACATCGACGACCGGCGTCCCGTCCGCGGGGCGTTCGTGCGGCTCGGTGCGGCGCCCGGCGGTGTAGACCGACGGGTGCTCCAGCAGCAGGAGCGTGTCGGGAGCGCTGCCCTCCACGACCCGGGCGTGCAGCTCGCGCTGGCGCGCCCATGCCTCCTCGTAGCCGACCATGCCGAGCCGGTGCACCTCGAGCGTCACGGGTGCCAGCCTATGCCTCAGGCCGGCCGGTGGGGCTCGACGCGGGTCTCGACGGCCCTGCCGCCGGTGCCGCGCTCCACCCGGTCGGCCGCCGCCCCGGGCCGGTCGGCGACCGCCTCCACCAGCTCCGTGACGCGGTAGACCAGGCCCGCGCCGTCGTCGGTCGCATGGCCTCCGGAAAGGGTGCCGTCGGCGGCCAGGCGGTGGTGGAGCGGCCGGCGCGGCTCCTCGGAGTCAGGTTGCCACGCTCCCGCCGCCGACCCACACGACGTCCCGCGCCAGCAGATGGGCGCGCAGGTCGGCGACCGTGGGCATCGGGAAGAGGCTCAGCGCGTCGCCACCGACAGCCCGGCTCCGACCACGACGACCTCGGCGTGCGTGGGCGTCGACACCGCCCGGCGGTGTCCGGGGTGCGTGCAGCGGGCCGCCCGGGTGCAGCACCCGGCCTGTGGACAACCGGAACGCGTTGCGGTCGGTTCCCCCTACGGTGCCGGGCATGTCGCTTCCCGCGCCCGTCCCGCCGCACGTCCCCGGGTACACGCTGCAGGTGCTGCTGGGCCGCGGCGGGTCCGGAGAGGTGTGGCGCGCAGTTCCGCGTGGCGGGGGTGACCCGGTGGCCGTCAAGGTGCTCGTGGCCGGGGACCCGGACCGGCAGGTGCGCGAGGCGGCGCTGCTGGGCGAACTGGACCACCCGCACCTGGTCCGGCTGCACGAGGTCGTGCACCAGCCGCGGCGTGGGGGCACGCCCCGGGTGGCCCTGGTGCTCGACCTGCTGGCCGGCGGCAGCCTGGCGGCGCTGCTCGCCCGGCGCGGCCGGCTCGCCCCGGGGGAGGTGGTCACCGCGCTGGCGCCGGTGGCGTCCGCCCTCGCGCACGCGCACGAGCACGGCGTCGTCCACGGCGACCTCGCGCCCGGGAACATCCTCTTCACCGCCGAGGGGCGGCCCGTGCTCACCGACCTCGGGGTGGCCCGGGTGCTGGGGGAGACCGCCGTCGCCGAGGTGACGCCCGCCTACGTCGACCCGGTCGTGGCCCGCGGCGGTGTCCCGGGCCCGCCGTCGGACGTCTTCGGGGTCGCGGCGGCCGCCTTCCACGCGCTCACCGGCATCTCCCCGTGGAACGCGGCCACCCCGGAGGACATCCTCGAGGTCGCCGCCGAGGGGTCCGTCCCCGACCTGGCGGAGCTGGCCCCGGACGCTCCGGCGGCCCTGGTGACCGTCATCCGGCGGGGACTCGCCGCCGAGCCGCACGAGCGGGGGACCGCCGCGGAGTTCGCCCTCGACCTCCGGCACGCGTGCCGCGCTGAGGCGGTGGTCCTCGGCTCCGGCGCGCCCGTCGCCTCGGCCGGCCGGCCCGACGTGCGGACGGCGCTCACCCACGTCGTGGCCGGCCGTCGGCCGCGTCCGGCACCGGTCGTCGCCGAGCAGGACCGGTCGGGACGGCGTCAGCTGGTCCCCGCCCGCGCCGCCCGCGGCCTGCTGCTGGCGGCCGTAGTGCTCATCGCGTTGTCGCTGACCGCGTGGGCCGGCACCCGGTGGGGCTCCGGCAGCGCTCCTGCCGCGGGGCAGCCGTCCGAGGCGGCGTCCACCGCGGCGGCGTCCACCTCTCCGCCGTCGGCACCGCCGCGGCCGGAGCCCGCCCCCGAGCCGACGGGGACCGAGGGGCTCCCGGAGACCGCCGAGCCAGGGACGCCGGAGGAGTGGCGGGCACTGGTCGCGGAGCTCTACCAGCGGCGGGCCGAGGCTTTCGGTCCCGCCGGTCCCGAGCGGCTCTCCGAGGTCTACACGCCGGGCAGCGCGCTGCTGGGAACCGACCAGGAGCACGCCCGGGTGCTGGCCGGCGCCGGCGAGGCGCTCAGCGGCTTCTCCCCGGTGGTGCGGGACGTGACCGTGCTGGACGCCTCACCGGAGCGGGCGGAACTGCAGCTCGTCGACCGCTGGCTGGACTACCTGGTGGTCCCGGCCGGCCGGCCGGAGGGACCGGTGCTGCGCACCGTGCCCGGGCGGTCGGACGCGCCGGTGCAGGTCGTGCTGGTGCGCACGACCGGGGGCTGGCGGATCGACTCCGCCGTCCGGACCGGCTGAGCCGTCAGGCGCGGGCGACCGCCGCACGCAGGGCGGACTCGACGTCGGTGTGGGTGAACCGGAAGCCCGCCTCGGTCAGGACGGCCGGAACGGCGCGCTGTCCGGCGAGCACCCCGACGCGGGCGAACTCGCCCAGCGCCAGCCGCAGGGCGGGCGGCGGGACGACGAGCACGGCGGGCCGGTGCACCGCGCGGCCGAACGCCGCGGTGAACTCGGCGTTGGGAACCGGAGTCGGCCCGCTGAGGTTGACCGGCCCCTCCACGGGCGTGGTGAGCAGGAACCGGATCGCGTCCACCTCGTCCCGCAGGCTGATCCAGGGCATGTACTGCTTCCCGGACCCCAGTCGACCGCCGAGTCCCGCCCGGAAGAGGGGCAGGAGCTGCTTGAGCAGTCCGCCGGGGCCGAGCACCAGGCCGGTGCGGATCCGGGCCACCCGCACACCGGCCTGCGCGGCCGGCTCGGTCGCGCCCTCCCACGCCACGCACACCCGGGCCAGGAAGTCGTCGCCGGCCGGGGCGTCCTCGTCGATCACCCGGTTCCCGGTGTCGCCGTAGAAGCCCACGCCGGAGGCGTTCACGAGCACGCGGGGCCGGCCGGGGTCGGCGGCGGCCGCGTCGGCGAGCGCCTGGCTGATCGTCGCCGTCGTCTCCACCCGGCTGGACAGCACAGCCTGCTTGTGACGCTCGTTCCAGCGGCGGTCGCCCACGCCCACGCCCCCGAGGTTCACGACCGCGTCGACGTCATCGAGCAGCGTGGTGTCGATCCGGCGGTGCTGGGGGTCCCACCGGTGCTCCTCCGCGGTCCGGGGCGTGCGGCGGACCAGCTGGAGGACCTCGTGCCCGTCCTCGCGGAGAGCCGGGAGCAGGGCGCTGCCCACGAAGCCGGACGCGCCGGCCACGGCGATCTTCATGCGGCACTCCCGGATACGGGGTAGCGGGGGCAGAACGGGCTCGGGGCCCCGGTGGTCACCGGGGCCCCGAGCGGGCGTACGTCAGGCGAGGCCGAGCTCGCCGTGGAACTGGCCGGCTTCCAGCCGTTCCTTCACCGTCCCGAGGAACCGTGCGGCGTCGGCGCCGTCGACGATGCGGTGGTCGTAGGTGAGCGCCAGGTAGACCATCGACCGCACCGCGATCACCTCGCCGAGCTCGGCGTCCTGGACGACCACCGGGCGCTTCACGACCGAGCCGACGCCGAGGATGGCGACCTGCGGCTGGTTGATGATCGGGGTGTCGAACAGCGCCCCCCGGCTGCCGGTGTTGGTCAGCGTGAACGTGCCGCCACCGAGCTCGTCGGGCGTCACCTTGTTGGTGCGGGTGCGCTCGGCCAGGTCGCCGATCTTGCGGGCGATCCCGCCGAGGCTCAGGTCGCCGGCCTCGTGGATCACCGGGACGAGCAGCCCGCGCTCCGTGTCCACCGCGATGCCCAGGTTCTCGGTGTCGTGGTAGGTGACGGTGCCGGCCTCCTGGTCGATCGAGGAGTTCACCGACGGGTGGGCCTTCAGCGCCTCGACCGCGGCCTTGGCGAAGAACGGCAGGAAGGTCAGCTTGACGCCCTCGCGGGCCTCGAACGCCGACTTCGACTGCTGGCGCAGGTGCGCGATGCGGGTGACGTCGGCCTCGACAACGGTGGTCAGCTGGGCGCTGACCTGCAGCGACTCGACCATGCGGCGGGCGATGACCGCGCGCAGGCGCGACAGCTTCTCCGTCCGGCCACGGACCGAGGTGTTGGGCGCCGCCGCCGGGGACGGCGTACGTGCGCCGGTCGAGGCAGCCGGAGCTGCGGGCGCGGACGCCGCCGGAGCCGCGGCCTTCTCCGCCGCGGCGAGGACGTCCTGCTTGCGGATGCGGCCGCCGACGCCGGTGCCGGTGACACTCCCGAGGTCGACGCCGTGGTCAGCCGCGAGCCGGCGGACCAGTGGGGTCACGTACTGCCCGCCACCGTCACCCGAGGGCGCCGGGGCGGATGCCGTGGGAGCCGGAGCCTGCGGGGCGACCTGGGGCGCGGGCGCGGACGTCGGCGAGGTCGACGGCTGGGCGCCGCTGGCGCCGTAGTCGCCACCGGGCTGCTCGGTGGCGGCCGCGGCGGGCTTTGCCTCGGGCGCGGCCTGCGGCGCCGGCTGCGCCTCCTGCTTGGGGGCCTCCTGCTTGGGGGCCTCCTGCTGCGGAGCGGGGGCCGAGCCACCGCCGGCGACGCCGATGACGGCCAGCTGGGCGCCGACGTCCACGGTCTCGTCCTCGTTGACCGTGATCTCCAGCAGGGTGCCGCTGACCGGCGCCGGGATCTCCGTGTCGACCTTGTCGGTGGAGACCTCGAGCAGCGGCTCGTCGGCGGTGATCTCGTCGCCCACGGCCTTCAGCCAGCGGGTGACGGTGCCCTCGGTGACGCTCTCGCCCAGCGCCGGCATGGTCACCGGGGTGCCCTCGCCGCCGCCGCTCGAGCCACCGGAGTCGCCGCCGCTCTGGACGGGCGCCGGCTCGGCCGCCGGCTGCTCATCCTGCGGAGCAGGAGAGGCGTCCTCGACCTGCTGGTCCGGGGTCGCGGGCATGGTCTCGTCGTCGGCCGAGGCGGCGTCGCCGCCACCGCCCGCGTCGCCGTCGTCGCCCTCGCCGCCGATGACGGCGAGTTCGGCGCCGACCTCGACCGTCTCGTCCTCCGCGACCACGATCTTGGTCAGGACGCCGGCGGCCGGCGAGGGGATCTCGGTGTCGACCTTGTCGGTCGAGACCTCGAGGAGGGGCTCGTCGACTGCGACCTGCTCACCCTCCTGCTTGAGCCAGCGAGTGACCGTGCCCTCGGTGACGCTCTCGCCCAGGGCGGGCATGGTGACGGACGTCGGCATCGGGGCAGTGCTCCTTCTGGCGCGGAATGGGGGGGGAGTAGGTGGTTCAGCCGTGCACGTGCAGGGGCTTGCCGGCGAGAGCCAGGTGGGCCTCACCGAGGGCCTCGCTCTGCGTCGGGTGGGGGTGGATGAGGCTGGCGACGTCGTCGGCCTCGGCTTCCCAGTTGTAGATCAGCTGTGCCTCGGCGATGAGCTCGCCGACGCGGCTGCCGACCATGTGGATGCCCACGACCGGGCCGTCGGGGGCCTGGATGAGCTTCACGGCGCCGGTGGTCTTGAGGATCTGGCTGCGGCCGTTGCCCGCGAGGTCGTAGGTGAGGGTCTTGACCTCGCCGTAGCGCTCCTTGGCCTGGGCCTCGGTGAGCCCGACGGAGGCGACCTCCGGCTCGGAGTAGGTGATCCGCGGAACGCCGGCGTAGTCGATGGGCGCCGGCTCCAGGCCCGCGACGCGCTCGGCGACGAGGATGCCCTCGCCGAAGCCGACGTGGGCCAGCTGGAGGGTGGGCACGAGGTCGCCGACGGCGGAGATCGTGGGGATGTTCGTGCGCATGTACTCGTCGACCAGGACGTAGCCGCGCTCCATGGCCACGCCCACCTCCTCGTACCCGATGCCGGAGCTGACCGGGCCGCGGCCGACGGCGACGAGCAGCAGCTCGGCTTCCAGCTCCTTGCCGCTCTCGAGCGAGACCTTGACGCCGTTCTCGGTGAGCTGCACACCGGAGAACCGGCTGCCCAGCTCGAAGGCGATCTTGCGCCGGCGGAAAGCTCGCTCCAGCAGCTTCGAGGCCGCCTCGTCCTCGAGCGGCACGAGGTGCGGCAGGCCCTCGACGATGGTCACGTCGACGCCGAAGGACTTCCACGCGCTGGCGAACTCGCAGCCGATGACGCCGCCGCCGAGGATGATCGCCGAGCTCGGCACGCGGTCGAGGTTCAACGCGTGGTCGCTGGTGATGACCTTGGTGCCGTCGATCTCCAGGCCCGGGAGCGACCGGGGGTAGGAACCGGTGGCCAGCAGGACGTGCTTGCCCTCGTAGCTCTGACCGTTCACCTCGACGGTCGTCGGGGAGGTGAGCCGGCCCTCGCCCTCGACGTAGGTGATCTTGCGGGCCTTCACCAGACCCTGCAGCCCCTTGTAGAGCTTGGAGATCACGCCGTCCTTGTAGCTGTTGACGCCGTCCATGTCGATGCCGGCCAGCGACGTCTTCACGCCGAACTGCTCGCCCTCGCGGGCCAGGTCGGCGACCTCACCGGCGTGCAGCAGCGCCTTGGTGGGGATGCAGCCGCGGTGCAGGCAGGTGCCGCCGACCT
>NZ_POQU01000139.1 GCF_002938425.1 Blastococcus atacamensis | reverse complement strand
CCTGACCGTGGTCGCCCCCCTGAACGCGCTCACCCCGGCGGCGTTCCCGCCCACCGGCGGCCCACGGCCGGCCGCGTTCACCCCGCCCGGCACCGCTGCGGCGGTCGGCGAGGTCGACGGCGAGCCGATCACCGCCGCCCATCTGCGGGAGCTGCTCACCCGGCTCGACGCGCTCTGCCCCGGCGGGCTGCAGGCACCGCCCGGCGGCAGCCTGGACATCGCGATCACCGACGCCACCGGCGCGCTGCTGGCCCTCACCAACCGCACGGAACTCGGCCGGCTGGCCCGCCACGGCTGCCCCACCCACCCCGACACCTGCTGCCGCTGCCCGCTGCTGGGCCTCCGAGGGGCGGCGGCGGTGGACCGCTACCGCCCCTCGGAGGCCCAGCAGCGCTTCCTCAAGGCCCGCGACCGCACCTGCCGCCACCCCGGCTGCACGGTGCGCGCCGGCTGGGCCGACCTCGACCACGTGATCGCGCACGCCGACGGCGGAGAGACCTCCTGCGCGAACCTGTGCTGCCTGTGCCGTCGCCACCACCGGCTCAAGACCTTCGCGCCGGGGTGGCAGCACACGATGGACGACGACGGGGTGCTCACCGTTCTCACGCCCTCAGGCGTCACCCGGATCAGCCGGCCACCCGGCTACCGCGTGCTTCCCGAACCACCGCAACCACCGCCCGAGCCGGCGGACGACCCGCCGCCGTTCTGAGCACGATCCGGTGACATGGCGCGGACCCCTGCGCGGATTGGCGCGTCCGGCGCGGGACACTGGTGCCATGACGACGACCAGCCCGCCGCAGACCGGAGACCTCTCGCTCCCGGCGCGCCCGGGCTGGCCGGACGCGACCGGGCACTTCGGCATCTTCGGCGGCCGTTTCGTGCCCGAGGCGCTGATCGCGGCGCTCGACGAGCTGACCGAGGCCTACGAGGCGATGCGGGTCGACCCGGCGTTCCTCGAGGAGTTCGCCCGGCTGCAGCGTGACTACACCGGGCGGCCCAGCCCGGTCACCGAGGTGCCCAAGTTCGCCGAGCACTGCGGCGGCGCCCGCGTGCTGCTCAAGCGCGAAGACCTCAACCACACCGGCTCGCACAAGATCAACAACGTGCTAGGCCAGGCGCTGCTGACAAGGCGGATCGGCAAGACGCGGGTCATCGCCGAGACCGGTGCCGGTCAGCACGGCGTGGCGACGGCGACGGCCGCGGCGCTCATGGGCCTGTCCTGCACCGTCTACATGGGCGAGGAGGACACCCGCCGCCAGGCCCTCAACGTCGCGCGGATGCGACTGCTCGGCGCGGAGGTCATCCCGGTGACCACCGGCTCGCGCACCCTCAAGGACGCCATCAACGAGGCGTTCCGCGACTGGGTGACCAACGTCGAGACGACGAACTACGTGTTCGGCACCGTCGCCGGCCCCCACCCCTTCCCGGCGATGGTCCGCGACTTCCAGCGGGTGATCGGCGACGAGGCGCGCGGCCAGGTGCTCGAGCGCGAGGGGCGGCTGCCCGACGCCGTCCTGGCCTGCGTGGGCGGCGGGTCCAACGCGATCGGCATCTTCACCGCCTTCGTCCCCGACGAGGACGTCCGGCTGATCGGCCTGGAGGCCGGCGGGGACGGCGTCGACACCGGCCGGCACGCGGCCACGATCACCGGTGGCTCGCCCGGCGTCCTGCACGGCGCCCGGTCCTACCTGCTGCAGGACGACAACGGCCAGACCATCGAGTCGCACTCGATCAGCGCGGGCCTGGACTACCCGGGCGTCGGCCCCGAGCACTCGTACCTCAACGACATCGGCCGCGCGGAGTACCGGCCCGTCACCGACGCCGAGGCGATGGAGGCGTTCGCCCTGCTCTGCCGCACCGAGGGCATCATCCCGGCGATCGAATCGGCCCACGCGCTGGCCGGGGCGATGGCGCTCGGCCGCGAGCTCGGCCCGGACACCCTGCTGCTGGTGAACCTCTCCGGCCGCGGCGACAAGGACGTCGAGACGGCGTCCCGGTGGTTCGGCCTCGGCGACCACGACGAGGTCGTCCCCGGCCCGGGCCTGGACACCGACCAGCAACCCACCGAGGGTGCGATCAGCAACGACGAGGCCGTCGCCGGCCAGGACGCGGGAGAGACGGCGTGACCACCAGCAAGCTGGCCGACCGCATCGGGGCGGCCAAGGCCGAGGGGCGGGCGGCGCTGATCGCCTACCTGCCGGTCGGCTATCCCGACGTCGACACCTCCATCGCCGCCATGGTCGCCGCCGTCGAGGCCGGCGCCGACGTCGTGGAGATCGGCGTGCCCTACAGCGATCCGGGCATGGACGGTCCGGTGATCCAAGAGGCCGTCGACGTCGCCGTACGCGCGGGTGTCGGCATCCCCGACGTCCTGCGAGCGGTGCGCGCGGTGGCCGCCGCCGGCGCGGCCGCGGTGGTGATGAGCTACTGGAACCCCATCGAGCGCTACGGAGTCGAGCGGTTCGCCACCGATCTGGCCGCGGCCGGGGGAGCGGGCCTCATCACCCCGGACCTCATCCCCGAGGAAGCCGGCGAGTGGATCGCCGCCAGCGACCGGGCCGGGCTGGACCGGGTGTTCCTCGTGGCGCCGTCGTCCACTGACGCACGGCTCGCCGCGACCGCCGCCGCCAGCCGTGGCTTCGTCTACGCCGCGTCCACCATGGGGGTCACCGGCACCCGCGCGACCGTGGGGGACGCCGCGGAGACGCTGGTGGCCCGCACCCGTCAGGCCGTCCCGGACATCGCCGTCTGCGTCGGCCTGGGAGTGTCGAACGGGGACCAGGCCGCGGAGGTGGCGGGGTTCGCCGACGGTGTCATCGTCGGCTCCGCCTACGTCCGGGAGATGCTCGAGGGGCGGGGCGCCGACGGCGTCCGCGCGCTCACCGAGGACCTCGCCGAGGGCGTGCGCCGCGCGGGGGTGCACGCGTGACCGTCCTGGCCGCCATCCCGAGCCCGACCCAAGGGGTCTGGGAGCTCGGCCCGTTCCCGCTGCGCGCCTACGCGCTGTGCATCGTCGCCGGCATCATCGCCGCGATCGTGCTCACCGAGCGACGCTGGGTGGCCCGCGGCGGAGCCCCCGGCGACGTCCTGGACATCGCGGTCTGGGCGGTGCCCTTCGGCATCATCGGCGGGCGGATCTACCACGTGATCTCCAGCCCGCGGGCCTACTTCGGCGAGGGTGGCGACCCGTTGCGCGCCTTCGCCATCTGGGAGGGCGGCCTCGGCATCTGGGGAGCCATCGCCCTCGGCGGGGTCGGCGCCTGGATCGCCTGCCGGCGCCGCGGGATCCCGCTGCCGACGTTCGCCGACGCCCTGGCGCCGGGCCTGCTCGTCGCCCAGGCCGTCGGACGGCTCGGCAACTGGTTCAACAACGAGCTGTACGGGCGGGTCACCGACCTGCCCTGGGCACTGGAGATCTACGAGTGGGACGGCGGCCGCGCGGTCGTCGGCCCGGACGGTCAGCCGCTGCTCCTGGGCACCTTCCACCCGACGTTCCTCTACGAGCTGCTGTGGAACCTGGCCGCGGCTGCGCTGGTCATCTGGGCCGACCGCCGGTTCCGGCTGGGCCACGGCCGGGCGTTCGCCCTCTACGTCGCCGCCTACTGCGCCGGCCGGCTCTGGATCGAGCTGCTGCGCAGCGACCCGGCCGAGACGTTCTTCGGAGTGCGGGTCAACGTCTTCACCTCGGTGATCGTCGGTCTGCTGGCCGTGGCGTACCTGATCTGGCAGCGCGGCCGCCCGCGTGAGGTGATCGACCGGTCGGAGGTCGCCGAGCAGCGCCGGGAGGAGTCCGCCGCCCGAGGGGCTCCGGCGTCCCCGGCGTCCCCGGCGTCCCCGGCGCCCACGCGTGAGAACGATCACGAGACGCCTCCGCCGACCTGATCGACCGGGAACAGCGCTCGTCCGGACAGGGGTCGCGGCGATCCGGACAGCCTCGCGCGGCGTGGCTCTCGTCATGTCGCTCGCGTGTTACGGCTGTGTACCCTTCCGACTGACTCGCCAGCGATCCTGGCTGAGTCGCAGTGTCGGAACCGGGCCAGCGTCGCCCCGCGGACGACGGCTCGGCGACACCATCCCGCCGAGCTCGCACGCGCAGGTTCGGCGGGGCATCGCTGTCCGGTCGACACCCGGCGCTCCACACGTGCCGCCTTCTTCGCCGCCTTCGACCTCCGGCCGGGCCCACGCCCCCCGTCCACCCCTCACTCCCGAGGGGACGACGGTGCGCCGACGACGGGACTTATACACGTCTGACCGTGCCGACGAAGAGGATTGTGTAGATCTGGGGGGGCGGACGATGATGAAAACAAAAAAGAAGGAGGACTCTGGCGCTAAAGAAGAACGAAAACAACACACAAGAATAAGATGAACAGTAATACACATAATAATATATAGAGAGAACATAGATAATATAGCAACA
>NZ_POQU01000138.1 GCF_002938425.1 Blastococcus atacamensis | reverse complement strand
TCTTAACTCACTTATATTCTCATATACTGCTTCATCGCCAGCTGTAGATTTTTAGAAACTACAGACTCCCACCCGCTCCACCCCAGCTGCTCGCTGCTGCCCCGGCGCCGACCGCGCGCCCCCCGACCCGCGACCCCACCCGGAGGGACTCCCCCGATGCTCCGCTCGATGTTCTCCGCCATCTCCGGTCTGCGTGCACATCAGACCAAGATGGACGTCACCAGCAACAACATCGCCAACGTCAACACCGTCGGCTTCAAGAGCAGCCAGACCGTCTTCCAGGACACGCTCTCCCAGGTCCTGCGCGGCGGCGGCCAGCCGGCCGCGGACCGCGGTGGCACGAACCCGGCCCAGGTCGGTCTCGGTACGAAGCTCGCCGGCATCACGACGAACTGGACGCAGGGCGCCACCCAGTCGACCGGCCGGTCGACCGACTTCATGATCGAGGGCGACGGCTTCTTCGTCGTGCAGGGCCCCGGCGGCGAGCAGCTGTTCACCCGCGCCGGCTCGTTCGACTTCGACGCCAACGGCAACCTGGTCACCCCGGACGGCTCGATCCTCCAGGGCTGGGTGGCCGACGCGAACGGCGTCGTCAACGCCAACGGTCCGGTCGAGTCCCTCCGGGTGCCGTACGGCGCGATGGTCGACCCCACCGCGACGACGGCCGGATCGATCACGGGCAACGTGCCGTCCGACGTCGTCGACGCCACGTCCTTCCAGCTGGGCGCCGATATGTACGACAGCCAGGGCGTGCTGCAGAAGGTCGCCTACAACTTCACCAAGACCGGCGACAACAACTGGGACGTCAGCGTCGTGCACTCCGACGGCACCGTGCTGATGGCCCCCACCGGCATCGTGTTCGACGCCGAGGGCAACCTGACCACCCCGGCCGGTCCGGACTTCGAGCTGGCCCCCTTCACGCCGGTCGGCTACCCCAGCTGGACCAACGAGGTCACCATGAGCCTCGCCGGGCTCACCCAGTTCGGCGGGGCGAACACGCTCGCCGCGCCGAAGCCCGACGGCTACGCCCTGGGATCGCTCCAGTCGTTCACCCTCGGCAACGACGGCACGATCATGGGCGTCTACTCCAACGGGCTGCGCCAGCCGCTGGGCCAGCTGGCCCTGGCCTCCTTCAACAACCCCAGCGGGCTGGAGAAGGCCGGCAACTCGACCTTCCGCGTCGGCGACAACTCCGGTGTGGCCATGATCGGCCTGGCCGCCCAGGGCGGCCGTGGCGTGCTGAACGCTGGCGCACTGGAGATGTCGAACGTCGATCTCTCCGAGGAGTTCACCGGCCTGATCGTCGCCCAGCGCGGGTTCCAGGCCAACAGCCGCGTGATCACCGCCTCCGACGAGATCCTGCAGGACCTGGTCAACCTCAAGCGCTGATCAGTGGCCCGCCTGCAGGGCCCCGCCGCGAGCATGCGAGCGACGGGGGGCAGGCGGGTCCTTCGGCTCCTCCCCTCCGCTCGCTCCGCTCGCGGCGCGCCCCTGGAGAGAGGCCGTTCCAGCACCTCACCGAGACGGCCCGGCGACCCGAGAGGGTGGCCGGGCCGTTCCTTCCAGCGCCCGCACAGGCCTCCGGCCAGGACGTTTCGGCTCAAGGAAGCCCCGCCCGGGGCCGATGACAACAGTGCCGTTCCCGCCCGTTCCCGGGCATCCACCGAGCAAGAGGACCGACCGTGATCCGTGTGACGCGCCTGAACGGCGATCAGTTCGCGCTCAACCCCGACCTGATCGAGAAGGTCGAGGCACACCCCGACACCGTCGCCTTCCTCGTCGATGGCACGAAGTACGTGGTCCGGGAGAGCGTCGACGAGGTGCTGCAGGAGATCCGCGAGTACCGCGCCGGCATCCTCGCCATCTCCTACGAGATGGACCGCGGCACGTACCGCTCCGTCGTCCCCGAGCCGGCGTCCGCGGACTCCTCGGTGGTGCCGTTCCCGATCCGAGAGGAGCGCTGACCCGTGGATCCCGCCACCCTGATCGGGTTCGCCGTCTCGCTGGTCGCCCTGTTCGTCTTCATGACGATGGAGGGCGTCGACCCGACGGCGTTGATCTTCCTGCCGGCGATCGTCCTGGTCATCGTCGCGACCTTCGGCGCGGCGGCCGCCAGCCAGACGATGGACGACCTCAAGAAGCTGCCCGGCTGGTTCAAGATGGCCGTGATGCCGGCGAAGGTGCCACCGCCGACCGACCAGATCCAGATCCTGGTCAGCCTCGCCGAGAAGGCCCGCAAGGAGGGCCTGCTCGCGCTGGAGGCCCAGGTGAAGCAGATCGAGGACGAGTTCCTCCGCCGCGGCCTGCAGATGGGCATCGACGGCACCGACCCCGAGGAGCTGCGCGCCGTCCTGGAGAGTGAGATCGCGGCCAAGAAGGGCGAGGACAAGGTCGCCGCCAAGTTCATGAACGCCATGGGCGGCTACGCGCCGACCATCGGCATCCTGGGCTGCATCGTCGGCCTGATGAACGTCATGGCCAACCTGAACAACCCGGAGACGCTCGGCCCGATGGTCTCCGCGGCGTTCATCGCCACCCTGTGGGGCGTCATGGCCGCCAACTTCTGGTTCCTGCCGATGGGCGCCAAGATCCTCCGGGTCAGCGAGCTGCAGGCCGCGCAGATGGAGCTGCTCGTCGAGGGCATCACCGAGATCCAGGCCGGCACCAGCCCGCGCGCCGTCCGCCTCAAGCTGACCTCGCTCGTGCCTCCGGGCGCGGTCAAGGAAGCGGCGTGACCTCGTGAGCGCCGGGCACGGTCGCCGGCGGGCGAAGAAGCACGAGGAGCACGAGGAGCACGAGAACCACGAACGGTGGCTGGTGTCGGCCTTCGACATGATGACGCTGCTGTTCGTGCTGTTCGTGGTGCTCTTCGCCATGAGCAAGGTGGACGAACAGAAGTTCGCCGCCCTGGCCAAGGGCATGGCCGAGACCTTCGGCGGGCCGATCACCGTGCAGCCCGGACCGACGCCCGAGGCTTCGGTGCTCGACGGCCTCCCGGGCGTGGTCGACATCGCCTCGGCGATGCCACCGGACCCGACCGTGCAGCAGGCGCAGATCGACCAGGCCGCCGCGGCCGCCGCTCTGCAGCGGGCGGAGAACATCGCCGCGGAGGCGAAGAAGGCCTACGACGAGCTCGCCGCCGCCCGCGACAAGATCGAGGCCGCCCTCGCCGCCGCCGGCTACTCCGGTGCGGCGCGGTACGAGATCGACGAGCGCGGACTCGTCGTGCACATCGTCGCCGACCAGGTCCTCTTCGACGCCGAGGAGGCCGTGCTGCGGCCCGAGGGGCGCGCGATCCTCGCCGCCGTCGCACCCGCCCTGACCGATCTGCCCAACGCCATCGGGGTGGAGGGCCACGCCAACCACCTGCCGGTCAGCCGCGGCGGCCCCTGGCCGTCGAACTGGGAGCTCTCGGCGACGCGCGCCACCACCGTCGTGCGCTACTTCGCCAGCGTGAGCGTCCCGGAACCGCGGCTCACCGCCGTGGGTTACTCCTCGACCCGGCCACTGGTGCCCGTGTCGGACCCCAACGCACTCACCGTCAACCGACGGGTCGACGTCGTCGTCCTGTCCGACGCATCCGCCGAGGCCAACGCGCTGCTGCCCGGCCTCGACGCCGCCTCCCAGGGAGAGAACCCATGAGCAAGAAGGACAAGAACGCCCCCGCCGAAGGGGAGGAGACCGAGGCGAAGGGCGGCAAGAAGAAGCTCTTCATCATCCTGGCCGTCGTGCTGCTCGCCGGCGCCGGCGCCGCCTACTTCTTCCTGTTCGCCGGGTCCGGCGAGGCGGAGGCCGAGGCGGAGGAGGAGCTCGTGTCCAGCGGCACCTTCCTCCCCCTGGAGCCGGTGGCCGTGAACCTGGCCGGCGGCGGCTACCTCAAGATCGGTGTCTCCCTCGAGCTGACCGAGGAGGGTGCGGCCGCCGGCGGCGGCCACGGCAGCGGTGGGCCCGACGGCTCCAAGGCCACCGACCTGATCATCTCGACCTTCTCCCAGGCCCAGCCCGCCGACGTCGTCGGCGCCCGGGAGGCGCTGAAGGAAGCGCTGCAGGAGAAGATCGTCGAGGCCTACACCGATCACGACGGCGTCAAGACGATCATGGGCATCTACTACACCGAGTACGTCACGCAGTAGCGCCCGCACGCGACTCCGCTGGGGTGCCCTCCGCTTCCGGAGGGCACCCCGAACGCGCATCAGGGGTCCCACGCGTCACGCCCTCCCCTGCCGGCACGGCTCCCCGCGGCGGCCCGGTCAGGGTGGTCCCGGGGACCGCCGATGAGGGGTTCTGTGACCACCCCCGAGACCGGACCGGCCCCGGCCGCGGCACCCTCGCTGCAGCGCGCACCTACGACTTCCGCCTCCGCACGAAGCTCTCCCGCGAGCACGTCCGTGTCTGTCTTTTATCAACATCTCCTAGCACACAAGACCGTACTATAA
>NZ_POQU01000137.1 GCF_002938425.1 Blastococcus atacamensis | reverse complement strand
TTTAGGAGTTGTGTGTATGTTTTTTTTTTTCCAACCAGATGACGGCATCCGAGTTCTAGGACGTTCTCTTTGGCTCGAAGAGGTGAATAAGAGCCAGAGGAGCAACCGCGTGACCGGCACCAAGCAGCACGAGAGCGCGGTCGAGCGCATCCGTCAGCGCGTCGAGGAGAAGGCGGCCCGGCGGGCAGCCGCCGCGGAGGCGGCTCGCTCGTCGGCGACGAGCCCGGACCCCGACCGGCTGCCCGCCGGCGCTCCCTCCCCCGAGCAGCAACCCGGCCTCCACGCCGAGAGGCCCACGCAGATCCCGTGGAGCGGCTGGAAACAGATCGTCAAGCGCGCCTGGGCGGAGAACAGCGCCGACAACATGCCGATCATCGCCGGCGGTGTCGCGTTCTTCGGCTTCCTGTCGATCTTCCCGGCGCTGATCGCGCTGATCTCGGTCTACGGCCTCGTCGCTTCTCCCGAGACCGTCGCCCGGCAGGTCGAGGACCTGTCCGCGCAGCTTCCCGAGGACGCCGCGGGACTCATCGAGGACCAGCTCACCGCGATCGTCGCCAACAGCGGCAGCGCGCTGAGCATCAGCCTGGTCGTGTCCATCCTGGCCGCGCTGTGGAGCGCGTCGGGCGGTGTGGGCAACGTGGTCACCGCCGTCAACATCGCCTACGACGAGGTCGAGACGCGAGGCTTCGTCAAGCTGAAGCTGCTCTCGCTGGCGCTGACCCTCGGCGCGATCGTCTTCGTCCTGATCACCTTCACGCTCGTGGCCGTCGTCCCGGCCGTGCTGGAGGCGCTGCCCCTGGGCGTGGTCGGCGTCATCCTGGCCCAGGTGGCGCGGTGGGTGCTGCTGCTCGCCGTGTTCGCCGGCGCGCTGTCGGTGCTCTACCGCGTCGCCCCCGACCGCGACTCCCCCCGGTTGAGCTGGGTGAGCCTGGGCGCCGTTGTCGTCACCGTCATCTGGGCGCTGGTCAGCATCGGCTTCGCCATCTACGTGGACAACTTCGGCTCCTACGACAAGACGTACGGAGCGATCGCCGGCGTCATCGTGCTGATGCTGTGGCTGTACCTGACCTGCTACCTGGTCCTGCTGGGCGCGGAGATCAACGCCGAGGCCGAGCACCAGACGGCGAAGGACACCACCGACGGCGACCCCGAGCCGATGGGTGACCGCGGCGCCGTCGTCGCCGACACCCTGCCCGAGTCGCCCCAGCCGAAGAAGGGCGACAGCGACCCCACCCACAAGTGACGGGCCCCCGGGCTCAGCGCACGGAGGACGGCACGAACGGCGGGCGGACCGCCTCGACCGCCTGCGGCCGGCCGCGGACGTCGACGGCGAGCTCGGTGCCCGCCTCGATGCCGGCCGAGGCGTCCAGCAGCGCGAGCGCGATGCCCGTCTTCAGCGTCGGCGAGAACGTGCCGCTCGTGGTCTCACCCACCCGCTGACCGGCGGCGTCCAGTACCGCCATGCCGGGACGCGGGATGCCGCGACCGGTGGCCCGCAGGCCCCACAGGAGCCGGGCCGGGCCGGCCTCCTTCTCGGCCAGCAGCGCCTCGCGGCCCCAGAAGGCGGGCTTGCTCCAGCCCACCGCCCAGCCGGCCCGCGCCTGGACCGGTGAGATCTCCCGCGACAGCTCGTGCCCGTGCAGCGGATAACCCATCTCGGTGCGCAGGGTGTCGCGGGCACCCAGCCCGCACGGACGGATCCCGAGGTCGGCCCCCGTCTCGAGCAGCGCGTCCCACATCTCGGCGGCGCGGTCGGCGCCGACGAGCAGCTCGTAGCCGTGCTCACCGGTGTAGCCGGTGCGGCAGACGGTCACCTCGGCCGCTCCCCCGCCGGTACCGGTCACGAACGACATGTACCCGATCTCGCCAGGGACCCCGAGCAGCTCGAGCACCTGCAGCGAACGGGGCCCCTGGAGGGCCAGGACGGCGACCTCCGCGTGCCGGTCCTCCACTGTGACGCCGGTCGGAGCGGCGTCGGCCAGCCGGCCCAGCACCTCGGCGGCGTTGGCGGCGTTGGGCACCAGCAGCACGTCGTCGGGCCCGTGCAGGTAGACGATCAGGTCGTCGACCACCCCGCCCGCCTGCGGCTCCCCGTCCGGTACGCAGCAGAGCGTGTACTGCGCCTGACCCGGCCCGATCCGCGACAGATCGTTGGACAGGCAGGCGTCGACGAACGCGGCCGCACCCGGCCCGCGGACGGTGCCGGTGCCCAGGTGCGAGACGTCGAACAGGCCCACGCCCGACCGGACGGCGGCATGCTCGGCCAGGACCCCGCCGCCGGCGTACTCGATGGGCATCGACCACCCGCTGAAATCGGCGAGCTTGGCCCCGGCCGCGAGGTGCCGGTCGTGCAGTGGGGAGGTCAACGGGCTCACCCCGGTCACGCTAGTGGGACCCCCGTGACGACGTGGGAGAACGGCCCGGCACGAGCGGATGACCTTCTCGGAACGGCCCCGCCCGGAGGCTCGCCCCGAGCGGGCGACGTCCTGGAACGGCCCCGTCGCAGGGG
This sequence comes from Blastococcus atacamensis, assembly GCF_002938425.1. Classification (GTDB taxonomy): domain Bacteria; phylum Actinomycetota; class Actinomycetes; order Mycobacteriales; family Geodermatophilaceae; genus Blastococcus; species Blastococcus atacamensis. The sequence goes on along the minus strand of NZ_POQU01000137.1, from coordinate 2,040 downwards.
CCCGGCATGAGCGGAGCGAGTGTCGGGGGGCGACGGGGTCCTTCTAGGATCGGGCGGTGCCACCGACGATCTCCGCGACCGACCAACCGCTCGAGAAGCTGACCGCCGACGCCGTCGTCGTCGCCGTCGGCAAGGGGCCCGAGGGCCTCCTCCCGACCCCCGGCGCCGAGGCCGTCGACCGCCTCCTCGGCGGCCGGCTGTTCGCGGCGCTCGCCGACCTCGGCGCCAAGGGCGGCGAGGACGAGGTCACCCGCCTGCCGTCCTTCGGGCAGGGCCCGTTCCCGGTCGTCGCCGTCGCGGGCCTGGGCGCTCCCGACGCCGCCGGTGGGTACGCCCCCGAGGCCGTGCGCCGCGCCGCGGGTGCGGCCAGCCGGGCGCTGCGCGGCCGCCGCTCGGTGATCACGCTGCTCGCCGCCGTGGGCGGCACCCCCGACGCTGACCGGCTGCACGCCGTCGGCGAGGGCTCGCTGCTCGGCGCCTACGAGTTCACCGCCTACAAGTCCGACCTGCCGGCGAACCGCCCGACGCCGCCGCAGGACTTCACCGTCGTCGTCCCGGGCGCGGCCGCCGCCGAGACCGCGCTGCGCCGGGTGCGCGCGGTCGCCGACGCCGTCGCCCTCGTGCGCGACCTCGTGAACACCCCGCCGAACGACCTCTTCCCGGCCGAGCTCGCCGCCCGCGGCGCTGCGGCCGGTGAGAAGCTCGGCCTGACCGCGGAGATCCTCGACGAGGACGCCCTCGCCGCGGGCGGCTACGGCGGCATCCTGGCCGTCGGCGGCGGTTCCTCCCGCAAGCCGCGCCTGCTGCGCCTCACCTACGCCGGCTCCGGTGCCCGCAAGAAGATCGCGCTGGTCGGCAAGGGGATCACCTTCGACAGCGGCGGAATCTCGATCAAGCCCGCCGCGAAGATGGAGGACATGAAGAGCGACATGGCCGGCGCCGCCGCCGTGATCGCCACCGTGTGCCTCGTCGCCCAGCTGGGCCTGCCCGTCGAGGTGACCGCCACCGTCCCGATCGCGGAGAACCTGCCCAGCGGCACCTCCTACCGCCCGGCCGACGTGGTGACCTTCCGCAACGGCAAGAAGGCCGAGATCACCAACACCGACGCCGAGGGCCGCGTGGTGCTCGCCGACGCGATCGCCCGCGCCGCCGAGGACCGCCCCGACGTGCTGCTCGAGACCTCCACTCTCACCGGCGCCCAGATGGTGGCCCTCGGCGGGCGGACCTCCGGGGTCATGGGCTCGGACGACCTGCGCGACGCCGTCGTCGCCGCGGCCAAGCGCAGCGGCGAGAGCATGTGGCCCATGCCGCTGCCGCCCGAGCTGCGCCGCGGCCTGGACTCTCCGGTGGCCGACTTCGTCAACGCCAACACCGACCGCCTGGGCGGCATGCTCGTCGGCGGGCACTTCCTGGCCGAGTTCGTCCCGGCCGGGCTCCCGTGGGTGCACATCGACATCGCCGGCCCGAGCTACAACACCTCGGCGCCGTGGGGCTACACGCCCAAGGGCGGTACCGGCGTCCCGGTGCGCACCCTGCTCGCCACCATCGAGGCCCTCATCGCCGAGTGACCGCCCCCATGATCAGCTGAGCTGATCGTTCCGGGTCCTGGCTCACCTCCGACGGTGAGGCAGGACCCGGCCCGGTGAGCCAGGACGGCGAGCAACTCAGGAACCGGACGGCTTCCGGCCCGCGGAGTGGTCGCGCATCCGCCGGGGATAGCCCGTCACCTGGGCGTCGTACACCGGCACGCCGAGGTCGCGGGACAGCCGCCGCGCGACCTCCGGCCCGGCGATCCGGCGGCGCGTCCACTCCCCGTCGGCGGCGACCAGCACGATCGTCGTCTGCGTGACGGCGGTCCGCGGCTCGACGTAGCCCTCGACCCCGCGGCGCGTACCGGCGAACTGCTCGAGGTGCTGGAGGTCCGCTCGCTGCGCGCCGCGGTCCAAGGTCGCGGCCCGGCCCTCGCCCCTCGCGCGCCGACCCCGCAGCCGGTCGAACACTCCCATGCCCGGTCTCTTATAAAGATCTCCGAAACCAACA
>NZ_POQU01000136.1 GCF_002938425.1 Blastococcus atacamensis | reverse complement strand
CGGCGCCTGCTTCTTCGGCGTCCCCGCCGAGCGCGTCGATGCCTTCCGGACGGCGTTCGGGGTCCCCGCGGAGTACCGGCCGGTCGGCTGCGTGTCGGTCGGCTATCCAGGGACCGAGGACCGGCGGTCTCCGTCGCTGAAGCGGGGCCGCCGGGGCGTCGACGAGGTCGTGCACCGCGGCTCCTGGTGAGGGTCAGCCGAGCTCGGTGACCGAGGTGACCAGCACGAGGTCCGAGCCGTGGGTGCCCGCGACGTCGACCCCCTCGGGCCGCGGCTGGTAGCCGGGCAGGCCGGACAGCCCGTCGCTGGCATCGGTGACGCGCAGCCGCACCGGCCCGTCGCCCTCCACGGTGAAACCGGCCTGCAGCCCCTCGGCGGGCGGTGCGGAGAAGGTGATCCGCAGCCGGTCCTCCCCCGCCGCGTCCTCGCCGACCGCCCGGCCGCCGATCCGGCCCCGGACGACGGTGCCGCCCTCCACGGTCAGCTCGAGGTCCAGCAGCCGCACGTCGTCCCGCCGCGGCGTGATCCGCAGGGTGATCTCACGGCGGCCGCCGACCACGTCGTCGGAGACCACCGAGACCTCCGGCGCAGCCAGGTCGGCGGCCTCGGCCGGGCCGGTCTGCACGTCCCGGCCGGCCAGGTACGGGTAGTCGGCGCCCAGGCTGCCCGGCCCGTCGACGAAGCGACCGGTCCACTCCCCGGGCGAGGTCTCGGTGCTCACCCAGCGGGCCTCGCCCCGGTCGGCGTCGAGCAGGTAGGCCAGCCGACTGGGAACGGGGTGGGCGGCGTCGAACCGGTCCACCGCCAGACCGGCGGCCGCGCAGAAGCCGGCGACGAAGAGTGCGGTGCCGGGGACCAGGGCAGCGCCGAGCGGCCGGCGCGCCTCCGGGTCGGGGAACAGCAGCTCCAGGGCCGGCAGGAGGGCGAGCCCGGCGAGGACGACGACGACCGACGGCGCGACCGCCTGCGACAGGCCCAGCGCGGGGAAGAAGAGGGCGGCGGTGGGCGCGAGCACCAGCACCGCCGTCACACCGGTCAGCAGCGCGGCCACCACCCGCGCGACCCGCGAGGAGGTCAGCGCAACCGCGATGCCGGTCAGTGCGCCGACCAGCGCCGGCCACGCCGCGAGGTAGGAGCCGCCCGGCGCCACGGCGGCGAGCACCGCCGAGGCCACCGCGAGCCACACCAGCGCGCCCGCGGCCAGCGACGCCGGCCCGATACGACGGCGCAACAGCGCGAACCAGACCAGCACGACCGCCAGGACGACGGCGACCGCGGCCAGCCGGAACCACCCGGGCCGCCACGGGTCCAGCATGGAGGCATAGCCCGGGCGCACCGCGACGAGCAGCGCCCACATCCCCTGGACGGCGAGCGGCGCCAGGCCCAGCGGCGCGAGGGCGAGCAGCGCGCTCCCCGCGGTGCGGCGCAGCGAGCTGATCCGCCGGACGCGCAACACGAGCACCAGCCCCGCTGCCGCGAGCAGCGCGGCGCCGGCGAGCGGCACCACGACGGCGCCCGGGTACCGGACCAGCCGACCGGGCAGCGGGAAGTAGGTGGCGTCGTCGTCCGCGGGCTCGGCCAGGACGGCGAGATCGCGGTCGCCCAGCGCCCGGGTGAGGGCCAGCGCGTTGTCGCCGAGTGCCTGCAGCGTCGCGCGGCTCAGCCGCTCCGGGGTGTCCTGCGGCGAGTGGTAGCCGGCCGCGCCGTCGATGAAGGCGGTGTTCATGCCGGTGAAGTCGCCGTCGTCGAGCAGCACGCTGAAGTCGGTGTCGTTGGGCAGCGCGCGGTAGACCTCGACGGCGAAGCTGCTGGCCACCGGGTGCTCCGCGGCGCCGGCGAAGGCCTCGGCCAGGGCGGCGTTGCCCAGCGACGTCTCGAACATGACGGGCGGGCCGCTCGTGCCGCGGGCCTCCAGGTTCAGCACGACGCCGCCGCCGGCCAGCGGGTGCGAGGCGGCGAAGGCCTCGGCGCCGCAGAGGCAGGCCTCCTCCGCGTCGGTGAGCACGACGACGACGTCGTTGCGCAGCGCGGGCCCCTCCGTGATCGCGCGGACTGACTCCAGCAGCGCGGCGACCCCCGCGGCGTCATCGGCCGCACCGGGCCCGGCCTCCGCGGAGTCGTGGTGCGCCATCAGGTAGAGCCGGCCGGTGGGGTCGGTGCCGGGCAGGACGCCGACGACGTTCTGCACCCGGGCCATGCGGGTCTCCCCCGCACCGCCGGCCCGCGCGCCGACGGCGGCCTGGACGCGGGTGTCCAGACCGAGTCCGGTCAGCGTGTCGACCAGGCTCTCGACGACGTCGGCGCTCGCCGCGCTGCCGACGACGTGCGGCCGGGCCGCGATGCGCTCCACATGGGCGAAGGCGCGCTCGGCGCTGAACTCGGGAGTCGGGGCGTCGGCCGGCCGCGGGTCCGGCGGCTGGAGACCCAGCACCGTCCACCCTGCGAGCGCCAGCAGGAGGACGACGGGAAGCAGGCCCGCGAGGCGGCCCGGCCGGCCGGCGTGCCCGGATGGACGCGTTGCGGGCACGCCGACCTCCAGGGCTGCACCGGGACTGGACCGGGGAACTCTAGGTGACGGCGACCACCCCCGAGTGCAGGCCGGCCGGTGGCGTCGGGGCGTCCGCATCGGCGAGGTCACCGCGCTGGTTCCGGGATCCCGTCACGTCCATGGCGGCGAGGAGCTCAGCGAGGTGTCGCCGGCGACCGCGGCTGGGCGGCCTGCACCGCTGACGGGGGCATCGGCAGCGGTAGGACCACCCGGCGGTTCCGCCGGGTCGTCGGCCCCTGTGCGGCACGCCGCCCCGTGCCCTCCGACGGCGTCCCGGTGGTGGCGCCCGTCCGGCGAGTTGCTGGTCGCCGGTACGCCTGAGACCGATGCGGCCTTCAGCGGCTCGCTCGCCGGCCCGGTCCGGTTGCGGGTGGAGACGACGGTGCCGCATCACGGTCGATGTCCGGCGCTTCCGGCCGACTGTGGTCCTCGACGCCGATCGCCCGCTCGCCGATTCCCCCGGGCAGACGCTGCGGCTCGGTGGCGCGGTGATCGAGATCGGCGACGGCATACCCCGCTGCGTCATGGTGGACGCCGACCAGCCCACCCGGGCGGGGCAGCCCGCCGTCCTGAAGCAGCTGGGCCGCACGCACGACGTGGGGTTCGGCATGCAGGCGTCGGTTCGGTGCCCGGGACCGTCCGCGTCGGGGACCCGGTCACCCTCAGCTGACCGGGCCCGCTGGTTGACTGTCGGTCATGACCAGCCAGTCGCGCGCCGTCCTCGTCACTGGTTCCTCCCGCGGCATCGGACGGGCGATCGCGCTCGCCTTCGCCGCCCGGGGCGACCGGGTCGCCGTCCACTCCGGCAGCTCGCCGGACGCGGCCGTCCGCGTCGCCGAGGAGCTGCCCGGGAACGGGCACGTCGTCGTCCAGGCCGACATGGCCGACGCCGAGGCGGTGGGCCGGATGGTCGACGAAGCCGCCGAGGCGCTGGACGGCCTGCAGGTGCTGGTGAACAACGCCGGCGTCTACACGGCGCACCCTCCGGTGGAGACCTCCTGGGTGCAGTGGCAGGAGGTCGTGGCGCGCACGCTGGCGGTGAACCTGACCGGCGCCATGCACGCCACGTTCCGCGCGGTGCCGCACCTGATCGCGGCCGGTGGCGGAGCCGTGGTGAACGTGACCAGCCGCGGCGCCTTCCGGGGCGAGCCCAACACGCCGGCCTACGGTGCGGCGAAGGCGGGGCTCAACGCATTCGGGCAGTCGATGGCCCAGGCGCTGGCGCCGCAGGGCATCACCGTCGGCTCGGTCGCGCCCGGGTTCGTGCAGACCGAGATGGCGCGCGAGATCCTCGACGGCCCCGGCGGGGACGCGGTGCGGGCGCAGTCGCCCTACGGCCGCGTGGCGCGACCCGAGGAGGTCGCGGCCGCGGTGCTCTGGCTGGCGTCCCCCGAGGCCCGGTTCTCCACCGGCACGATCATCGACGTCAACGGGGCCAGCTACCTCCGCAGCTGACCAGGGTCAGTCGAGGCTGTTCAGCCAGTTGGTGAGCAGCTGCGCGCCGGCGTCGCCGCTCTTCTCCGGGTGGAACTGGGTGGCCGAGAGGGCCGCGTTCTCCACGCCGGCGACGAACCGGTCGCCGTGCTCGGCCCAGGTCACCTTGGGCGGCGCCAGCGGGCCGGTGGCACGGTCCTCGGCGAGCGGGAACTCGCGGACGCCGTAGGAGTGGACGAAGTAGAAGCGCTCGTCCTCGAGGCCCGCGAACAGCGTGCTGCCCGGAGCGGCCTGGACGGTGTTCCAGCCCATGTGCGGAAGCACCGGGGCCTTGAGCTGCTCGACGACGCCGGGCCACTCGCCGCAGCCCTCGGCGTCCACGCCGTGCTCCACGCCGCGCTCGAACAGGATCTGCATGCCGACGCAGATGCCGAGGACCGGGCGGCTGCCGGCGAGGCGGCGGCCGATGATCCGGCGCCCCTGGACGGCGTCCAGTCCGGTCATGCAGGCCGCGAAGGCGCCGACGCCGGGCACGACGAGACCGTCGGCCGCGAGCGCCACGTCGGCGTCGGAGGTCACCGTGACGTCGGCCCCGACCCGCTGCAGCGCGCGCTCGGCGGAGCGCAGGTTGCCCGAGCCGTAGTCGAGGACCGCCACCTTCTTCACATCTGCCACGCTACCCACCAGCGCACGAGGCCCCCCGACTGTTCCCTCTGGTCCGTTCCCCGAGCAGTGACCTGGCCGACGGTCGTGCGCTCGTCAAGGCCCGCCGCGATCTGTGGACGAGCCGTTGACCTGGGGATTCGTGCTGCGGATGATGGCGATCCCAGCTAGAATTCGTACATGCGTTCGAGCGGTCCGACGGCGGTGGAGGTGGCTCTCCACGGGCTGTCCGCCGAGCGGATCGAGGGCCTGTTC
>NZ_POQU01000135.1 GCF_002938425.1 Blastococcus atacamensis | reverse complement strand
CGGTCACCTGTCCCGGTGGGACGACGATCGCCGCGTGCCTGGAGCTGGAGCGGCACGGTGTCCGCGCCGCCGTCACCTTCCTGACCGTCGCCGAGGTCGCCTCGATGATGCGGGTCTCCAAGATGACCGTGTACCGCCTCGTGCACGCCGGTGAGCTCTCCGCCGTCCGCGTCGGCCGCTCGTTCCGCGTGCCGGAGCGCGCCGTGCAGGACTACCTGCGCGACGCCTACACCGACATCGCCTGAGCTACGACACCGTCGCCCCCCGGGCGACACCGCGGCCAGGTGCCGTCCCCCGGACGCACTGAGCCGCTGCGTCACGCCTGCGCGGACCCCTCCGGGCCCACTCGGCGTGACACCGCTCCGTCGAACCCGGTCCAGCCGCCCGTGGCAGCGTCGCCGCGGGGCGGCTCGGGTACGCTCGGTCGCCGAGCGACACCGGGGCGCACCCGGCGGTCGCGCTCGAGCTGTTCATTACGACGTCGGGAGCACCACGTGGGTTCGGTCATCAAGAAGCGGCGCAAGCGGATGGCGAAGAAGAAGCACCGCAAGCTGCTGAAGAAGACGCGCGTTCAGCGCCGCAACAAGAAGTGAGCTGACGCTCGTGCCGCCTGCGGTCGTCCTCGTCACCGGTGTGAGCCGGTGGCTGGGTGGCGCGCTGGCGGCCGAGCTCGCAGCCGATCCGTCGATCGAGCGGATCATCGGCGTGGACACGGTCCCGCCGTCACCGGAGATGCTGCGCCGGCTCGGCCGCACCGAGTTCGTGCGGGCCGACATCCGCAACCCGTTGATCGGCAAGGTCATCGCGGCGGCGGCGGTCGACACCGTGGTGCACATGAACATCAGCTCGACGCCGGCCGGATCCGGCGGCCGGGCGCCGATGAAGGAACTCAACGTCATCGGCACGATGCAGCTGCTCGCCGCGTGCCAGCGCGCGCCCACGGTCCGCCGGTTCGTCCTGAAGTCGACGACCGCCGTCTACGGCGCCTCGTCCCGCGACCCAGCGGTGTTCACCGAGTCCATGCAGGCGCGCCAGGTCCCTTCCGGCGGCTTCGCGAAGGACAGCGTCGACATCGAAGGCTACGTCCGCTCGTTCGCCCGCCGTCGCCCCGACGTGGACGTGGCCGTCCTGCGGTTCACGAACTTCATCGGTCCCCGGATCGACTCGCTGCTCACCGGTTTCCTCCGGATGCCGCTGGTGCCGACCGCACTCGGCTACGACGCCCGGGTCCAGCTCCTGCACGAGGACGACGCACTGGCCGTGCTGACGCGCGCGACCACCGGGGCGATCGCCGGCACGCTGAACGTCGGTGGAGAGGGGACGCTGCTGCTCTCGCAGGCCATCCGCCGGCTCGGCCGGGTCGAGGTGCCGCTGCCCTCGCCGACCCTGGGGTCGGTCGGCCGGCTCTCCCGCCGCTTCGGGTTCGTGGACTACTCCCCGGAGCAGATGCGCTTCCTCAACTTCGGTCGCGTCGTGGACACCACGCGGCTGCGCACCCAGTTCGGCTACACCCCCCGGTACACGACGGAGGCAGCCCTGGCCGACTACGCGCGCACCGTCGCCCCGGTGATCGACCCGCGCACGGTCCGATCGGTGACGAGCGGTCTCAGCTCGCTGATCAGCCGCGTCGGCGACACCGCCTCGGCCGTGGAGCGGCGGCTGCGCCCCACCCCGCCGCCCCCGGGCCTGCGGGCGGTTCGCGATGCCTGAGGCCCGCGTGATCCCGCTGCGCCCGGACGACGACGAGCCGTTCGTGCCGGTTCCGCCGCCGGCATGGGACGACCAGGTCGCCGGTGGGCTGGAGTTCCTGCGGCGCCGGCTGTCCGGTGAGTACGACACCGACGAGTTCGGCTTCGACCCGGACCTCGCCGACCACGTCCTCCTGCCGATCCTGCGGCCCTTCTTCCAGAAGTGGTTCCGGGTCGAGACCTTCGGCCTGGAGAACGTGCCCGCCGACAGCGGCGCGCTCGTCGTGGCCAACCACTCCGGCACGCTGCCGGTGGACGCGTTGATGACCACGGTCGCCCTGCACGACGAGCACCCGGCATCGCGCCGGTTCCGCCTGCTGGGCGCCGACCTGGTCTTCGACATCCCGCTGGCGGGGGCGCTCGCCCGCAAGCTGGGGGCGACGCTGGCGTGCAACGAGGACGCCGAGCGGCTGCTCACCGAGGGCGAGCTGGTGGGCGTCTTCCCCGAGGGCTTCAAGGGCATCGGCAAGCCGTTCCGTGACCGGTACACCCTGCAGCGCTTCGGCCGCGGCGGCTTCGTGTCGGCGGCGTTGCGTACCGGGGCGCCGATCATCCCGTGCGCCATCGTCGGGGCCGAGGAGATCTACCCGATGATCGGGAACGCGAAGACCGCGGCCCGGCTGTTCGGCCTGCCGTACTTCCCGATCACGCCGACGTTCCCGCTGCTGGGGCCACTGGGGCTGGTGCCGCTGCCGTCGAAGTGGCTGATCGCGTTCGGTGAGCCGATCGAGACCGCGTCGTACGGTCCGGCGGCGGCCGAGGACCCGATGCTGGTCTTCAACCTGACCGACCAGGTGCGCGAGACGATCCAGCACTCGCTCTACCAGCTCCTCCTCCGCCGCAATTCCGTCTTCGGCTGAGCCCCCGCCGAGCGGAGCCCGGAGGCCTCCCCGAGGCCGGCGCTGGGAGCGGGAGACGCTGGGTCGACCGCGGACAGCGCGGGTTGAGCCGCTCCACCGACTCCTGAGCGATGCCACGGCGCGGTCCGACGGGCGACGGCGCGGGTCGAGCCCCGCCACCGACTCCCCGAGGTATGCCACGGCCGGTGCAGGGCGCCGGCCGGAACGCCCGGGAGGTGACCGCAGCGGGGGCCGGGAGGGTCCCCGCCGAAGGTCAGGACCAGCTCAGCGCAGTTCGGGAACGGCTCCTGGCCGCGGTGCGTCCCGGAGGGGCGCGGATGTCACGGCCGCGGTGGTGGGCCGGAGGCTCACCAAGGGAACCGGTTCCGCCGGCGCAGCGCCAGCGCACCGCCGACGAGCCCGCCGGAGAGCGCCGCGGCGGCCACGGTGGGAACGCCGATCTTCGCGGCCTTCCGCCCGGTGCGGAAATCCCGGATGGTCCAGCCGCGCGCCTTGGCGGCGGCCCGCAGCTCGGTGTCGGGGTTGACGGCGACCGCGGTGCCGCACAGGGAGAGCATGGGCAGGTCGTTGGCCGAGTCGCTGTAGGCGGTGCAGCGGGAGAGGTCGAGGCCCTCGCGCTCGGCGAGCGCCAGCACGGCCTCGGCTTTGGCGGGCCCGTGCATCATCTCGCCGACCAGCCGCCCGGTGTACCGCCCGTCGACGATCTCGGAGACGGTGCCCAGGGCGCCGGTCAGCCCCAGCCGCTGGGCGATGATCGAGGCGAGCTCGACCGGCGTGGCGGTCACGAGCCAGACCCGCTGCCCGGCGTCGAGGTGCTTCTGCGCCAGGACCCGGGTGCCGGACCAGATGCGGTCGGCCATGAGCTCGTCGTAGATCTCCTCGCCTGCCTGCGAGATCTCGACGACCTCGCGGCCGGCCACGAAGGCCAGCGCGTTCTCGCGGATCGTGTGCATGTCGTCGGCGCTCTCGTTGCCGGCGATGCGGAACTTCGCCTGCTGCCACACGAAGCGGTAGAGGTCGCGGCTGGAGAAGTACTTGCGGGCGGCCAGTCCGCGGGCGAACCAGAACAGCGAGGCGCCCATCATCATGGTGTTGTCGACGTCGAAGAACGCGGCTCCGGTGAGATCCGGCTCGCGGACGGGTGGCGCGGTGACCTCGGCCGCGGCCGCCGAGGCCGCACCTGCGACGTGTGCCCGGGTCTCTTCGTCGGCCTCGACGACCGGGCGTCCGAGGCGGCGGCCCCGTACCGACAGTCGCGGCACTCCGACCTCCCTGCTCCCGGTACGCCCGGCGGCGTCCGATCCGACGAGTGCGACCCTAGCCGTATCCGCGGGGTCGGTTCAGGTCGTGGTCAGCAGTTCCCCACGGTGGCCAGCGGTGGCAGGCAGATCCGGATGGGGCCGGGCAGCGGCACGGCGACGGCAGGCGGTGTCGTCGTCGTCCGGGTGGCCGAGTCGCTCGGCACGCCGGGAAGGGGCAGGTTCGGTGCCGGCGGCACCGCACCCGCGGTCGGGAGGGTGTCCGCGGGCGGAACCGGCGTCGTGCCCGGCGTCGGCACGGCGGCGGGAGACCCGTTGCCGGTCGGGGAGGGGACGGCCGGTGCGGAGGGGATGACCGGCGTGGTGCTCGGCCCGGTGGCGACCGGCGGCAGAGCCGGCACCTCCTCGGGAGCCGGCGCCGGGGTCTCGGTGACGCAGAGACCCGGCACCGGACCGAGCGCGTCCTCGCCCACCGTGACCGGCCCGGAGGCACAGCCGAGGATGGTGGACAGGCCCGCGGTCCGGGTGTCGAGGGCCTGCAGCAGGTCGACGGAGCCGGCGAAGGCCGGCTCGGCGGGGCCGGGCATCTCGGCCCGCAGCGCCTCGAGACCGGAGGACTGGCGGTCCGTCCAGGCGGCGAGGTCCTCGAGGGTGTCGGCGTCGGCGGTCGCCACCGCGCGGGCGGTCAGGATCGCGGCGCCCTCGGTGGTCTGCCGGTCCATGGTGCGCAGCGTCTGCTCGACCAGCTCGGCATCGCCGGTCACCGTGCGCAGCTCGTCCAGGCGGGTGCTGGCGAGCTCCAGGAGGGTCTGTCCGCGGCTCTCACCGGCCAGGGCGAGCTGCGTCTGCTCGGTGCCGCGCTTGAGGTCGTAGAGGGGGTCGCCCGGCTGGGCGCCGGCGGCCACGGCGACCAGGGCGGCGAGGCCGGTCACGCCCACGGCGGCACCGGCGAGACCGGCGGTGAACCGGCCGCGCCAGCGCGACGGCGGCCGGTCGTCGGCCCGGGCGGCCAGCAGGCGGGAGACCAGGGGGTGGGGCGGTCTCTTCTATCTCTCTTACTATCCCGTCAAACACTACAAAGGAATACTCGGGGGTCGCCAGCACAATAAAAAAAAAAAACATGTCTGACAAACA
>NZ_POQU01000134.1 GCF_002938425.1 Blastococcus atacamensis | reverse complement strand
ACCCGGGACTTCACCTGGTCGCTCCCGGCGGAGATGCGCTCGTCGATGGAGCGCGATGCCGACGAGGGCAACCCCACCGAACTGGAGGCGATCGGCGGCGCGGTGGTGCGGGCGGCCGAGCGGCACGAGATCGACATCCCGGTCACCCGCGGGATCGTCGAGGAGCTGCGCGCCCGGCTGGGCTGACGCGGCTCAGGTCGCGACGAACACCAGGCCAGCAGACCGCTGCCGAGCACCACCCACAGCAGCGGCACCCGGTTCACCCAGCGGGCGGCCTCCCCGGCTCGGACACGGTCGCCGATCATCGACTTGTTGCCGGCGACACGGCCCGACACGCCGTCGCCGGCGGTCCGAACTCGATGATCGCGGAGAGCAAGGCTCAGAGATCGCCGGCGCGCAGCCGGGCCAGCCACTGCTCGGCCTCGACGAAGGCGGCGTCGGCCGACTCCGCCGGTACCGGCCGGTTCTCCCGGTCGTCGGCGCGCGGATAGGAGCCGAGGAAGCGGACGTCGTCGCTGATCCGGTGCAGCGCCGCCAGCGCCTCGCCCACCCGCGGTTCGGCGACGTGGCCCTCGCAGTCCATGGAGAACGAGTAGACGCCGAGCCGCTGCCGGGTGGGCCGCGACTCGATGCGCGTCAGGCTTATGCCTCGGACTGCGAACTCGCGCAGCAGGTCCAGCAGCGCGCCGGTCCGGTCGCCGACCACGGCGACCAGCGAGGTCTTGTCGTTGCCGGTGGGTGCGGGCAGCGGGCCGGGACGCTCGACCACCACGAACCGGGTGACCGCACCGGGCGTGTCCGCGAGGTCCTCGACCAGGCAGTCGAGCCCGTAGCGCGAGGCTGCGATCGCCGCGCACACCGCGGCATCCACCTCGCCGGCGGCCACCGCGGCCGCGGCCGCCGCCGTCGACGTCATCGGCATCGGCGTCACGTCGGGCAGCAGCTCGGCCAGCCGGCGACCGGTCTGGGCCAGCGCGTGCGGATGGCTGCCCAGCGAGCGGACGTCGGCCGGCGTCGTCCCCGGCCGGACGGCCAGCACGAACGCCACCTCGAGGAACACCTCACGGGTGATCCGCAGCGGGTCGCCGTCGGCCAGCCCGTCCATGGTCGCGGGCACCGAGCCCTCGACGGAGTTCTCCAGCGGTACGAGGGCCGCGTCGGCGTCACCCGAGCGGACGGCGGCGAGTGCGGCGGCGACACTCGGCCGGGGGGAGCGGGGTCCCTCCGCAGACGTAATCGCCCTGCTCAGAGCGGCTTCGGCGAAGGTACCCTCGGGCCCCAGGTAGACGAACCGCGTCGGTGAAGGCATCCCGGGCATCCGACGAGGGTAGTGCGGCAGGACGAGGTGCGCGTCCTCCCCGGCGAAATGCCTCACATCCGGCCCGACCGGCCAGCGCGGCCGCCCGACCCGAGTGGAGGACAGGTGACCCCCCGCCCGGCCCGTGTCGCCCCCGGCGTCCTCCAGGCCGCGCTCTGGCGGTTGCTCGACACCAGCGACGCCGAGGACCCCATCCACTTCCTCCACCTGCTCGACGAGTCCGACGCCGCCTTCGCCGACAGCGGCGACCCGGCCTGGACCGCGTGGCGGCACGCACTCGGGGCCCGGCGTGCCCAGCTGGAGGGCGAGGCCGACCGCGCCGCCGACGAGGTGGCCGCCGCCCGCGACCTGCTGGACCGCTGCCCGGTGTCCTCGGAGACGGCGCTGCTGATGGCCTACCTCGCGCACGTGGAGGTGGTCGCCGACCACCTCGACTCCGCCATGCTGCTGGCGGTCGACGCCAGCCTGCTCACCGACGGCCAGGCCGCCCAGCCCTCCCGCGCGCTGCTGCAGGCCCACCGCTGGCTCTCCCTCACGCTCTCCGGCCTGGACCTGGAGGAGCTCGCCGTCGCGCACGCGACCCTCGGCTCCCAGGTGGCCGCCGCCCTGCCGGACGTCGGCGACTCCGGGCGGCTGCTGCTCCTCTCGGCCCGCCAGCACGTGGAGCTCGCGCAGACGCTGCGCCGCCGCGGCGACACCGACCGGGCCGAGGAGCTGGCCGGCGAGGCGCTGGTCCGCGCCTCCGCCGCCCGCGAGCTGGACTGGCAGCCGGAACAGGCCGAGGCTGACCTGCTCGACGTCGTCCAGGCGTGGGCGCTCATGTGCGGCGGCGACCTGGACGAGGCGCTCGGACCGCTGCGGCGGGTGCGGCGCTCGGTGCAGCGCGACGCCGGTATCTGGCTGCGCGGCTACACCGACCTCGTGCTCGCCCGGTTGCTCACGGCCGTCGCCAAGCGGGACGACGACGTCGTCCTGGCCGAGGAGGCCATCGACCTGCTGGTCGACGCCTCCGGCGCCTTCGCCGCGACCGGCGATCGCCGCCGCTACCGGCAGACGCTGCTCGAGCTCGGCCAGGACTACGCCGACCTGGGCCGGCCGGCCGAGGCGCTGCACTGGCTGGAGGCCTACCGGTACGACACCGGCCGGGCGCACGCCCGCGGCCGGGAGATGTGGGCGGAGATGTTCGTCCGGCGCAGCCGGCTGCGCGAGGCCGAGCGGCAGGCCGCGGTGCTCCGACGGCACGCGCTGGAGGACCCGCTGACCGGGCTGGGCAACCGGCGCAGCGCCGAGCGCCGGCTCGGCGCGCTCCGGCTCGGCGAGGAGCCGCTGTCCCTGGCCGTCGTCGACGTCGACCGGTTCAAGGAGGTCAACGACGAGGCCTCCCACACCCAGGGCGACGCCGTGCTGCGCCGGGTGGCCGACCTGCTCCGCGAGCACAGCCGCACCGGCGACGAGGTGTACCGCTGGGCCGGCGACGAGTTCCTCGTCGTGCTGCCCACGGCGGCCGAGCCACAGGCCCTGGCGGTCATGGAGCGGCTGCGCTCGGCGGTCGCCGAGGCCGACTGGAGCGACCTGGCGCTGTCGGATCCGGTGACCGTGAGCGTCGGCGTGGCCACCGCGCCGGCCGTTCCGGACGGTCAGCCCAACCCCGTCGTCGGCTGGCGCGCACTGTTCGACACCGCGGACCTGCACCTGTTCTCCGCCAAGCGCGGCGGCCGCAACCGGGTGCGCGCGCACGCCCCGCCCGACACCCTTCCCCCGGCCAGGATGGACCGCGGGGCGAGCGCGTGAGCTTTCCGCACGCGTGGGACGGGAGGGACGCGACGGACAGGGGACGGCGCGTTCCGGGATCGGTTCTCGACACCGTCGGTACCGACATGCACAGTGCGCTCGTGCCACCGGGAGCCCTGCATCACCGGGTGACCGCCGCCCTCAGCAACTGGCAGCTCGACGACGCCGAGCAGCTGCTGTCGGGTGTCGAGCGGGATCCGTCCCCCTACGTCGCAGCCGTTCCGGCTGACGACGCGGTGGAGGACGCCCCGAACTCCCTCGGCCGGGCCTGGGCCGACACGCTGCGCGCCGAACTGCTGGTCCGCCGGCTGCGCCTCTCCGGCTTCACGGTGGTCGGCGACCCGGTCTCCCCCGCCGAACCTGCCCTCGACCTGCACGCCGGCGTCGCCGAGCTGCTGGACGGCACCGGCGCCCAGGCCGATCCCCGGTCGGAGTCCGCCTCACGGGCCGCCCTGGCGATCGCCCTGGTCCGCTCGGCCAAGGCGGCCTTCGACGCCGCCGACGACAACCTGCAGCGCGCCGCCGGGCTCGCCCGCCACGCGCGCATCGAGCTGCTCTCCCGGCGGATCGACGCCGCCATGGACGAGGCGGTGGAGGCCGCGAGCCTGCTCGACCCCGCCCTGTCCCCCAGCGTCCTGCTGATCGACACGCTCAGCACCCTCGCCGGCGTCCTGGCCGACCTGGAGCTGATGCCGCTGGCGTTGGACTACCAGCGCCGGGCGCACGAGACCGCCCTCGCGGCCGCCGCGGACCCTGCGGTCCTGGCACCCGACTCCCCCGACCCCGAGGTCCTGGTCGCCGTTGCGGCCACCCGGCTCGGCGAGCTGTGCGCGGAGCTGGGTGAGGGCCTCCTCGACGACGGCGCCCCCGAGTCCGCGGCGCCCTACTTCACCGAGGCCCGGCAGCTGGCCGAGCAGGCACTGGTCCAGCTGCCGCCGGACGCCGTGGGCATCGTGCCGGCGCAGATCGTGCACGGCTGGGCCCTGGTGGGCATGGGCGAGCAGGCCGCGGCCGTCGGCCCGCTGCGCGCCGCCGTCCGGCTGTCGGCCGCCGCGGTCGACCGGGCCCGGCTCGCCTCGGCCCAGCTCGCGCTCGGCCGTGCCCTGCGCCGTCAGGGCAACGGCCGCGCCGCCGACGAGCACCTGGTCGACGCACTCGCCCTGGCCACCGAGCACGGGCTGCCGCGGGTCCGCCGCGCCGCCCTGCGCGAGCTGTGCACCTTGCACGCCGACCTCAACGACGCCGAGCGTGCGCTGCCCTATCTCCAGGCCTATCTCGCCGACGAGCTGGACCGGGTCGACGAGCGGCGCACCCGCTGGGTCGAGCTGTTCGGCCGCCGCAAGAGCCTGCTGGAGACCGAGCGCGCCGCCGGGCAGCTGCGCCGGCAGGCCTACGAGGACCCGCTGACCCACCTGCCCAACCGCCGCTACGCCGAGGCCCGCCTCGACGGGCTGCTGGCCGCCGGCGACGTCCCGGCCCTGGCCGTCGTGGACGTCGACCGGTTCAAGTCGATCAACGACGCCATCGGGCACCCGGGCGGCGACGCCGTGCTGCGGGTCGTCGGCGAGCTGCTGGTGGCCGGCGTGCGCGACACCGACGAGGTGTGCCGCTGGGCCGGCGACGAGTTCGTGATCCTGCTGCCGGAGACGACGTCCGAGCAGGCCGAGCGCGCCCTCGAGCGCATCCGGGCGTCGGTCGTCGCCTACCCGTGGTCCGAGCTGGGCCTCGACGTGCCGGTAACCATCAGCGCCGGCATCGCCTCGGCGACCCGCGGCGATGACCGCAAGACCCTGTTCGCCGCGGCCGACGGCGTGCTCTACGACGCCAAGCGCAGCGGACGGGACCGGGTGGTCCGGCTGTCGGCGGTCACCCAGACCCGCGCCCCGGCCAGCCCGCTGGACGCCCACTTCGGCCCCGCCCCGTTGCGCGGCGGCGACGCTGTCCCCTATACACATCT
>NZ_POQU01000133.1 GCF_002938425.1 Blastococcus atacamensis | reverse complement strand
CCTCACGGGGGCCGGGGCTCCGGCGGAGGCGGAGGCGGTGAGCGGGGTGAGCGCGATCCCCGCCCCCGTGAGGACGGCGAGAGCCGCCCCGCGGACGGAACGACGGGTGATCGTGGACGTGCGGGAAGTCGTCATGGAACGACGGGTTCTCCTGTTCTCCTTTTACCGCCTACCGGGTGAGCTGACGGGTTCGGGCGGGGAGAGCGCCCGGCGCGACGGACGTGGCCGTTCGCGCTTCACCCCAGAACTGCGGTGGGTCCCCGGTCCGGCCGCCGGAGGTCTCCGGTGCGCCGGTTCGGCGGTGTCCGGACGGGTGCCACCAGGTGCGGTGACGACGGGGCCTCGGCCGGACCGCGACGACGCTAGGTGGGTCGCGGAGCAGCCACAAAAGCGCGGAGGGGGACTTCCGGAGCGCTACCGCCCAGTACGTCGACAGCCGCCGGACCGACGACTCGCCAGCCGACCACCCCCGACTCCACGGAAAGGTTCCGAGCCGCCGGCGACTCGAACGACGGAACGTGATCGGCTACTTACTTTCCTTCGGCGGCGTGGCGGCACACAGCGTTCCGACCTCGCGCGCGTGGCCGTCCTCCGCAGCACGTCCAGCCCGCGTGCGAGCATCGCCTGGTGGCTCGCCTGCTGATCGCAAACCGCGGCGAGATCGCCGTCCGCATCGCCCGCGCCGCGGCTGCCGAGGGGTGGGTCTCCGTCGCGGTCACCGCGGCCGACGAGCCCGACGCTCCCCACCTCGCCGCCGCCGACGAGCGCTCCGTCCTGCCCGGCAGCGGTCCCGCCGCCTACCTGGACGCCGCCGCGATCGCGCAGGCCGCCGTGGCCACCGGCTGCACGCTGGTCCACCCCGGTTACGGATTCCTCTCCGAGAGCCCCGACCTGCCACGAGCGTGCGAGGCCGTCGGGGTCGCCGTCGTGGGGCCGACCGTCGCCACCCTCGCCGTCCTCGGCGACAAGGCGCTCGCGCGCGAGGCCGCGGCCGCCGCCGGCGTCCCCGTCCTGCGCGCGGCCGACGAGGAGGGCGTCGCCGCGCTGCTCGACGACGTCGGCGCAGTGATGCTCAAGGCCCGGTTCGGCGGAGGAGGGCGGGCCACCCGGATCGTCCACCGGGGCGACGACGTCGCCGCCGCCGTCGAGACGGTCGGCAACGAGGCCCGGGTCGCCTTCGGCACCGGCGCCCTGCTCGCCGAACAGCTCGTCGAGCGCGCCCGCCATCTCGAGGTGCAGGTGCTCGGCGACGGTGACGGCGTCGTCGTCCTGGGCGACCGGGACTGCTCGCTGCAACGCAACCGGCAGAAGGTCGTCGAGATCGCGCCTGCTCCGGACCTACCCGACGACGTCAGGGAACGGCTGCACGCGGCGGGCGCGGCCCTGGCCGGGCACGTCGGTCTCCGCGGGCTCGCCACCGTCGAGTTCCTCGTCCCGGCCGACGATCCGCACGGGTTCGTCTTCCTGGAGTGCAACCCCCGGCTGCAGGTCGAGCACACGGTCACCGAGGAGACGCTCGGCCTGGACCTCGTGCGGCTGCAGCTCCGCGTCGCCGCCGGCGCGATGCTCGACGAGTTCCGGCTCAACCCGCGGCCGCTGGGTGTCGCCGTGCAGGCCCGGGTCAACGCCGAGACGGTCACGGTCGACGGCGTCGTCCCGAGTGCCGGCACCCTCACCGCGCTGGCGTTCCCCGGCGGGCCGGGCGTGCGCGTCGACACCGCGGCGCGCCCCGGCGCGCAGCAGAGCCCGCGCTACGACTCGCTGCTGGCCAAGGTCGTCATATCCGAGCGGCAGGGCGGGCTCGACGCCGCGCTGAAGCACCTGCACCGGGCGCTCGGCGAGGTGCAGGTGGCCGGCGTCGCCACCAACGTCGGCTTCCTCCGCGCGCTGCTGGAGCATCCCGAGGTGCGGACGGCCACCACCTCGTTCGTCGACGACCACCTCGCGGAGCTCGCCGACGCGGTCGAGCCCGCGCGGGACGGTGACGGGCTGCGCGCACCCGTGCCCGGCACCGTCGTCGCCGTCGAGGCCCGGGCGGGAGCCAGGGTGCACGCCGGGGGAGCGGTCGTCGTGCTCGAGGCGATGAAGATGGAGCACGTCGTCGCCCTCCCCACCGGCGGCACCGTGCTCCGGGTCGCGGTCCAGGTCGGCGAGACGGTCCGCCAGGGCCAGCTGCTCGCCGAGGTCCAGCACGTCGACGCCGACGAGCAGCAGACGACGGACGACCTCGACCTCGACGCCGAGCGCCCCGACCTGGCCGCGGTCCACCGGCGGCACGAGATGGGTCTCGACGAGCACCGGCCCGAGGCGGTGGCGCGCCGGCACGCCCAGGGCCGCCGCACCGCGCGGGAGAACCTCGCCGACCTCGTCGACGAGGGCAGCTTCCTGGAGTACGGGCCGCTGGTCTTCGCCGCCCAGGAGCGCCGCCGCAGCCGCGAGGAACTGCAGCGGAAGACCCCGGCCGACGG
The DNA here is from genome assembly GCF_002938425.1 of Blastococcus atacamensis. Classification (GTDB taxonomy): domain Bacteria; phylum Actinomycetota; class Actinomycetes; order Mycobacteriales; family Geodermatophilaceae; genus Blastococcus; species Blastococcus atacamensis. The sequence goes on along the minus strand of NZ_POQU01000133.1, from coordinate 2,838 downwards.
CGTCATCGGCGGGCTCGCCGACATCAACGGCGACCCGGCGGTCGTCGTCTCCTACGACTACACCGTGCTCGCCGGCACCCAGGGCATGCGCGGCCACCTCAAGAAGGACCGGCTGTTCGAGCTCGCGGAGAAGCGCCGGCTGCCCGTCGTGCTGTTCGCCGAGGGCGGGGGAGGGCGGCCCGGCGACGTCGACTCCCCCGTCGTCTCCGCGCTCGACACCGCGGCGTTCACGCTGTTCGGCCGGCTGTCGGGCCTGGTCCCGACCGTCGGCATCGCCAGCGGCCGCTGCTTCGCCGGCAACGCCGCGCTGCTCGGCACCTGCGACGTCGTCATCGCCACCGAGGACGCGAACATCGGCATGGGCGGGCCGGCCATGATCGAGGGCGGCGGGCTCGGCGTCGTCGCGCCGGAGGAGATCGGCCCCATCGACGTCCAGCACGCCAACGGCGTCGTCGATCTCCGGGTGGCCGACGACGCGGCCGCCGTCGCCGCGGCCAAGAAGTACCTCTCCTACTTCCAGGGGCCGGTGCAGAGGTGGACCGCACCCGACCAGCGGGCGCTGCGGCACCTCGTCCCGGAGAACCGCAAGCGCGTCTACGACATGCGCGCGGTGCTGGCCGCCCTCATGGACGAGGACAGCGTGCTCGAGCTCCGCGACGGCTGGGGCCACGGCATGATCACCGCGCTCGCCCGGGTCGAGGGTGCGCCGCTCGGCGTGATCGCCAACGTGCCCACCCACCTCGGCGGAGCCCTCGACGCCGACGCCGCCGACAAGGCCGCCCGCTTCCTCCAGCTGTGCGACGCCCACGGGCTGCCGGTGGTCTCGCTCTGCGACACCCCGGGCTTCATGGTCGGCGTCGAGTCGGAGAAGACGGCGACCGTCCGCCACTTCTCCCGGCTGTTCGTGATCGGCGCGAACCTGTCGGTGCCGATCGGGACCGTCGTCGTCCGCAAGGCCTACGGCCTCGGCGCGCAGGCCATGGCCGGCGGCAGCACGAAGGTGCCCCGGTTCACCGTCGGGTGGCCGACCAGCGAGTTCGGCCCGATGGGCCTGGAAGGCGCGGTGCGGCTCGGCATGCGCCGGGAGCTCGCGGCCATCGAGGACGACGCCGAGCGTGCCGCCGCGTTCGACGCCGCCGTCGCCCACGCCTACGAGAACGGGCGCGGGCTGAACGTGGCCGCGCACTGGGAGATCGACGACGTCATCGACCCGGTCGACACCCGCCGGTGGATCACCACGCTGACCCGCGAGGCGGCCGCGACACCCCGGCCGGCGGGGCGGGTCCGGCCGCACGTCGACACGTGGTGAGCGGCCCCGGCAGAACACGCGAGGAGCGCTGGCAGCAGCGCCTCGCCGCTCCGGTCCTGGTGGCCGCACTGGCCTCCATCCCCGCCATGTTCCTCACCGTCGCCGACGGCGCGCTGGGCACCGCCGGTCACGTCATCGACGTCGTCAGCGGCCTGGTCCTGGTCGCCGAGACCGTCATCCTGCTGTTCGTCGCCGAGAGCAAGCGCGCCTGGATCCGCGGGCACCTCGGCCTGATCGCGTTGACGGCCGCAGTCGTCCTCGCCGTGGCCTTCGCGCTCGGTGCCGTCCAGGTGCTGCGGCTGGTGCGCACCGTCGGGGCGCTGCGCATCCTCCGCGCGGGACGCATCGTCAAGGCCGCCCGCAGCGTGAGCGAGCGGATCGGGTTCACCGGCCGGCTGGCGCACGTGGCCTCGGCCGGCGCCGGTCTGCTCGTCGCCGTCTTCGTCGGCGTGGTCCTCTCCGACCCCACCTCGCGCTCCCACGACCTGCTCACCGCCGTCCTCGGGGACGTCGGCACGCCCGTCGTCGTCCTGCTGTCCGGGGTGGCCGGAACCGTCCTCGGCGTCGCCACGTACCTGCTCGCCCAGGACCCCGGCAGCGGCGCCGACGCCGAGGCGTCCTGACCCAGAGCGCGATCGGATCGGGAGCGGTACCTCACGACACCGGGACAGCTTCCGCCCGATCGTCTTCCTCGGCGTCAGCAGTCATGGGTGTTCCCTGCTCCGGCCGGTCGGCGCTCGGCACTGTCGGTCGGCGCACCGCCGTGGTGTGCCGGACCGTCGGAGCCGCGCTCGACCTCGTCGAGGCGCTGATCGGTGGTCCACGGCGCCGGCGTCGCGGTCACCGATCGAGCCCGGGCACTCGCCCGCGCCCGCGACGCCGGGCTCGGCGCGGAAGCGCAGTCGACGGGGTGCGGAACGCGGTCGCGTGGTTGGCCGCCGGTCGATCCGGGCAGAAGGAATCCGACGCACACCGAAGGAGGCAACACCATGGCAGGCATGATCCGGAAGATGCTCGTGTCGGGGATCGCGGCGAAGGTGGTCCAGGAGGCCCGCAAGCCGCAGAACCAGGCGAAGATCAAGAAGGCCATCGCGGACTTCCAGAAGAGCCGCAGCGGCAAGACCGGTCGTCGCTGACCTCCAGCGACGCGACCGACGGCGCCCCCTCTCCTCGCTGAGGAGAGGGGGCGCCGTCGTGTTCGGGGGTCCGGGCGGGTCGATGCCGTGCTGGTCACGACGCGGCTGAACTCCGCCGATGACGACTGCGGCGACGCCTCGGTGCCGCCCGAGACCGCTCGCCGGGCGGACGGAGCCCGCCGACGCAGGAGCCCCCCGTGCACCGACCCCGCCGAACCTTCCGCGCCGCAGCGGCGCTGGCGGTCACCGCCGGCCTCGCGCTGTCCACCGGGTGCGCCCCGGAGGCGAGCCGGGCCGCCACCCCGACGCTGTCTCCTATACACATTTTCGAGCCCACGAAACCTAACACAACATCAGATGCCGTCTGCTGATTGAAAAAAAAAACAACAAAAA
>NZ_POQU01000132.1 GCF_002938425.1 Blastococcus atacamensis | reverse complement strand
GTGGACGGGACGACGGTGAGCTCGGCCGCGGGATCGGTGGCCGGCACGGTGCCGGCAGTCGGGGTGGCGCCCGCGATTGCGGCGGGGGCGGGGGTGACGCCGGGCCGCGTGGCGCCCGGCGCCGCGGGAGCGTCGGGGCCCGGTGCGCCCGCGCCGGCGATCTCCCCGGCGATCTCCCCGGCGATCTCCCCGGCGGCCGACGCGGTTCCGGCGGCGGCGACCGGTGCTCCGGCCGGCACCCCGTCGACGGGCTCGCCGGTCGGCGCGACGACGACGGGCGCGGCCACGGCGGTGGACGCGCCGGTGCCGAGAACCAGCGCCCACAGCGCGGCGGCCACGCCGGCGGCGGCGGGGTCGACCACCGGTGCGGCGGTCGCCTCGCCCGGCGTGGCGCCCTCGTCGGTCGCGGACTCGCCGGACGGACGCTGATCACCGCCGGACGTCGCGTCACGCACGGGGCCCTGCCCACCGGCCAGCGCATCGTCGAGCGCGAAGGCGAACGGCGCCGCGCTGCCGGTGGAGCCGCCGTCGGAGGAGGAGGTGGAGGTGGCGCGCGCCGCGGGGGCGGCGACGGTCACGGGAGCAGTCATCGGTAGCCCTCTGCCTTGCTCATCACGGAGCGGACGTAGTTCTGGGTCTCGGAGTAGGGCGGGACGCCCCCGTAGCGGCTGACCGCGCCCGGCCCGGCGTTGTAGGCCGCCAGCGCCAGCTCGGTCGAGCCGAACTGCTGGTTCAGGTTGCTGAGGTACTTCGCCGCACCGTCGATGGCCGAGGCCGGGTCCATTGGGTTGACGCCCAGGCCCTTGGCGGTGGCCGGCATGAACTGCATGAGCCCCTGGGCGCCCGCCGGGGACACGGCCGAGGTGTTGAAGTTCGACTCCTGCTTGGCGACGGCGGCCAGCAGCGAGGGGTCGATGCCGTGCTTGTTCGCGGCCCGGGCGAAGAGGTCGGCGTAGGGGACGCCGGCCAGCGCGCCGGCCGCGCCCGTAGCCGCCGGAGCGGTGGCGCTCGCCTCGGGGAGGACCCGGCGGATCACCGTCGGGTTGCCGACCGACTGCACCTTCACCGACTCGCCGGCCTGCGGCGCGGCGATCATCTGGCCGTTGCCGATGTAGACGCCGACGTGGTCGATGCCGGCGCGCCCGGAGGAGTAGTCGAAGAAGACCAGGTCGCCGGGCCGGGCCTGGGCCAGCGAGGCGACCGGCTTGCCCGCGGTGGCCTGCTGGGACGAGGTGCGTGGCAGGTCGATGCCGAGGTTGCCGAACACCAGCTTGGTGAAGCCCGAGCAGTCCAGCCCCTTGCTCGGGTCGGTGCCGCCCCACAGGTAGGGCACGCCGATGTACTTCTGCGCCTCGCTGACCACCGCGCTCTCCGACGCGGTACCCGCCGCCCCGGCGTAGCCGCCGGCCGACGACGTGCCGGTCAGCCCCGCGGCGCTGGCCGCCGAGGCCCAGCTCGCCGACGTCGCGGTGCTGGGGGTGGCGGCGGCGAAGCGGGCCTGGATCTCGCCGATGCGGGCCTGGACCGCGCTCAGTCCGTCCATGCCTGCTCCTCCTCGGTCCGGCAGGCGCGACCTGCGCGCCCGGTGACCAGGTCATCGGCAGCCCGAGCCTCTGCCATGTCCATCGCGTGCGCCTGGGCCTCCCGATGCCGCTCGGCGAGCCGCTCGAGGGCCTTGGTCCGCTGGGCGGCCGCGGTCCACTCCGCGCGGACCGCCTCGGCCTGCTCGGCCTGGGCGGTGGCCATCGACCGGGCCTCGGACGCGTCGGTGGCCGCGGTGCGGAGCAGCACCATGGCGGCGACGAACGTCCCGGCCGGCAGCGATCGGGGCATCGTCGAGGCGCTGAGCGCCGTCTCGTACTCGGTGGCGCGCCGATCGGCGTCGGTGGCGGCGTTCATCGCGGCGGCAGCGGCGGCCGCGGCGGCGCGCTCCTCGGTGCGCCGGAGCTCCAGGACCGGCTGCAGCCGGAACGTCGCCCGCTTCACGGGGCATCCACGCGCTGCTGCGCGGGTGCGGTCATGCGCTCCTCACGATCCGCTGCAGCCAGCCCCAGGCCTCGGCCGCCGACGTCGACTCACCGAGCGGCTGCTGCAGGAACGCGTCGATCTGCGGGGCGAGCTGCCGCGCGCGGTCGACCAGCGGGTCGCTGCCGGCCTGGTAGGCGCCGATCTCGATGAGCTCGCGCACGTCGCGCAGCGCACCCATGAGCCGGCGGATCTCGCGGGCGTCGGTCATCTGGGCCGGGGGGACGACCGCACCCGCGACGCGGGAGATGGACTCCAGCACGTCGATGGCGGGGAAGTGGCCGGTCGTGGCGAGCTTGCGGGTGAGCACGATGTGCCCGTCGAGGATCGAGCGGGCGGTGTCCGCGATCGGCTCGTTGTGGTCGTCGCCCTCGACCAGGACGGTGTAGAGACCGGTGATCGAGCCGACGGAGCCGGTACCGGCCTTCTCCAGCAGCTGCGGCATCATCGCGAAGACGCTCGGCGGGTAGCCCCGGGTGGCCGGCGGCTCGCCCGCGGAGAGACCGACCTCGCGCTGGGCCATGGCCGTGCGGGTGATCGAGTCCATGAGCAGCAGCACGTCGCGGCCCTCGTCGCGGAAGGCCTCGGCGATCCGGGTGGCGACGAAGGCGGCCTTGAGCCGCACCAGCGGCGGCTCGTCGGAGGTGGCGACGACGACGACGGTCCGGGCCATCCCCTCGGCGCCGAGGTTCTCCTCGATGAACTCGCGGACCTCTCGTCCACGTTCGCCGATCAGGCCGATGACGCGGACGTCGGCGTCGGTGCCGCGGGTGATCTGGGCCATGAGGCTGGACTTGCCGACGCCGGATCCGGCGAAGATGCCCAGGCGCTGGCCCTTGCCGCAGGGGACGAGGGTGTCCAGCGCACGGACGCCGAAGGTGAGCGGCTCCTCCACGCGCGTGCGGGAGAGGGCGTGCGGGGTCCGGGTCTCCAGGTCGACCCGCGAGACGCGGCTGCCCAGCGAAGGTCCGCCGTCGACCGGTCGCCCGAGCCCGTCGAGGACGCGGCCGAGCAGGGCCTCACCGACGGGCACCTGCAGCGGCCGCCCGGTGGCGCGGACGGGGGCGCCGGCGTGCACGCCGGACAGCCCGCCCAGCGGCATGCAGGTCAGCCGGTCCCGGCCGACGGCGACGACCTCGGCCAGCAGCGGCTTGTCGGTGGGGTTGATCTCGACGAGGTCGCCCACGGCGGCGCTGACGCCGTCGACGCTGAGCGTGAGGCCCATCGCGCCGGTCACCGAGCCGGTGACCTGCGGACGGGCGGCCGCGCGGGCGCGCTCGAGCACGGTGGGGGAGACGCTCACGAGTCCAGCACCGCCTGGACGCGCTGGAGGGCCGAACCCAGCTGCGCATCGATCCGGCGGGGGCCGCTCTCGGCGATGGCGCCGGCCCGCTCGACCGCGGGGTCGGGGACGACGCGGACGCTGTCGGGCAGCTCGGCGAGCGCCCCGGGGGGCAGCTCGGCGAGGTCGTCGGGGTGCAGCCGCACCACGGCCGGGGCATCTGGCGGGCAGAAGGTCAGGGCGCGGCGGACGGCGTCCATGACCGGGTCGGTGGCCAGTGCCAGCTCCCGGCCGAGGATGTCCTCGACCAGCACGAGCACCGTTTCGATGATCGAGTCGCGGATGTCGTCCGCGACGGGGGCAGCCGTCTCGTCCAGGTGGCGGGCGGCCGCTCCGAGAGCGGCGGTCGCAGAGACCAGCCGGCGCTCCCAGCGGGCCTGCACCTCGGCGAGCCGCTCCTGGGCGGTTCGCTCGGCCTCGGCCACGACGAACTCGGCGGCGGTCAGACCTTCGGCGTGGCCGGCGGCGAAGCCCTCGGCGTGGGCGCGCGAGCGCAGCCGCTCCAGCTCCTCGGCGTAGACGTCGCCGAGCCGGAAGGACGGCCGGCCGCCGGCGATCGGCTGGTCCTCGGCGCGCCGTACGGACGTGCGCCGCTCCACGGGGACCGGCTGCACCGCGACGGTGTCGTCCGTGGCGCGGACGATCGCCGACGTGCGGTGCGGCACCGGCGCGGACGGCCCGGACAGCCAGGACGGGGCGCTCGGTGCCACGGGTAGGTCCTCGATGGCCGGCCGGGCGGCCGGCACGGCCACGGGCGGAGCCGCGGCCGCGGCCGCGGCACGCTCGGCCATGACCTCGCGGTACGGCCGCGCGAGCGCTGCAGAACCGCCGCGCAGGACCGTGCCCTCACGCGGTGCTCGACGGCGCGACTCCGCGCCTCGGTCCGCTCCTCGCTCGCTGGCGCTCACTGCGATGCTCCCGCGGCTGTCGTCACGCAACGAAGTCGTCCTCGCCGCTGCGCGAGATGGTCAGCACACCCTGCTCCTCGAGGGTGCGGATGACGCCGACGACCTTGGCCTGTGCCTCCTCGACCGTGCGGGTGCGCACCGGGCCGAGCAGCTCGATCTCCTCGGCGAGGTTCTCGGCGGCACGCTCGGAGAGGTTGCGCTGGACCTTGTCGCGGACGTCGGGCCGGACACCCTTGAGGGCGGTGGCCAGGTCGTTGGCCTCGACCTCGCGCAGCACCAGCTGCAGGGACCGGTCGTCGATGGTGACGATGTCCTCGAAGACGAACATCTGCGCGCGGACGGCCGCGGCCAGCTCCGGGTCGCTGTTGTCCAGCCACTCGAGGATGGAGCGCTCGGTGGGCCGAGGCGAGCGGTTGATGATCTCCACGAGGGTCTCGACACCGCCCACGGTCGTCATGTCCTGGTGCGCCAGGATCGAGCCCATCCGGCGGCCCAGCTCCTCCTCGACCAGGCGGACCATCTCCGGCGAGGTGCGGTCCATGGTGGCGATGCGGTGGGCGACCTCGGCCTGCTGCTCCGGTACGAAGCCGGAGAGGACCTCGGCCGACTGGGCGGCGGTGAGGTGGGCGAGCACCAGCGCGATGACCTGCGGGTGCTCGTCCTTGAGGAAGGTGACCAGCTGGCGGACGTCGGCGTTTCGCAGCGAGGCGAACGGCACCTCGGTGTAGACGACATTGAGCCGGGACAGGATGCCCTCGGCCTTGTCCTGGCCGAGGCCGGCGGCGAGGATCTCGCGGGCGAAATCCACGCCGCCGCGGCCGATGAAGTGCTGGGCGGTCATCAGGCCGTGGAACTCGCGCATGACGCCGTCGACGTCGTCGAGCTCCACCGACCCGAGCTTCATGAGCTCGCGGGTGAGGGCCTCGACCTCGCGCGGGCGCAACTGCGCGAGCAGCACGCCGGCCTCCTCCTTCGACATCTGGGCGAGGAAGACGGCGGCCTTGCGCAACCCGGGCAGCTCCGGCTTGGCCGGCACCGCGACGGCGCCGGGGCCGGCGGTGGGGCC
>NZ_POQU01000131.1 GCF_002938425.1 Blastococcus atacamensis | reverse complement strand
TTCTGATGGTTTGATCGATACTTTGAAGATTAGTGTATTCGTTTCTCGATGTGTGTGCTCTTATTTGCTTTTGTTTTTAATGATGCGGCTGCGACAGATACCTACACTATCCCCTTCGTCCGCAGCGTCAGATGCGTATACGTACCGGAGCGAGGGCAGGGCGTTCGGCCGAGTCGCGCCCGGCCGGGCCACAGGTGCTGGTGTTACGCCTGGTGGGGCGCGACCTCATCGTGATCGTGTCGTCGGACCCGCGACGGGCAGCGCCGCATACGGTCCCGCTCCGTACCAATTACCCATCGGTAGGAGATTCCGTGTCGTACCCCCCTCAGGCTCCGTACTCGCAGCAGTACGCGCCGCCGCCCCCGCCGCCGGTCCAGCCGACCCAGCCGGTCAAGAGCTCCGGCCTGGCCGTCGCTGCCCTGGTGCTGGGCATCATCGCGCTGGTCCTGAGCTGGGTCCCGATCATCAACAACATGGCAGCAGTGCTGGCCGTCGTCGGGCTGGCGCTCGGCATCCCGGCCCTCGTGCAGGCGCGGAAGGGTGCGCGGTCCGGCAAGGGCATGGCAATCGCCGGCGTGGTGACCTCCGTGGTGGCCATCGTCGTCGTCTTCGCCACCCAGGCGTTCTACTCAAACGTCATCGATGAGGTCCAGAACGAGCTGGACGACCTCGAGAGCTCGTCGCAGGACGCAGGCTCGCCCGCGGAGCCGGCGGACGCTGCGACCGACGAGCCGACGGTCGAGTTCGTCGCACTCGGGACCCCGGCGACGGTGGGCGACTACGAGGTCACCCTGGATGCCGTGCAGCTCGACGGCAACGCCATCGCGGCGGCCGGGAACCAGTTCAACGATGCGCCCACCGGCCAGTACGTCGTCATCCAGCTCACCACCACGTACGTCGGTACGGACGAGGGCTTCCCGGGGATGGACCTCACCGCGACCTTCCACGGCGCCGACAAGCGCCAGTACAGCGACTCCGACTGCGCCGCCCTGCTCCCCGACGACGCGATGAACGCGCCCACGCTGAACCCCGGCGGCGCGGACACGTTCCAGTTCTGCATGGACGTGCCCCCGGCGGCCATTGCCGGTGGCCAGCTCTCCATCGAGGAGACGATCAGCTGGGACGCGGAGCCGGTCTTCTTCGCTCTCGCCTGACGATCCGCGCGGGTGGTCCGCGCCCGCAGTCAGCGGGCGCGGACCACCCGCGTCTCGTCGAACACCGGCTCGGCCGACTCGTACACCCGGCCGTCGGCGCCGAAGACGACGAACCGGTCGAAGGAGCGCGCGAACCAGCGGTCGTGGGTCACCGCCAGCACCGTGCCCTCGAACGCGGCCAGGGCCTCCTCCAGCGCCTCGGCGGAGAGGACGTCGAGGTTGTCGGTCGGCTCGTCGAGCAGCAGCAGCGTCGCTCCGGAGAGCTCGAGGAGCAGGATCTGGAACCGCGCCTGCTGGCCGCCCGACATCGTCCGGAACGGCTGGTCTGCGGAATCGGTGAGCCCGTACCGGCGCAGCGCCGCCATCGCCCGCCCGCGGTCGACGCCCGGACGGCCCGGCTCGCCGTGCCAGAGCAGGTCCACGGGGGTGCGGTCCTGCCACTCCGGGTGCGCGTGCGTCTGGGCGAAGAACCCGGGGACGACGCGCGCGCCCAGCCGCCAGTCGCCGGAGTGCGCCACCGGCTGCCCGGCCAGCAGCCGCAGGAAGTGCGACTTGCCCGCGCCGTTGGCGCCGAGCACCCCGACGCGGTCGCCGTAGAAGATCTCGACGTCGAACGGCTGCATCAGGCCGCTGAGTTCCAGCTGCTCGGCCATGACCGCCCGCACCCCGGTCCGCCCTCCGCGCAGCCGCATCGCCACCTTCTGCTCCAGCGGGCGCTCCGGGGGCGGCCCGGCGGCCTCGAACTTGGCCAGCCGGGTCTGCATCGCGTGGTACCGGTTGGCCATGTCCGGCGAGTTCGCCGCCTGCTGCTGCATGGTGCGGACCAGGTCGACCAGCCGCTGGTGCTCCTCATCCCAGCGCCGGCGCAGCTCGGCCAGCCGCTCGTGCCGGGCCGTCCGGGCGTCGTGGTAGCTGGCGAAGCCGCCACCGTGCACCCACGCGCTCCCGCCCTCGACGGTGACCACGCGGTCGGCGACCCGCGCCAGCAGCTCGCGGTCGTGGCTGACGAACAGCACCGTCTTGCGGGTCTCGAGCAGTCGCTCCTCCAGCCAGCGCTTGCCGGGGACGTCGAGGTAGTTGTCCGGCTCGTCGAGCAGCAGCACCTCGTCGGGCCCCCGCAGCAGCGCCTCCAGGGCCAGCCGCTTCTGCTCACCACCGGACAGCGTGGACAGCTCGCGGTACTTGCACCGGTCGTAGGGCACGCCCAGCGCGGCGACCGTGACCGTGTCCCAGGTGACCTCGGCGTCGTACCCGCCGGCGTCTCCCCACTCGGCGAGCGCGCCGGCGTAGGCCATCTGCGCGCGCTCGTCGTCGGTCTCCATGAGCGCGAGCTCCGCCGCCTCGACCGCGTCCCAGGCGGCCCGCACCGCCGGCGGTGACAGGTCCACGAGCAGGCGTTGCACGGTCGTGTCGTCGCGCACCGAGCCGATGAACTGGCGCATGACACCCAGGCCGCCGGTGCGGGCGATCGCGCCGGCCTCGGGCACCAGGTCGCCGGCGATGATCCGCAGCAGCGTCGTCTTGCCGGCCCCGTTCTCGCCGACCAGCGCGGCGCAGGCGCCCTCGCCGATCCGGAACGAGACGTCGTCCAGGAGCACCCGCCCATCGGAGAGGGTGTGCCGGACCGCACTGACGTCGACGTAGCCCACGCCGACATCCTCCCGGACCGGGCAACGAGCTGTCGCCGGGTCAGCCGATCTGCCGGTCCAGCCGGTAGCGCGCCAGCCGCTCGACCAGCTCCGGCAGGGCTCCGACCGGCGATCCGCCCAGCTCCCGCCGGCAGTCCCGCACCACCCGGACGACCAGGTGCGGACCCACGCGGTCGGAGAACTCCCAGCTGAGCCGGCCGACCGCGGCGGTGACGGAGTCGTCGAGCGGCTCCGCGTCGCTCCGGTCACCCGCGGCGGCGCGCACCGGCTCTCCGGTGGCCGCGTCGTCCAGGGCCCGGGCGGGCTCGTCGGCGGCAGGCCCGGGGATCGGTGGGACGACCAGGGTCATCGGCGGTCCTTCGTTCGTCTGGAGAGGCGGCCCATTCCGGCCGCAGCGGTTCCATACGGTGTCGTCCCGGAGGTCGCCACACCAGGGACCAAGGGCCCGGGCCGTGCCGTGCGCTCAGATCGCGAAGAGCTCGGTATGCGCGTGCGCCGTGTGCGCGGCGGCCTCACGCACCAGCTCGGTCAGCGCGTCGGCCCGTGACCGGGCATCGCGCCGGCGGCTGCGGGCACGAACTCGCGACCGAGGCCGGGTGCGGCGGCGCACACCAGCGCATCGATCCGGCGCAGGTCCTCCTGGCGAGCCGGCTGCCCGGAGACCAGGCCTCCGTCGCCTCGGCGCCGGACACGGGACCTCCTCAGCCGAGGGCGATTGAGAGCACCGCGGCGGCCGCGCCCAGCACCAGGACCAGGACGGCGACCGTGGCCACCATCCGCCGTCGACGCTCGGCACCCGGACCGCCGGCCCCACCCATTCCCATCACGCCGCGGAGGCTAGTCCAGCTGCCCGGCCGGCGGAACCGTCGTAGGGCCCTGCCAGGGTGCGGCCATGACCCCGCTGCACGACGTCGCGCTGATGCGCCTGGTCGCCCAGGGGCTCGCCGGCCCTCCGGCCCCGGACGCGGCGACCGCCGTGCGCGCGCTGGCGGCCGTCCAGGGACAGGACCTCCCCGGCGCCGTGACCTCCGTGGCCCTGCGCACCGAGGGGCACCGGCGGACCGACGTGCTCGCCGCGATGGACGGTGGCGAGGTGGTGCGGAGTTGGCCGCTGCGGGGCACCCTGCACCTGCTGCCGGCCGAGGACCTGCACTGGATGCTGGACCTGCTGGGCCCGCGCGCGCTGGCCGGTCTCGCGAAGCGGCGAGCGGCCCTCGAGCTGGACGAGGCCGATGCCGAGCGGGCCCGGGAGGCCGTCGTCGCCGCGCTCTCCGGCGGCCGGCGGCTGTCCCGCGCCGCCCTCCTGGCCGCGATCAGCGACGGCGGCGTCGCCACGACCGGTCAGCGCGGCTACCACCTGCTCTGGTTCCTGGCCCAGACCGGAACGCTGTGCCTGGGCCCCACCGAGGGCACCGAGCAGCACCTGGTCCTGCTGGACGAATGGGTGCGCACTCCCCGCCGGCTGGACCGCGAGGAGGCGCTCGCGGAACTCGTCCTGCGGTACTTCCGCGGGCACGGGCCGGCCACGGTCGCGGACCTGGTGCGCTGGGCGGGAACCACCGTGCGCGACGTGCGCGCGGGCCTCGCAGTCGCGGGCGACCGGCTCGAACGCCTGCAGGTCGAGGGCACCGAGTACCTGCTCGATCCCGGCACGGCCGCGCGCCTCGACGCGCACCGCGACGAGGCGCGCGCCGTCCGCCTGCTCCCCGGCTTCGACGAGTTCGTGCTCGGCTACGCCGACCGGAGGGCAGTCCTCGACCCGCGGTACGCCGAGCGGATCTGCCCCGGGCGCAACGGCATGTTCTCCGCCACGGTCGTCGTCGACGGTCGGATCGCCGGAACGTGGCGGTGGGCCGGCACGGGTCGCCGGCGCGTGGCGTCGGCGTCCCTCTTCACCGAGGACGAGGAGCTCGCCGCCGCGGTGCCGGAGCTGGCGGCTGCCCTGCCCTGACCCGGCTCAGCCCCGGCGTTCCACCAGGAACACCGGGATCTGCCGGTCGGTCTTCCGCTGGTAGTCCGCGTGGTCCGGATAGGCCGCGACCGCGCGCTCCCACCACTGCGCCCGCTCCTCACCGGTGATCTCCCGGGCCACGCCGTCCCAGGGTTCGGGCCCGTCCTGCACGGTGACCTGGTCCGGATGGGCACGCAGGTTCGCCACCCACGCCGGGTCGGTGGGCGCGCCGCCCTGGGAGCCGACCATGGCGTAGACGCCGTCGTGCTCGACCCGCATGAGCGGCTGCTTGCGGACCTTGCCCGAGCGCGCACCACGGGTGCTGAAGACGACCACCGGCAGGCCGGTGTCCAGCAGGGTGTTGGCCTCACGCCCTCCGGTCGCCTCGTACCTCTCGACCTGGTCGCGGACCCACTGCTGAGGGCTGGGCTCGTACTCACCTTCCAGCGGCATGGCTCCGGATCCAGGGGGCGCCGGGCGCACCGGCTCGGCGACCCGAGTCGCGCCCGACCCGCCCCCGGTGGCACCGTTCGCACGGCTCGACCCGACGGGAGGAACACCAGGAATGCGGTACAGCGAAGGCGCCGGCCTCGACACGTCCGACGTCCGCGACCTCCGGGGCGGCGGCGGGTTCGGCGGCGGCCGGGGCGGCCGCGGCATCGCCGTGGGGGGAGGCGGCCTCGGCCTGGTCGGCGTCCTGGTGCTGGTGCTCTTCCAGGTCC
>NZ_POQU01000130.1 GCF_002938425.1 Blastococcus atacamensis | reverse complement strand
GTTGTCCGGCGGCGTCCTACTCTCCCACCCCGTCTCCAGGGCAGTACCATCGGCGCTGAGAGGCTTAGCTTCCGGGTTCGGAATGTTACCGGGCGTTTCCCTCTCGCCATGGCCGCCGTAACTCTGTGAACATGTCGAACCTTTCCCCGCGAACCGGGGGGTGGTTCGTGAACCAGGAATGCTGGTTCGTGCGTTCAGAACCGCACAGTGGACGCGAGACAATCTCTTTATCTGAGGCTTTTCACAGAACCTGTTGTGAAGGTTGTGTGTGGTCAAGCCCTCGGCCTGTTAGTACCGGTCAGCTCCACACCTTGCGGCGCTTCCACTTCCGGCCTATCAACCCGCTGGTCTGGGCGGGGGCCTTACCCGGTTAACCCGGTGAGAGACCTCATCTTGAAGCGAGCTTCCCGCTTAGATGCTTTCAGCGGTTATCCCTGCCGAACGTAGCTAACCAGCAGTGCACCTGGCGGTACAACTGGCACACCAGAGGTTCGTCCGTCCCGGTCCTCTCGTACTAGGGACAGCTCTTCTCAAGTCTCTTACGCGCACGGCGGATAGGGACCGAACTGTCTCACGACGTTCTAAACCCAGCTCGCGTACCGCTTTAATGGGCGAACAGCCCAACCCTTGGGACCTACTCCAGCCCCAGGATGCGACGAGCCGACATCGAGGTGCCAAACCATCCCGTCGATATGGACTCTTGGGGAAGATCAGCCTGTTATCCCCGGGGTACCTTTTATCCGTTGAGCGACACCGCTTCCACATGCCAGTGCCGGGTCACTAGTCCCAGCTTTCGCTCCTGCTCGACCCGTCGGTCTCACAGTCAAGCTCCCTTGTGCACTTGCACTCGACACCTGATTGCCAACCAGGCTGAGGGAACCTTTGGGCGCCTCCGTTACATTTTGGGAGGCAACCGCCCCAGTTAAACTACCCACCTGACACTGTCCCTGATCCGGATCACGGACCGAGGTTAGACATCCAATTCGACCAGAGTGGTATTTCAACGGCGACTCCACGAACACTGGCGTGCCCGCTTCGCAGTCTCCCACCTATCCTACACAAGCCGAACCGAACACCAATATCAAGCTATAGTAAAGGTCCCGGGGTCTTTCCGTCCTGCCGCGCGTAACGAGCATCTTTACTCGTAGTGCAATTTCGCCGAGCCTGTGGTTGAGACAGCTGAGAAGTCGTTACGCCATTCGTGCAGGTCGGAACTTACCCGACAAGGAATTTCGCTACCTTAGGATGGTTATAGTTACCACCGCCGTTTACTGGCGCTTGAGTTCTGAGCTTCGCCTTGCGGCTAACCCGTCCCCTTAACGTTCCAGCACCGGGCAGGCGTCAGTCCGTATACATCGTCTTACGACTTCGCACGGACCTGTGTTTTTAGTAAACAGTCGCTTCTCACTGGTCTCTGCGACCACCCACCGCTGCCCCGCGCAAGGCGGTTCACGATAGATGGCCCCCCTTCTCCCGAAGTTACGGGGGCATTTTGCCGAGTTCCTTAACCACAGTTCGCTCGATCGCCTCGGTATTCTCTACCTGACCACCTGAGTTGGTTTGGGGTACGGGCCGCTCGGAACTCGCTAGAGGCTTTTCTCGGCAGCATAGGATCATCCAATTCGCCTCATTCGGCTATGCGTCAGGCCTCACCCTGCATGTGGGACGGATTTACCTACCCCACGGGCCACACCCTTGCACCGGTACTACCACTCACCGGTAGGACTACCTTCCTGCGTCACCCCATCGCTTGCCTACTACCAGTCCGGGTCCCGAGCTACTCCCAGCCGGCCCACAAGTGGGACGACCGGTTTGGGTCGGTTAGCATCGCTGGGTTCAGCATGGGCGTTCCTTCGCGGGTACGGGAATATCAACCCGTTGTCCATCGACTACGCCTGTCGGCCTCGCCTTAGGTCCCGACTCACCCTGGGCGGATTAGCCTGGCCCAGGAACCCTTGGTCTTCCGGCGGGGGAGGTTCTCACTCCCCTCTCGCTACTCATGCCTGCATTCTCACTCGTGTGGCGTCCACGGCTGGATCACTCCGCCGCTTCAACCGCCACACGACGCTCCCCTACCCATCCACACACCTGGCCGGACCCTCAAGGAGTCCGGCGGGCTACATGTGAATGCCACGGCTTCGGCGGTGTGCTTGAGCCCCGCTACATTGTCGGCGCGGAACCACTTGACCAGTGAGCTATTACGCACTCTTTCAAGGGTGGCTGCTTCTAAGCCAACCTCCTGGTTGTCTCTGCGATCCCACATCCTTTTCCACTTAGCACACGCTTAGGGGCCTTAGCCGATGATCTGGGCTGTTTCCCTCTCGACTACGAACCTTATCGCCCGCAGTCTCACTGCCACGCTCTCACTTACCGGCATTCGGAGTTTGGTTGACGTCAGTAACCTTGTGGGGCCCATTAGCCATCCAGTGCTCTACCTCCGGCAAGAAACACGTGACGCTGCACCTAAATGCATTTCGGGGAGAACCAGCTATCACCGAGTTTGATTGGCCTTTCACCCCTACCCACAGCTCATCCCCCAGGTTTTCAACCCTGGTGGGTTCGGTCCTCCACGCGGTCTTACCCGCGCTTCAACCTGGCCATGGGTAGATCACTCGGCTTCGGGTCTAGGGCACGCGACTGTATCGCCCTGTTCGGACTCGCTTTCGCTACGGCTTCCCCACACGGGTTAACCTCGCCACGTACCGCTAACTCGCAGGCTCATTCTTCAAAAGGCACGCAATCACCCCGGACCGAAATCCTAAGGCTCTCACGGCTTGTAGGCACACGGTTTCAGGTACTATTTCACTCCCCTCCCGGGGTACTTTTCACCTTTCCCTCACGGTACTAGTCCGCTATCGGTCACCAGGAAGTATTTAGGCTTAGCGGGTGGTCCCGCCAGATTCACACCGAATTTCACGGGCTCGGTGCTACTTGGGAAACAAGCTCGGAAGAGACTGAGTTTTCGTGTACGGGGCTCTCACCCTCTACGGCGACCCCTTCCAGAGGCCTTCCACTAACACAGTCTTTTATGACTCCCTGCCCCTTCGGCAGAAGGAACTGAACTGTCCCACGACCCCGACCACACAACGCCTGCCGGCTATCACATGCGATCGGTTTAGCCTTCTCCGCTTTCGCTCGCCACTACTCACGGAATCACGGTTGTTTTCTCTTCCTGTGGGTACTGAGATGTTTCACTTCCCCACGTTCCCTCCACACGCCCTATGTGTTCAGGCGCGGGTCACACCACATGACTGGTGCGGGGTTCCCCCATTCGGAAATCCTCGGATCAACGCTCGGTTGACAGCTCCCCGAGGCTTATCGCAGCCTCCTACGTCCTTCATCGGCTCCTGGTGCCCAGGCATCCACCGTGTGCCCTTAACAACTTGGCCACACAAAAATCCCACCCATCAAGCCCGGAAGGACAAGATGAGCGGGCCTACAAACAAACTCTGCTAATCAGAGTCAGAAGATGCTCGCGTCCACTGTGCAGTTCTCAACGTACGACCAGTCACCACCCGATATGACCCCACCAGACCCGCAACACCCTCAAGTGCTCCAGCGGTATGAGACCCAGATGGCCCTGAACTGAAGACAACAGACACCGATACCTCGGTGAGCCCGTTCCCTCAGGACCCAACAGCGTGCCTACGACCCACACACCCCCACCACCCCGTTCCCCACCACCCCGAAGGGCGGCCGTACTAGGAGCAGCACCAGGCTGCCGGCCGAACTGGTCAGTGTTCCACCCTCGAGCACCACCCCAGGAGCTTCGCGGCCATCCGAGACTGGACGACCGTCATGTCCTGGGCGCAGCTCTGGACCACACCCACAAGGGATGCGGCCAGTGCTCCTTAGAAAGGAGGTGATCCAGCCGCACCTTCCGGTACGGCTACCTTGTTACGACTTCGTCCCAATCGCCGATCCCGCCTTCGACGGCTCCCTCCACAAGGGTTGGGCCACCGGCTTCGGGCGTTACCGACTTTCGTGACGTGACGGGCGGTGTGTACAAGGCCCGGGAACGTATTCACCGCAGCGTTGCTGATCTGCGATTACTAGCGACTCCAACTTCATGGGGTCGAGTTGCAGACCCCAATCCGAACTGAGACCGGCTTTTTGGGATTCGCTCCACCTCACGGTATCGCAGCCCTTTGTACCGGCCATTGTAGCATGTTTGCAGCCCTAGACATAAGGGGCATGATGATTTGACGTCATCCCCACCTTCCTCCGAGTTGACCCCGGCAGTCTCCTATGAGTCCCCACCATGACGTGCTGGCAACATAGAACGAGGGTTGCGCTCGTTGCGGGACTTAACCCAACATCTCACGACACGAGCTGACGACAACCATGCACCACCTGTGCACGGCCCTTACGGACCCACCATCTCTGGAGGATTTCCGTGCATGTCAAGCCTAGGTAAGGTTCTTCGCGTTGCATCGAATTAAGCAACATGCTCCGCCGCTTGTGCGGGCCCCCGTCAATTCCTTTGAGTTTTAGCCTTGCGGCCGTACTCCCCAGGCGGGGCGCTTAATGCGTTAGCTGCGGCACG
Source organism: Blastococcus atacamensis (assembly GCF_002938425.1). GTDB lineage: Bacteria > Actinomycetota > Actinomycetes > Mycobacteriales > Geodermatophilaceae > Blastococcus > Blastococcus atacamensis. The sequence goes on along the minus strand of NZ_POQU01000130.1, from coordinate 1,030 downwards.
GAACTCGTGGAATGAGCCCCACACCTAGCGCCCAACGTTTACGGCGTGGACTACCAGGGTATCTAATCCTGTTCGCTCCCCACGCTTTCGCTCCTCAGCGTCAGTTTCGGCCCAGAGACCCGCCTTCGCCACCGGTGTTCCTCCTGATATCTGCGCATTTCACCGCTACACCAGGAATTCCAGTCTCCCCTGCCGAACTCAAGTCCGCCCGTATCGACTGCAGACCCGAGGTTGAGCCTCGGGATTTCACAGCCGACGCGACGAACCGCCTACGAGCTCTTTACGCCCAATAATTCCGGACAACGCTTGCACCCTACGTATTACCGCGGCTGCTGGCACGTAGTTGGCCGGTGCTTCTTCTGCAGGTACCGTCACTTTCGCTTCGTCCCTGCTGAAAGAGGTTTACAACCCGAAGGCCGTCATCCCCCACGCGGCGTCGCTGCGTCAGGCTTTCGCCCATTGCGCAATATTCCCCACTGCTGCCTCCCGTAGGAGTCTGGGCCGTGTCTCAGTCCCAGTGTGGCCGGTCACCCTCTCAGGCCGGCTACCCGTCGTCGCCTTGGTAGGCCGTGACCCCACCAACAAGCTGATAGGCCGCGGGCCCATCCTCAGCCGATAAATCTTTCCACCACCAGACCATGCGGTCAGCGGTCATATCCGGTATTAGCCCCAATTTCTTGGAGTTATCCCAGAGCTGAGGGCAGGTTGCCCACGTGTTACTCACCCGTTCGCCACTGATCCCCTCCCGAAAGAGGTTCACCGTTCGACTTGCATGTGTTAAGCACGCCGCCAGCGTTCGTCCTGAGCCAGGATCAAACTCTCCGTAGATGATTTGATCGCAGCTGAGAACCGAGAGCTAGCACTCTCGATATCAATCAACCAAAGGAATCCCTGCCAGGAGCACAAAGCCCTGACACGGGGTATTACTTGGCACTGACTTTCGGCACGCTGTTGAGTTCTCAAGGAGCGGACGCGCAGAAACTCGACCCTTCCGGGCTCCGTCCCTGGCTGGATGTCCAACTCTACGCCG
>NZ_POQU01000013.1 GCF_002938425.1 Blastococcus atacamensis | reverse complement strand
TCTCACTTATTTTGTTTGTACTCTACTGCGCCCACCGTGATCTTCAGTCTCCTCTTCGTCGGCGGCGTCCGATGTGTATCATAGACAGGGCGTGGGGAGCGCTGTTCGCCGACGGGGTGCCGTCGTCGAGCGCGGTCAGGATGTCACCGAGGGCCGTCGTGGACCGGACCATCAGCGGGCGCAGCCGTTCGTAGACCTCGACGTCGGCGGGCTCGGGCAGCACCGGGTCGCCGACCTGGACCAGCCCGGTGGCGGCCTCGAGGTCCGGCAGGGCGCCCAGCGCGTGCAGACCCAGCAGCCCGGCGCCCAGCCCGGCGCCCTCGGGCGAGTCGGCGACCCGCACCGGCAGGTCCAGGGCCGCCGCGAGGACCCGCAGCCACAGCGCCGACGACGTCGAGCCGCCGGTCGCGCGCACCTCGCGCACCGGCAGCCCGGTGGCGGCGAAGGCCTCACGCACCAGGGCGAGCTGCTGGCAGACCCCTTCGACGGCCGCCCGCACCAGGTGGGCCCGCCCGTGCTCGCGGCGCAGGCCGACGTAGGCGCCGCGCAGACCCGGCCGCCACCACGGCGCGCGCTCCCCGAGCAGGTAGGGCAGGCAGAGCAGCCCCGCGCTGCCGGCCGGCACGCCCTCGGCCTCGGCCAGCAGCCGAGCGTCGAGGGCGTCCGCCTCCGGGCCCGTGGGCTCGGGGCCGCCGGGCTCCGCCAGCGCCCGGGCGGCCCAGCGCACGACCGATCCGGCGTTGTTCACCGCTCCCCCGACGACCCAGCGGTCCTCGGTGAGTGCGTAGCAGAACAGCCGGCGCCCGGGATCGACGACCGGCGCCGGCACGACGACGCGCATCGCCCCGCTGGTACCGAGCGAGACGGCGGCGACGTCGCTGCGGACCGCTCCGATCCCGACGTTGGCCAGCACGCCGTCGGACGCCCCGATCACCACCGGCAGCCCGGCGGGCAGGCCGGTGGCCCGCGCGGCGTCGGCGGTCAGGCCGGGGAGCACCGCCGTCGTGGGCAGCACCTCCCCGAGCTGCCCGGGCCGGACCCCGGCGACGTGCATCGCCTCGTCGTCCCAGCGCCCGGCGTGGATGTCGTAGAGCCCGCTGGCCGAGGCGCAGGACCGGTCGACCAGGTGCGGGCCACCGACCAGCGTGGCGACCACCAGCTCCTTGACCCCGCCCCAGCGCGGCACGTCGGTCACGCGGTCGGGGTCCTGCCCAAGCTGCCACGCCAGCTTCAGCAGCGGTGACATGGGGTGCACCGGAGTGCCGGTGCGGTCGTGCAGGCCGGCCGCACGACCGTCGGCACGGAGCACGGCCGCCTGCTCGGCCGCCCGGTCGTCGGCCCAGGTGATCACCGGTCCCAGCGGCGACCCGGCGTCGTCCATCGGCAGGAGCCCGTGCATCGCGGCGCTGAGCGAGATGCCCACCACCGCGTCGCCCCGCTCGCGTGCCCGGCGCGCGACGTCGGCGAGCGCCCCGATCGCCGCACGCTGCAGCGCACCGGCGTCCAGTTCGGCCCGGCCGGGAGCGGGCACCTGCAGCGGGTAGCCGACGCTGGTCACGTCACGGACCCGCCCGTCGGCCCCGGCGGTGACCGCCTTGGTGGCCGTCGTACCGGAGTCGAGCCCGATGACGACGTCCACGACACCTCCCCCGACGGACTCCTCGCAGAAGGTGATCATGCTCGCCCGCCTCGTCGGGCGGCAACCGCGGGCCGGCCGGACCGCTCAGCCCGTGGCGTCCGGGCGCCGCCGGATCACGTACCGCCGGGCGTGCCAGTGCGTCTCCGGCTCGTCGACGGCGGCGGCATCCACCACGGCGGCCCCGTGCACCGCGACGAGTTCGGCGACCCGCTCCTCCGGCACGCCGGTCATCCGCATCGGCGCCGGGTAGCCGAGCAGCCGGCGCTGCGCCCAGCGGATGAGCGGCACGGGCGCCACCCGCCACACCAGACCGCGCAGGGTCCACATCGGCCGCGTGGTGCAGTGCACCACCGCCACGCCACCGGGGCGCAGCACGCGCGCGAACTCGGTCAGGTAGGTCTCGAGCACGGCCCGCGGCAGGTGCTGCAGCACCCGCTCGGTGTAGACGAGGTCGAAGTGCCCCTCCGGGAAGGAACGGAGATCGGGGTCCTCGTTGAGCACGAAGGAGATCCGGCCGCCGCTGCGGTCCAGGCCGCGGGCCGTCTCCAGCATGGGCGCCGAGACGTCGAGGCCGACGACCTCCCCGGCGTGCTGCGCGAGGGCCTGGCTCAGCCGGCCGGCGCCGCAGCCGAAGTCCAGGACGCGCTCCCACGACGTCGGCAGACCGAGCCGGCGCAGCTGCTCGCGGGCGACCTCGACGTCCCGGCGGCCGAGCTCGAGGAACGCCTCGGCGTCCCACCGCCCGCCCCGCTTGTCAGCGGCCACGTGGACCGCCCAGAGCGGATCCTCCGCCCCCAGCGTGGCCCAGTCCCTGCGCACCTGCTCGAAGCTCATCGCACCCGCCGCTCTTCCGGACCTCGATCGCGGACCGTACCGCCGAGCACCCGCGGCTCCAAGAACCCGGACGGGTGCACTCAGCGGTAGGCGGAGCCCCCGCGGAGCCGGGCCCGCGCGGCCACGTGCAGCGGGGCGAGCACGATGCCGTCCTGCGCCAGCCGGGACCGCAGCTGCCGGCGGTGCCGGACCACGCCGGCCAGGCCGATCGCCCAGAACAGGTACTGGACCGAGAAGGCCACCCGGAACGCGTCCAGGTCGTAGTCCGTGGAGCCGCCGGGAGTGAGGAGGTCGAGCACCGCCCCCACCGCGAGGATCGTGAGCAGCGAGGCCACGAAGCCGCCGACGTTGACCACACCGCTGGCGCTCCCGTGCCGCTCCACGGGGTTCTCGGTGCGGGCGTAGTCGAACCCGATCATCGAGCCGGGGCCGTTCGTGCCCAGCACCACGACGAGCACGACGAGCAACCACATCGGCGCGCGCCCCGGCCACAGCAGGACGACGGTCCAGGTGGTGACGGTCGCGACCAGGATGCCGAAGACCAGCACCGACCGGCGCAGCGGCCAGCGCGCGCAGAGCCGCCCGAGCGTCGGCCCGACCCCCATGCCGACGACCACCAGCAGCGTGAGCAGGCCCGCCGCCGTCCCCGGCGTCAGCCCCTGCCCGACCACCAGGAACGGATAGCCCCAGAGCAGGGCGAAGACGGTGCCGGAGAACTGGGTGACGAGGTGGGTGTAGAGCCCGATCCGGGTGCCCGGCTCCCGCCAGGTGTCCACCAGGGAGCGGCGCAGCTGCGACATGTCGGGCGCGACCGGCCGCGGAGTTCCGGCCGGGGCGTCGCGCAGGGCCACCAGCACGAGGACGCCGACCAGCACGCCGGTGGCCGCGGCCCCGAGGAACGTGGAGCTCCACGACGAGGAGTGCAGGATCGCCACCAGCGGATAGGCGGCGACGATCGACCCGATCTGCCCGAGGATGCCGGTCAGCTGGGTGATCAGCGGGGCGGCCGTACCGGGGAACCAGAAGGAGATGACGCGCAGGACGCTGATGAACGTCATCGCGTCACCGGCACCGACGAGTACCCGGGCGGCGATCGCGGTCGGAACGTCCTCCGCCAGGCCCAGGAGCAGCTGGCCGGTGGCCATGGTGACCGCGCCGGCCAGGATCATGCGGCGCGAGCCGAAGCGGTCCAGCGCCACTCCCACGGGCACCTGGAGCGCCGCGTAGACGGCGAGCTGGAGCACCAGGAAGAGCGAGACCGCCGACGCCCCCGCGGAGAACCGTTCCTGGGCCTCCACGGCCGCCACACCGAGCGAGGACCGGTGGAACACCGCGACGGCGTAGGCCAGCAGGGCGACCACCCACATCGCGTACGCGCGGGCCGTCGGGCGGGTTCCGGGCGGAGGGGTCACGGTAGGACGACGTCTCGCCCGCCCCGACACTTCCGCCCCCGGCACATGAGATGCGTCACGGGTCGATCGGGCGCAACTAGAGTGCGCTGCCGATGGACAAGCTGGTCGACCTCACCGACGACCCGGCCGTGGACGACGGACACCGCCGCGGCCGGATCCTCTGGGCACTCGCCACCTGCATGGCCGCGAAGGGGTACCAGGCGACCACCATCTCCGACATCGCGCGCGAGGGCCGGGTGTCGAAGACGATCGTCTACGCGCACTTCCAGGACAAGGAGGAGTGCCTCCTCGAGCTGTACAGCCGCGCCAACGACAAGGTGCTCGAGACCGTCCACCGGGCGCAGGAGACGGCGCGGGCCGCCGGACTGCCCTGGCGGGCGCGGTTGCGCGCGGGGATCGGCGCCTACCTCGAGACGCTCGCCGCCGGCCCCACGGTGGCCTGGGCGGCACTGGTGGAGGTCCAGGCCGCGGGTCCCCGCGCCCGAGCGCTGCGCCGCGAGGTGCTGGACCGCTACGTCGACCTCATCTGCGAGGTCGCCACCGGGCTCGCGGCGGAGCACCCCGATGAGGTGCGCCCGGTCGGCCGCCAGCTCGTGCTCGCCGCCGTCGGTGGCATCAACGAGTTGATCCTCGTGCGGGTCGAGCGCGGTGAGACCGAGCGGCTCCGCGACGACGTGGATGCGGCGACGTCGGCGGTGGTCGGTCTGCTGGAGCGCCGGCCCTAGCGCGTACGGGTAGTGGTACTGACGGGTACTACCGCTGGGTAACCGCGCTGTCTACGCTGAGCACCGAGCCGGCGCGCAGGGAACGGAGCCCCATGAGTGCACCCCCGGGCGTCGACGCCGACGCCCCCGTGGCGGTCCCCTCGCGCCAGGGTCCGGCCGTCCTGCAGTTGCGCATCGACCGCGACGCCGTGCTGCCGACCCTCGTGGCGCTGCTCGTCGCCGCTCACCTCCTCCTCCGGGGCTGGACGGCCGCAGGCGGCTGGCTGGCCGGCCCGGACTTCCTGGCCGCCGCGGTGGCCGCCGGTCTCCCCGTCGACATCCCCGGCCCGCCCGGTGCGGCCGCCGTCGCGGGGACCGTCGCCGCCATCGCACCGCTCTCCTGGCCGGCGCTGGTGGGCCTGGAGCTCCTCGCGCAGCTGCTGGTCGACCTGGCGCTCTACCGGCTCCTGGTCGACCTCGTCGGCCGCCGGCCGGCCGTCCTGCTCCCCCTCGCCGTCTACCTGGCCAGCTCGGTGACCCTGGTCGGGGGTGTCTGGTGGAGCGCTGCACTGGTGCAGCTGCCCCTCCAGCTGGCGCTCCTCACCGCCCTGCGGGGTCACGTCCGCCACCTCCGCACCGGCGCCCGCGCGGCGATGGTCAGCAGCGCGGCCGCCGTCGCCGGAGGCGTGCTCTTCGCCGTCGAGGCCGCCCTGATCCCGCTGCTCCTGGCGGCGGCCACCGCGATGTGGGCCACCGCCGGCCCGATCCGCGCCCGCGTGCGGGCGCTGGGTCGGCTGCGGACGGTCTGGGTGGCGCAGCTTTTGGCCGTGGCCGCCGGGGTCGGCGTCCGGCTGCTGGTGGCCGGGCCCCCGCTGGTGGAGGTCACCGCCCTGGCCGAGGGCGCGCGCGACCTGCCCGGCACGCTGACCCGCACCGTCCTGCCCGGCCTGGTCGGGGGGCCCTGGAACTGGGCGCCCGACATCACGCCGCTGGCGACGCCGGATCCGACACCCGGCCTGGTCTGGGGCGCGGCGGCGGTCATCGGCGCGGTCGTCGTCGCCGCCGTCCTCCTCCGGCGCGGGGCGCTGCGCGCGTGGCTGCTCGCCGCGCCGGCGATCTCGGTCGTCCTGCTCGGGGACGCCTCGTCCGCCGTCGCGGGCACCGGCGCCGCCGCTGTCCCGGCCGACCTGGTGCCGCCGGCTCCGGTGGCGGTCCTCGCCGCGCTCGCGCTCGCCCTGGCCTTCCTCCCCGTGCAGGACGCGCCGGTCGTGCTGCGCCGCCGCAGCTGGACGACCCGGCCCGCGGCGTCCGGTCTCGTCGACCGGCTCGCCCGCCCCGGGATCGCCGCAGCCGTGGTCGCGGCCCTCGCCGTCGGCTGCGTCCTCTCGACGACCACCTTCTCCCGGTACTGGTCGGCCAACGTCGGCCACGAGTACGTCCAGAACGCCGCGGCCGGCCTCACCGGGCGGACCGACCTCGTGGTGGCCGACGCCGCGGTGCCCGACGGCGTCGTCCCGGCGGAGCTCGAGCCGGCCAATCGCACCTCCGTCGTGCTAGCGGGGTTGCCTCGGCTCCCTCCCTTCCTCGCGGAGGGGCAGATGGTCGCCGAGCTGGTCACCCTCGACGGCGAGGGCAACGCCCAGCTGGCCGTGGTGGACCCGGAGGTCGCCTCGGGCACCGGGCCGGACGAGAACTGCGGGTGGCTGGCCGCCGCTGACGCGGCACGGGTGGTGCTGCCCCGGGAGAGCGGCGAGGGCCGCTGGCTGGTGCAGATCTCCTACTTCGCCGGGAAGGAGAACGGGGTCCGCGTGACCGCCGGCGACACCGCCGGCGCGGGCCTCGCCGCGGCCGGGGTGCACAACCTCTTCCTGCAGGTGAGCGGATCGGTCGACCGGGTCGAGCTCGAGATCACCGATCCGGAGGCGCCTCTCTGCGTCACCTCGGTGGCCGTGGGGCAGCCCCGTGCCCTGGCCGGGGCGGGGAGCTGACCCGTGCGCTACCCCGCGCTCAACGGCCTGCGCGCACTCGCCGCCACCGCCGTCGTCACCACCCATGCGGCGTTCTGGACCGCCTCGTACACGCCCGACACCGTGGGCTACGCCCTCGCCCGCCTTGACGTCGGCGTGGCGGTCTTCTTCGCGCTGTCGGGCTTCCTGCTGTCCCAGCCGCTGTTCCGTGCCGCGGCGCAGGGACGGCCCGCGCCGCGCCCTGCGGCGTTCCTGTGGCGGCGGGCGCTGCGCATCCTGCCCGCCTACTGGGTGTGCGTCGTGGTCGCGATGCTCTTCCTGCCCGGCAACCGCGAGATGGGCGCCGGTGACTGGCTGCGGTTCCTCACCCTCACCCAGATCTACTCGCGGAACTGGCACGCCGAGGGGCTGGACCACGCGTGGAGCCTCTGCACCGAGGTGTCCTTCTACGTCCTGCTCCCCGTGATCGTCGGCGGGCTCCTGCGGCTGAGCGGCGGGACGTGGCGCCCCGGCCGGATCCTCGCCGTGCTGGCCGGGGCCTCACTGCTGGGCTTCGGCTGGTTCGCGTGGGCGGCCTCGGACCCCTTCCTGCTGGGCTCGCTGACGTTGTGGCTGCCCGCCTACGTCTCCTGGTTCGCCGCGGGCATGGCGATCGCGGTCCTGTCCGTGGCCTCACCCGAGTGGAGCCCGGTGCGGCGGGCGCACGAGCTCGGCAACAGCCCGTGGACCTGCTGGGGGGCCGCTCTCGCGCTGTTCTGGGCGGCGTCGGGCCCGTTCACCGGCGCCGTGGACCTCACCAGCGCCCTCACCGCCGCCCAGGGCATCACCAAGCACGTGCTGTACACCCTGATCGCCGCACTGGCGGTATGGCCGCTGGTCTTCGGCGACCAGACGGCGGGCCGCGGACGGCGGTTCCTCGCGTCCCGGCCGATGGACTGGCTCGGCGAGCGGTCCTACGGTCTCTTCCTCTTCCACATGCCGCTGCTGCTGATCATGTGGGAGGTGTTCACCCACCACATCGCGCTCGTCCTGCCCGTCACCTGGGTCGTCGCCGTCGGAGTCGCGGCCCTCGGCTACCGCGTGATCGAACGCCCCCTCGTGCAGCGCTTCCGCGACCTCGTCCCCGACCAGCCGGGAGCCCGCGCGGAGCCCGACGGCACCGGCGCAGGTGGCCATGCCGGCGGGGTGCCGGCGGAGACGGCAGCCGGCCGGAGCTGAGGCCTCCGAGGAAGCGCGCCCCGTCAGCCGGCAGCTGCCCGCCGGGCTCCCGACATCCGGAGCCGGCCGGGCGTTCCGGGCAGCACCCCCGCGACGACGGCGGCGACGGCCACGAGCGCGAGCACCTGACGAGCCGTCGCCGTGCCGTCGGGCAGGATCAGCAGCAGTGCTCCGGCGATGGCCGGCGCGAGAGCGGCCGTTCCGCCCAGCACCTGCCGGCCAGCGGTCCCCGCGGCGCGGCCGACGGCGTACAGAGCGCCCAGCGCCAGGATCCCGACCACCCCGCCCACCAGGGCGATCCCGCCTGCAGCGGCCAGCACCAGGGCTGCGGTCGCGATCCGGCTGCTGCGACGCGCCGCGAGCGGCCGCTGCCTCCTTGCCGGGACGGCTCCCAGGACGACCAGCAGCAGCACCGCCCCGGCGCCGGCGGCCAGTGCGCTGCGGTAGACGGCGCCCGGGCCGAAGTCGAGGTCCACCGTCGTGGCCGCGCCGGGCGGGAGGACGTAGCCCTGCTGCCAGCCGTCGACGGCGACGGTCTCCAGCGCGCGGCCCCCGATCGAGGCCGTCCAACCAGCGTTGGTGTTCTCCGGGACCACGAGCAGGGTGGGCTCGTCCCGCTCCCCCACCTCCACGCGGCGGTGCTCGTCGTCCCAGCGCACGACCTGCGCCGCACGGCGGCCCGGACGCGTGTCGTCGACCCCGCTCCCGGCGCGGGTCAGCGTGGCCGAATCGACGGTCAGCACGTCGGTGCTCGCCGCGACCAGCCGGTGCTCCCCCGCGGCCAGGCGGAGGGCCGCGCCGTTCCCGCACGGCTCCAGCCGCAGCGGCGCCAGCGCGGTCAGCTCGCCCAGGGTGGTGTCGGCCGAGGTCTCGACGGGCTCGCCGTCCACTGTGACGACGGGTCCGCTGCCGCAGGGGATCGGAACGGGTGCGCCGGCATCCGGAGCGGGGTTCTCCCCGCCGATCTGCAGCTCGCTGACCCCGACCCCGAGGCGGTCGGTCCGGAACGTGTACGGATCGAAGGAGTCAGCCTCCAGCGGCAGGGTCAGCCCGACCACCAGCCGGTCTGTGGTGATCGCCGGGAACCGCACGCTGCCGTCGTAGTCGAGCGAGAGCAGCTGGGGAAGGCCCCCGACGTCCAGGGTGACCGCGGTCGCGACCGCGGCGGGCACGCCCGGGGTCGTGACCACGCGGAGCGAGTCGAACGTGCGGGGCTCGGGCCAGCTGAGCTCGAGCGTCGGCGACTCGTCGTCGCCGGCGGCCAGCCAGGAGGTGGACGGGTCACCGTCCACCGCCGCCCGCGCGCTCGCCCTGGGGTCGTCGACCGCGCTGCTGCTGGCCACCACGCCCACCTCGTCCCCGTGGGCCGCGGCCAGCAGCGCGTCGAGAGCAGGCCCGGGCCGGGGCACCGCGGTCACCTCGAGGTCGTGAGCGGCGGGACGGGCGACGGTGAGGACCCGGTCCAGACCCTGCGGCTCCTCGGCGTCCTGGACGAGGGTGCCGGCGCACCGCGGGCCGTCGTCGCGCACCAGGCAGCCCGCGACCCCGGGATTCGCGGCGTCGAAGGCGTAGACGTCCACCTGCTCCCCGGGCACGGGGGTGACCACCGACCGCGTCACCGCGACGCCGGGCAGCTCCACCTCGGCGAGCGCGAGGGCCCCGGCGTCGTCGTCGGTCGGGATCGGCGCGATGGTCAGGGTGCTGGTGCGCCCGGGCGGCAGCGGCAGACGCTGGGGGTCGTCGGAGTCGGCCAGCGCGACGGTGAAGGCACCCGCGTCCGTGGTGAGCCGGACCCGGGCGGGCTGCTCCTCCCCCGACCGGTCGAGGGTCACGGTGACGGTGGAGGCGAGGAACGCCCGGTCGGTGTCCAGGCGCCACCAGACCGGGGAGGGCGTGCCGGCCTGCAGAGCGGGACGCCAGGCCGTCCGCGGATCGCCGTCGACCGCGGCCCACGGGGAGGATCCCGGCCGCGCCCCGCCGACGTTGCCCGGGTCCGAGGCGGAGCTGGCCGCGCTGGGCGTCCCGCCCCCGTAGCGGACGACGCTCTGCGCAGCACCGCCGGACACGGGGAAGTCCGGGACGGTGCCGGACAGCCGCAACGGGTCGTCGGCCGCGAGGCCGGCCGACTCGGCTGCGGTGACCCGCCCGAAGGTGCGCTCGCGCCGGACCAGGGCATCACCGACCATCACGTGGCCGGTTCCGGCGCCGGCATCCCCGGCGAGCACCGTCGGCCGGTCGGTGAGGAGGCCGCGGTCCTCCAGTTCCAGCACGGCGTCGGGTCCGCCGTGCACCGTGACCGCGTCGGACAGGGGCGCGGTCCACGCCCTGGGCGCCGTGTCGGTCACGGCGAAGATCTCCACCGCCGGTCGCGGCTCCTGCAGTCCGGCGTCGTAGAGCAGGCCCTCGGTGGGTGTCGCCTGCGGGAAGTCCGGCCCGAAGCCGGCGACGCGGCGGATGCCCGGCGAGTCGCGGAGCGCCTGCCGCACGAGCTCGGAGCGGGTCGACGCGGCCAGACCGACGTCGAGGTCGTTCCTGAGCACCAGGTGCGAGATGCCGGCACGGGCGAGGTAGCGGGTCAGCCCCACCGAACCCTCACCCCGGGCGAGCCGCTCCTCCACCGTGTCCAGCATGCGGATGTGCGCGGCCGGGGTCAGCGGGACGGCGTTGCGGACCTCCCACGGCGAGTCCGCCAGCGCCTGCAGGGGCTCGTCGTTGGTCGTGCCCCACGCGTACGTGCCGAACGAGGAGCCGGGCACCAGCAGGGCCCGCCCGCTCGGCCGGGCGTCGGCGAGGTAGTCCGCGGCCTCCTGCCAGTGGACCGGGATGTCCTGAAAGCTCCCCGGCGGCGCCATCCGGCCGCCCACCGCCGGTGCGGCCGTGACCACGAGCGCCAGTCCCAGGGCGGCCAGCGCGGCACGGGACCCGTTCCGGACGCCCTCGCCCCACCAGGCAGGGCGGCGCGGGTACGCCGGCCAGGGCCCGGCCGCGCCACGCAGGAGGACGGACACGAGATGGGCCAGTGCCAGCGCCAGGGGCAGCCGGAGCACGGGCTCGAACTTGTGCACGTTGCGGAGCGGGGCCAGGACCCCGTCGAGGGCGTCGTGCAACGGGTCGGCGAGGAGCCCCTGCACAGGAGCCAGGTGTCCGAGGGAGACCAGGACGACGCCGCTGAGCAGGCCGAGGACCAGCCAGGTGCGCTCGGGCAGGCCGCGGCGGGTCAGGGCGAACAGTCCGGCGGCGGCCAGGACGACCGTGCCGGCGACGGGGAGGAGCTCCCGGGCCAGTGCCCATCCGGCCGGCCACTGCGGGCCGATCGGCGTGGCGAGGTAGGCGACCCAGTGGGAGGTGCCGCGCAGCACCGACGTCAGGTCGGTGGGCGTCGTCGTCGTCCCGGCGGTCTCGATGAAGTCCAGGAACGGTGGGCTGTAGCGACCCAGCAGCACGAGCGGGACCGCCCACCAGCTCGTCGCCAGGACGACGGACGCACCCCACCACGCGATGAGCCGACGGCGGAAGAACCCCGGCGGGCGGGTGAGGAGGTACAGCACGGGCAGCGGGAGGACCGCCGCGGTGGCCACCGCGTTCACGCCGCCGACGCAGAACACCGCCAGGCCCGAGAGGGCCGCGGCACGCCGCGCCGACCCGGAGCGCTCCGCTCCCACGAGGGGCAGGAGCACCCACGGGGCCAGGGCCATCGGGAGGACCTCGATGCTCACGCCGCCGAGCAGGGACACCATCCGTGGCGCCAGGGCGTAGGCGAGCCCGGCGACCACCGCCGCGACGGGCGGGCCCATCCGGAGCCGCCGGACCAGGAAGACCACGCCGAGGAAGGCGGCGCACAGCAGCAGCGCCCACCAGAGCCGCTGGACCATCCACATCGGCAGGCCGGTGGCCTGGCCCAGGGCGAAGAAGGGCCCCATCGGGAACAGGTATCCGTAGGCCTGGTTCTGCACCTGGCCGGCGAACCCCTCCGACTCCCAGAGCCCCAGCGCCCGCGCGAGGAAGGCGAGCGGATCGACGACGAGGTCCAGCTTGGTGTCCGCGACCAGCCGGCCGGGCGCCTGCGACAGCGCCAGCGCGGTGAGCGCGATGCAGACCGTGGTCAGCCGGAGGCGCCACACCATCCGGCTGGTACCGGTTCCCTCGTCGTCGCCGGGGCCGCCCGGCGTCGGAGAACCCACGGAGCCCGCCGGACGGAGTCCGGCGGGCTCCGTGGTGAGGGTGCTTGCCATGGGTCCTTACTGCAGGGAGCTCGTCCCCGCCGGGAGTCAGCGCGTGGCGTCCTGGAGCTGCGGCTTCTCGGCCGAGTGGGCCGGCCGGGTGGCGGTCCGCGGGCCGCGCAGGGCCAGGTACAGACCGCCGGCCAGCGCCAGGAGCCCCACCAGGAGCAGGACCAGCGGAACCACGTTCTTGATCAGGTTGATCTTCCCCGCGGTGTCCTCGGCGCGCTCCACGCCGGCGGCGATGGTCTCGTCGGTGCCGGAGAAGGAGCCACCCAGGACCGTCGCCCCGATGGTGCCGTCAGGGCCGCGGAGGACGGTCCGCGGCTCCTCGGAGGCGGTCACCTGGACACCGCTGGTCGGCTCGATGTACATCGTCCGCTCGTTGCTGTAGACGACCTCGGCCTGCACCGTGCCCTCGTCCGAGCCCACCAGGCCGCCGGGGACGCTCGTCTCGCGGATCACCGTCTCGGGAACGGTCTGCACGAACTTGTAGACCTCGAGGCCCTCGAGCTCCTCGACGCCCTCGAAGCGCGCCGGGAAGGCCTGCCCGGTCGTCGCGTTGAACACGTCGTAGTTCCGCTTCTCGGTCCCGAACGGGAAGGTCAGCGTCAGGCCCTCGATGGAGCGCTCGCGGTCGTAGTCGACGTGGTCGGCGTCGCACTCGACGGCGACGGCTTCCCGACGGTCGATGCACACGCGGTAGGTCGAGGCGTTCAGCAGCTTGCCGTCGGGGTCGGTCATGGTCGACCCGAAGTTCCAGACGGCGACGTCGTCGCCGGCGTCCTTCGAGTCCGGGTCACCCTGGACGCGCTGCTGCACGTCGGCCTCGAGGCCACGCAGCTGCCGCATCTGGCCGAGATCGAGGTAGTCGACGTCGGTGCCCTTCGCCGTCGGGCTCGCGGTCTGGTCCAGCGGGAGACGGACGAGCGTGTCGACGAGGACGAGGCGGACCAGCAGGGCCGCGACGATCGCGAACGCTCCCAGCCCGACCAGGCCCAGTCCGATGGCACGACGGCGCATGGCGAAGGTCCTCCAAGTTCGGCGCGACGGCTCCTACGGCATCGCGGCGCGCGTCACAGTACTGGCCAGTAGCCACGGAACGACAGGCCGGTACGCCCGGTTACCGCCCATCCGGGCAGAAAACCGTGCCCATTCGCGGCGGGCCCGTGTCCGGCGTCACCCGAATGGCGGAAGCGAGCCCGGTACGGACGCGTACCGAGATCAAGAAAATCTTTCCGCGTCGCCATGACACACCTACCTCCTGCGCATCACCACCACCAGGTTCCACGCGACGACCTCCCGCAGACCCGGCACGGAGACGACCCAGCGCGCCCACCACGGGTGGTAGCGCGGATAGGTGGCGAGGACCTCCACGTCGGGGCACGCGCGGGCCCAGCGCAGCGCGGCACCGACCGACACGGCGAACAGGCTCTCGCCGAACCGGTTCTTCGGCTCCTGCCCGGTCCGCCGCCGGTACCGGCGCCGCGCGTACCGGCCGCCGAGGTAGTGCCAGGGACCCGTCTCGTGACCACCGTGCGGAGACCACCACGGCGTGAAGGACAGGAAGACCGTGCCTCCGGGACGCGTCACCCGCACCATCTCCGCGGTCATGACCCACGGGTGCGGCACGTGCTCGAGGACGTTGGAGGAATAGCACACGTCGACCGCCCCCGTGCGCACCGGGAGGGCCTCCCCGCTGCCCCGCACCGTGCCCGGTTCTGGCGCGCCACGGGCGACCATCTCCCCGGCGTCGGGCTCCAGGCCGACGTAGATCGCGCCGGCCCGGCGGAACGCTTGCGCGAAGTAGCCGGGGCCACCACCCACGTCGAGCACCGTCGCCCGGGCCAGGGACACGTGCCCGGACAGCTGCTCCACCGAGTCGCGAGCGAGGGTCTCGTAGAAGAGGTCCGGGTCGGACTGCTCGCGCAGGAATACCCGGAACAACGCAATGGATCGCGCCAACGTCGCGGTGCGTGCCATTTCCTGCGCATCCCTTCCTCGTGGTGAATGGGCTGGTGGAAATGCCGGTACCGGTAGGTACTCTCCCGCGGTGCCCATGCGATCAACGGCAATCGACGTCCTGTTCGTCAACTGGCGGGACGCCAGCCACCCCGAAGGCGGGGGGTCCGAACGGTACGTGCACCGGATGGCCGAGGGACTCGCGGCAGCCGGGCTGCGCGTCACCCTGCTGTGCGCCGCGCACGACCGGGGACCGGCCGAGGAGATGGTCAACGGCGTCCACGTGGTGCGCCGTGGCGGCCGGATGAGCGTGTACCCGCGAGCTCTGGCCTTCGTCCGGGAGCACCGGCCGCGCCTGGTCGTCGACGTGCAGAACGGCCTGCCCTTCCTCAGCCCGCTGGCCGGCTCCGCCCCGGTGATCAACCTGGTGCACCACGTGCACCGCGAGCAGTGGCCGATCGTCTTCGGCCGGATCGGCGGAGCCGTGGGCTGGTGGCTGGAGTCCCGGATCGCGCCGCGGCTCTACCGGCGCTCGCGCTACGTCACCGTCTCCGGGGCGACCGCCGGCGAGCTCGCGGGGCTCGGGGTGGAGCCCGAGCGGATCACGATCGTTCCCAACGGCATCGAGCCCCCGCCCGCGGTGACCGCGCACCGGTCGCCGAGCCCGCGGCTGGTGGTGCTGGGCCGGCTGGTTCCGCACAAGCGGGTGGAGCACGCCCTCGAGGTGGTGGCGCGTCTGCGCCACCGCTGGCCGGACATCCGGCTGTCGGTGGTCGGCGAGGGCTGGTGGGCCGACGAGCTGGCGGCCACCGCCGAGCGTCTCGGCGTCACCGACCTGGTCGAGTTCCAGGGCTTCCTGGACGAGCAGTCCAAGCACGAGGAGCTCGCCCGCGCGTGGGTGCACCTCTGCCCCTCGGTCAAGGAGGGCTGGGGCCTCGTCGTCAGCGAGGCCGGGCACCACGAGGTGCCGACGGTCGGCTACCGGTCCGCTGGGGGCCTCACCGAGTCGGTCCTCGACGGGCGCGCCGGGCTGCTGGTCGAGGACCTGGACGAGTTCACGGCCGCCGTCGAGCGGCTCCTGGCCGAGGAGACGACGCGTCGCACGATGGGACGCGCCGCCGCACGGCACGCGGCGTCGTTCAGCTGGCCGGCGAGCGTCTCCGCCTTCGCCACCGTGCTGCGCGCCGCGGCCGGGGACTCAGCCGCGAGCGCCGTAGTCCAGGACGTTGGTCGTTCCCTGGCTGCTCTCCTGGACGGAGTTGTCCGGGTTCACAGCGGCCTGGACACCGAGGACGGCGGCCGCCGCGAGCCCGCTGCCACCGCCGACGGTCAGCAGGAGGGCGATCAGGGTCTTCATCGAGGAACTCGTTTCCATGAGGGAGGTCGACGGGCCGTCACGGTAGAGGTCGCCGCGATGATCCACAACACCGCCACGACGCAGACGCCCAGCGCCAGCGCGTGAGTTCCTCCCACAGCGGTAACCCGGACGGGCGAAGGAGAGGGCGAGGACGCGGCACCGGGCACCCGGTGGAGGCGCAGGTCGGCACCCTCGACGACGACCGGCAGCCCGGCCACCGCGGCAGGGATCGGGCGACCGGGGGTCCCGCGCTCGACGAGCACCCAGCCGACGCCCAGCCGGGCCAGTTCCTCCGGATCGCCGGCGGCCGCGGCGACGGTCCGGGCACGCTCGTCCTCCCCCGCGACCGGGCGCCCGCCGACGACGAGCTCGTCGTCGGTCACCGTCGGGCGCGGCAGCCAGCGCGGCGCCGGGTCCAGCTGCGGCCGCTCGTCGTTCCAGCCGAAGGCGCGGTAGGCGCCGAAGGGCAGGACGAGGACGTCGCCGTCCCGGTCGGCCAGCGCGTCCCGGACCCGCTGCCAGTCCGCCGGGTAGTCCACGGCCTGCAGTCGCCCCCCCACGCCCCAGGCCAGGTCGGGTACGGCGAGCACCGGCAGGAGCGCCAGCACGGTCGCGAGTCCCAGACCGGCCGGGCGACCTCCGCGCGCCCGCGCTCCCTCGAGCAGCCGCCCAGCCCCCAGGCCGGCGCCGATCGCCACCGGCAGGGCCCACCAGGCGACCCACTTCTGCCCGTCGCGCAGCAGCCCGGCGCCGGGGACGGCGCCGACGGCCCACTCCAGCAGGTCCGACGCCCCGGGCACCGTGCCGGCGCAGGCCAGCATCACCCCGACGCCGCCGAGGACCAGCAGGCCGGTGGCGGGGCGGGTGTGCATCCGCCGCGCCGACCACCCCAGCACAGCCAGGCCCAGCACGAGCAGCGTGAGGAGCGGGACCAGGACCGAGGCCCGGCTCCCCGGTACCGCGCCGGCGTTCCAGATGCCCCCGCCGCCGAGCACGGCGAGCAGCGTTCCGCCCCATCCCTCAGCCCGCGCGGCGAAGGCGGCGACGCCTGCCGGGTCGGAGATCCCACCGGCGGGGTGGAGCGCTCCGGCGACGATCCAGGGGGCGGAGAGCACGAGCACCCCGCCGATCGCGACCGGTGCCCGGGCACGGCCGACCGTGACCAGCACCACGGCCCCCGCGAGCACCGATCCGGTCGGGCTCAACGCGGCGGGCGCGACGGCGACCAGCAGGCGGGGCAGCGCACCGGGGGTGCCGGCGCGCAGGCGCAGCGACTGGCGGAGGACCCACGGCAGCGCGGCGTAGGCGACCAGCAGCGTCCAATGGCCGATGAGCGACCGCTCCGCCACGTACGGGCTCCAGCCGTACACCAGACCGGCCACGAGCGCGGCCGGTCCGCGGCTGCCGTCCTCGCCCGGCGGCAGGAGCCGGGCCGCGCCCAGCACCGCGAGGTAGACGGTCCCGACCAGCACGACCTTCTGCAGCAGCTGCCCGGGCACGACGCTGGTCAGCAGTCCGACGACGGCGTCCACCGGGACGGCCCGGGGCAGCGATCCGCCCAGGCCCAGCGCGTCGACATCCAGATCCTGGCGCGGGACGAACACCATGTCCCGGAGGAGCACGAAGCCGGGGGCCAGCGCGGGTCCGGTCACCAGCAGCGCGACGACGAGGGCGAGCACGCGGGCCGGCCACGGCCTCGCGTCGGCGAGGGTCCATCGCTCGTCCACCTGCTGGGGATCTCCTGTTCCGACACCCGCGCGCCGGGTTCCCGGTCGACGTCCGCAGAGTAAGGGGGTGAGCGCGCTGAGACCGAGCACCCGCCGGGGAGGACGCCCCGACGGCGCCGCCGCGTCGTCCCGGCTCCTCGGGGCGACCGCCGTCGTCACCGTCGCCTACCTCGGCGTGAACGCGCTGGCCTACGCCTTCACCGTGTTCGCCGCCCGGCAGCTCGCGCCGTCGGCCTACGGCGAGCTCGCCGCGCTGCTCAGCGTGCTGCTGGTGGGCTCGGTCCCCGCCTCGGGCTTGCAGACCGCCGCGGCGCTGCACCTGGGCGGCCGGGCGGGTGACGAGCGCACGGTCGCCCGCCTGCACGCCACGACCGTCTCGCTCGGGGCCGCCGTCGCCGTGCTCGGGCTCCTGCTCGTGCCCGTGCTCGTCGAGCTCCTGCACCTGCCGGCCGTTCCCGCCGCGGTGTGGCTGGCGGCGCTCCTCCTGCCGCAGACGATGGTGCAGGGCTACCAGGGCCTGCTGCAGGGCTCCGGGCGGTACCGGCGGCTGGGCGTCGTCGTCCTCGTCCTGGGCGCCGGCAAGCTCGCCGGCGGGGTCACCGGCTTGCTGCTGGGGGGCAGCACCTCCGCGGCGCTGGCCGGCATGACCGCCGCCGGCGCCCTGGCCGCCGTCGTCGGCTGGCTGGCCGCCGGCCGGCCGGGTCTGGCGTGGGGGGCACGGACCCCGCTGGTCGCTGCGCTGCGCGCGGCCGGCGCCCTCCTGGGCTTCACCGTGCTGCTCAACCTCGACCTGCTCCTGGCCCGGCACCACCTCCCGGCCGGCGCCTCCGGCGAGTACGCCGTCGCCTCGATCGTCACGAAGATCGCCTTCTGGCTGCCCCAGGGCGTCGGGGTGGTGCTGCTCCCCCGGCTGGCCGACGCCGCCGGTCGCCGGCGGGCGCTGCCGCTCTCGCTCGCCGCCGTGGGGAGCCTGGGCGCCGTGCTGACCCTCGGCACCGCGGTCGTCGGCGGGGCCGCGCTCCCGCTGATCGGCGGCGCGGCCTACGGCGGCACGCTGGGCTCGGCCACCTGGATCTTCGCCGCCCTCGGCACGCTCCTGGCCCTGGCCCAGCTGATGCTCTACTCCGGCATCGCCACCTCCGACCGCCTGGCGACGGCCGCCGTCTGGACCGCGGCCGGCGTGGAGGCCGTGGTGGTGCAGGCGCTCGCCGTCACCGGCCGGTTGTCCCTGCTCTCCCTGGGTGGAACGGCGCTGATCACCGCCGCTGCCCTGGTCGCGACCGGTCTGCTGCGGTCGCGACGCGTCCGCGCGGTGCCCGCGATGACCGCCGACGAGATGGTGCCGGCGACCGGCCCGTGATCAACAACGCCTCCCGGAGGACTACTCCGCCCCCCGTCAGGGCAGGAGCAGCGGCGTCGTCCGTCCGGGCCGGCTCCGGCGACCGGACGGCATCCTCGGCCCCGAGACGAGAGGAGCGCCTGTTCATGGCGTCCGTCATCCACTACACGATCGCGACCGAAGCCGAGAAGAGCCCCGACTTCCGTCGCGTGCTCTGGACCGGCAAGAAGACGCAGCTGGTCATCATGACCATCCCGCCGGGCGGTGAGATCGGCGAGGAGGTCCACGAGGACATCGACCAGATCCTCACGTTCGTGAGCGGGACCGGTAAGGCCGTCGTCTCCGGCTCGGAGAAGAGCGTGGCCCAGGGCGACCTGGTCGTCGTCCCGGCCGGGTCGAAGCACAACTTCCTGAACACCGGGCAGAACCCGCTCATCCTCTACACGGTCTACGGCCCGCCGGAGCACGCCGACGGCGCGGTCCACACGACCAAGGAGGAGGCCGACCGGCTCGAGGAAGAGGGCAAGGACGAGCCGCCGACGGAGTGATCCCCCCGCGTCCAGCGGGTGTGGCCGGGCACCGCGGTGCCCGGCCACACGTGTCTCCGGGGTCCGGGTGCACCCGCTCCGGAGGCGCGTACGAGACTCGACGGCATGAGCGCACCCGCCGCCCCTCCCTCGACCGACTCGGCGGACGCCGGGCGCGCCGTCGTCGACGAGCTCCGGAGGGCGGGGATCTCCGACGTCGACGACTCGGGCCTGGCCCGCGCGCTGTACTCCTCGGACGGGTCGCTGTACCGGGTGCTGCCCCGCGCGGTGGTCCGGCCGCGCTCGGCCGACGAGATCGTCGCCGCGCTCGACGTGTGCCGTCGCCTGGGCGTGCCGCTCACCGCCCGCGGCGCGGGCACGTCCATCGCCGGCAACGCCGTGGGCACCGGCGTGGTGCTCGACACCAGCCGGCACCTCGCCCGGGTGCACGCGATCGACGCCGAGGCCCGGACGGCGACCATCGACCCCGGCGTCGTGCAGTCGGCCCTGCAGACGGCGGCCCGCCCGCACGGGCTGCGCTTCGGGCCCGATCCGAGCACCCACAACCGGTGCACCGTCGGCGGGATGATCGGCAACAACGCCTGCGGCTCGCGGGCGCTGGGCTACGGCCGCACCAGTGACAACGTGGTCGCCCTCGACGTGGTCACCGGCACCGGCGAGCGCCTGACGGTCGGCCCCGGCACCGTCCCCGTCGACGGCGTGCTCGCCGACCTGCACCGCCTCGTGGCCGGCGACCTCGGCACCATCCGCACCGAGCTCGGCCGCTTCGGCCGGCAGGTGTCGGGCTACTCGCTGGAGCACCTGCTGCCCGAGCGCGGCTTCGACGTCGCCCGCGCACTGGTCGGCAGCGAGGGCACGCTGGCCCTCGTCCTCGGCGCGACGGTCCGTCTGGTCACCGACGCCCCGGTCCGCGGACTGGTGGTGCTCGGCTACCCCTCGATGGCCGAGGCCGCCGACGCCACACCCGGCCTGCTCCCCCACGAGCCGACGGCGGTCGAGGGGCTCGACGAGCGGATCGTGCAGCGGCTGCGGGACGTGCCGGCCGCCGTGGTCCCCGAGCTGCCCCGCGGCGCGGGCTGGTTGATCGTGGAGCTGACCGGCGAGAGCGTCGCCGAGGTCGAGGCCAAGGCGCGCGGCGTGCTCACCGACGCCGGCGCCGTCGACTCCCTGGTGATCACCGACCCTGCGCACGCCGCGGCGATCTGGCGGATCCGCGAGGACGGCGCCGGCCTGGCCAACCGCACCTCCGACGGCGCCCCCGCGCACGCCGGCTGGGAGGACGCCGCCGTCCCGGTCGAGCAGCTGGGCGCCTACCTGCGCGAGTTCGACGTCCTGCTGGACCAGCACGGCCTCCAGTGCGTCCCGTACGGCCACTTCGGCGACGGGTGCGTGCACGGCCGGATCGACTTCCCGCTGGGCGCCGGCCCGGACGCCGGACGCGGCCGCTACCGCGCGTTCGTGCAGGACGCCGCCCGCCTCGTCGCCGGCTACGGCGGATCCCTCTCCGGTGAGCACGGCGACGGCCGGGCCCGCAGCGAGCTGCTCCCGCTGATGTACTCCCCCGCCGCCATCTCCCTCTTCGAGCGGGTCAAGGCGGTGTTCGACCCCGACGACGTGCTCAACCCCGGCGTCCTGGTGCGCCCGGTGCCGGTGGACGACGACATCCGCATGGCCCAGGCTTCCCACCGGCGCGAGAACCTGGCGCTGGCCTACCGGCACGACGGCGGCGACTTCTCGGCGGCCGTGCACCGGTGCACCGGCGTCGGCAAGTGCCGGGCGGACCTGCAGTCCTCCGGCGGCGTCATGTGCCCGTCCTGGCCGGCCACCCGGAACGAGAAGGACACCACCCGTGGCCGCGCCCGGGTGCTGCAGGAGATGCTCGCCCCGGGCGGACCTGTGACGGACTGGCGCTCGCCCGAGGTGCACGACGCCCTCGACCTGTGCCTGTCCTGCAAGGGCTGCTCCCGTGACTGCCCCACCGGCGTGGACATGGCCTCCTACAAGGCCGAGGTGCTGCACCAGTCCTACCGCCGCCGGCTGCGCCCGCTGTCCCACTACACGCTGGGGCGCCTGCCCTTCTGGGCCGATGTCGCCGCCCGCATGCCCCGGGTGGTCAACGCGGTGCTGTCCTCGCGGCTCGGCGGGCGGGTGGCGAAGTGGGGCGCGGGCATGGACCAGCGCCGCGACGTGCCGCCCTTCGCCCGCCGCACGTTCCGCCAGGAGTGGGCGTCACGCACGGCGCCGGCGCCGGGTGGTGCCGGGGTGGGCGGGCGAGCAGTTGCGTTGTGGGTCGACTCGTTCACCGACCACTTCGCCCCCGAGGTCGCGCACGCCGTGGCCCGGGTGCTGGAGTCCGCCGGGTACGAGGTTCAGGTCCCCGGTGCCGACACCTGCTGCGGCCTGACCTGGATCACCACGGGTCAGCTGGACAAGGCGCGCGCGATCCTCTCGTCGACCGTCGACGCCCTCGCGCCGCTGGCCGACGCCGGCATCCCGATCGTGGGGGTGGAGCCGTCGTGCACCGCGGCCCTGCGCGGGGAGTCCCTCGAACTCGTGGGCGGGGACGCCGCCGAGCGGGTCGCCCGGGGCACCCGCACGCTGGCCGAGCTGCTCGCGGACACCCCCGGCTGGGAGCCGCCGTCGCTGGCCGGGCTGGAGATCGTCGCGCAGCCGCACTGCCACCACGCCTCGGTGCTCGGCTGGTCGGCCGACGCCGCCCTGCTGCAGAAGGCCGGGGCGGAGGTGACCCGGCTGGGCGGCTGCTGTGGCCTGGCCGGGAACTGGGGTGTGGAGAAGGGGCACCACGACGTGTCGGTGACGATCGCCGAGCAGCAGCTGCTGCCCGCCGTCCGGGACCTCCCGGACGACGCCGTCGTGCTGGCCGACGGGTTCTCCTGCCGCACCCAGCTCGACCAGCTCGCGGGCCGGCGCGGCCAGCACCTCGCCGAGCTGCTGGCCGACCGGCTGGGCTGACAGCCGTCTGCGACGATGCCGTCGTGGACCTCGAGGAGACCCTGCTGCCCGGTGTCGGCGTCCGCTACGAGATGCGGTGCAGCTCGGGACAGGTCCTGGGCATCGTCGTGCAGCGGGAGGGCGGGGCGGAGATCGCCGTCTACGACCGGCGCGACCCCGATCGGGCCCTGGGCATGTTCCGGCTCAGCCCCGACGAGGCCGACGCCGTCGCCGAGGTGCTGGGGGCCCCGCGGCTGACGCAGCGCTTCGCCGACCTGTCCCGCGAGGTCCCCGGCCTGGAATCGGCCCGGTTGGGGATCGCGCCGGGCTCGCCGTTCGACGGCCGGCCGCTCGGCGACACCCGCGCCCGTACCCTCACCGGCTGCTCGATCGTGGCGCTGGTCCGCGGCGCCGACGTCGTCCCCTCCCCCGGGCCGGACGACGTCCTGCGCGGTGGCGACGTCCTCGTGGTGATCGGATCCGGCACCGGGCTCGCACACCTCGAGCGCCGGCTGTCCGGCCGGGAGTAGCCCCGCGTGGACCACGTCGCCGCGCTGCTGGTCGAGCTGGGTCTCCTCTTCGCCGGGCTGTCGGTGCTGGGCGTGCTGGCCCGCCGCCTGGGTCTCTCCCCCATCCCCTTCGTGCTGCTCGCCGCCCTGGCCGTGGGCAACGGCGGCCTGGTGCCGCTCAGCACCGCCGAGCCGTTCCTCACCGCCGCGGCCGAGATCGGTGTCGTGCTCCTGCTGCTCACCCTCGGCCTGGAGTTCTCCGCCACCGAGCTGTTCAGCTCCTTCCGCCGGCACGCCCCCTCCGGCGTCGTCGACCTGGTGCTGAACGCCCCGCCGGGCTTCGTCGCCGGCCTGCTCCTCGGCCTTCCGTGGCAGGGCGCCCTGGCGCTGGCCGGCGTCACCTGGATCTCCTCCTCGGGGATCGTGGCCCGGCTGCTCGGCGACCTCGGCCGACTGGCCAACCGCGAGACGCCGGCCGTGCTCGCCGTCCTCGTGCTCGAGGACCTCGCGATGGCACTGTTCCTGCCCCTCCTGGTGGTCGCCCTCGCCGGCCAGGGGCCGGTCGCGGCCATCGGCGCCGTCGGGCTCGCCGTCGGGGCGGTGGCCCTGGTCCTGATGGCCGCGCAGCGGCACGGCCCCCGGCTCGGCCGGATGCTCAGCTCCGACGACGACGAGCAGGTGCTGCTGCGACTGGTCGGTCTGACCCTCCTGGTCGCCGGCGGCGCGCAGGCGATGGGCGCCTCGGCGGCGGTCGGCGCGTTCCTGGTCGGGCTGGCGCTGCCGGCCTCGTTCGCCGAGCGCGCCCGTGCTCTCCTGGCACCGTTGCGGGACCTGTTCGCCGCCCTCTTCTTCGTCGCCTTCGGCTTCGCCACCGATCCCGGCGCGATCGTGCCGGTCCTGCCCGCCGCGCTCGCCCTGGCCGCCGTCACCACCGCCACCAAGATGGGCACCGGCTGGTTCGCCGCCCGCCGCGACGGCGTCGGCGTGCCCGGGCGGCTGCGGGCCGGCACCGCGCTCGTGGCCCGTGGCGAGTTCTCCATCGTGATCGCCGGGCTGGCGGTGACAGCGGGGCTGGCCGACGTCGGGCCGATCGCCACCGGCTACGTGCTGGTCCTCGCGGTCGCCGGACCGGTGCTCACCCGGTTCGCCGATGTCGTCGCGCTGCCCGGGCGGGCACTCCAGCCCACCTGAGACCGGGTCTCACCCTCAGGTCGAGGGTCAGGCGGCGCTCTCGTCCCGGCGCGCCCGGGCCGCGGCGAGGACGTGCGGGGCCAGCACCTGGGCGATCCGGGCGTAGCCGGCCGACGACGGGTGGAAGCGGTCGGCGGAGAACAGCGCCGGGTCCGCGACGAAGGCCGCGGCCAGGTCGGCGACGACCGGCGCCACGTCGGCTCCGGCACCCTCGGCCACCCGTGTCTGGCCGCTCTGCAGGACAGCGCAGGCCCCGCGCACGAGCGGGCGGAGCGCCGGCGGGACGAACGGCACCATCGACATGTCCGGTGCCGGCACGACGACGACGGCGCTGCCGGCGGCACGCAGCGCGGTGACCGCGGCTCCCAGGGCAGCGGTGGCCTGCTGGGCCGGCACGAAGCGGGCCAGGTCATTGGCGCCGATGACGATCAGCGTGAGGTCGGGCCCCAGCGGCAGCCCGCGGCGCACCTGTGCGGCGAGGTCGGCCGAGACGGCGCCGGGCACGGCGAACACGTGAAGGTCCACGTCGAACCCGTCCGCGGTGAGCTCGGCGGCGAGCCGGCGTCCGATGGTGTCCTCGACCCGTGCCGCGCCGGTGCCGTGTGCGATCGAGTCGCCGAGGACGAGCAGGCGGAAAGGGGAAGGGGCCACGACCGGGAGAACGCCGGTCGTGGCCCCTCTATGCCGCTGCAGGTCAGTGCAGGGGCATCCCTGCGGTGCCCTGCTCCTCCGCCAAGCGCTGAGCGCCCGACGTCGTCTTGAGCGCCTTCTCCCTGATGAAGGAGACGACCACGACGGCGAGCGCCGCCAGCGGGGTGGCGATGAGGAACAGCTCCGCCGTCGCGTCCGCGTAGGCGTTCTGCACCAGTTCCCGCACCGGGGCCGGCAGCAGCGACATGTCCGGCGTCGCTGCCTGGCCGGCGCCCTCAGCTGTGCCCAGCACGCTGAGGTCGTCGGCGACCCGGGTGGCCAGGAGGGCGCCGAGGACGCTGACGCCGATCGTGCCGCCCAGGCTCCGGAAGAACGACACCACCGAGGTGGCCGCGCCCAGCTCGTGCGCCGGGACGTCGTTCTGGGCCGCGAGCACCAGATTCTGCATCAGCGCGCCGACCCCGGCGCCGAGCACGACCATGAACAGACCGAGCACCCACGGCGAGGTCTGCGCGTCGAGGGTCGAGAACAGTCCGAACCCGATCGTCATCAGGACCGCGCCGCCGACCAGCCAGCCCTTCCAGCGGCCGGTCCTGGTGATCATCGCACCGGCGACGGTGGAGGAGACCAGGAGACCGCCGACCAGCGGCAGGGTCAGCAGACCGGACTCGGTCGGCGAGTAGCCGAGGGAGACCTGCAGGTACTGCGCGAGGAACACGGTGCCGCCGAACATCGCGACACCGACGAGGGCGCTGGCGAGAACGGCCAGGGAGACCGTCCGGCTGCGGAAGATGTCCAGCGGGATGACCGGGTCGGCGACCTTCGACTCGACGAGCACGGCCAGGCCGAGCAGCAGGACGGTGCCGCCGAGCATGAGCGCGGTCTCCGTGGACAGCCAGTCGTAGCGGTCACCGGCGAAGGTGATCCAGACCAGCAGCAGGCTGACGCCCGAGGTGATCAGGAGCGCGCCCCACCAGTCGATGGCGACCGCGCGACGCGGCACGGCCGGCAGCTTCAGCGTCCGCTGCACCAGGACCATCGCCAGGAGGGTGAAGGGCACGCCCAGCAGGAAGCAGAACCGCCAGCCCAGCCAGTCGGTGTCGACGATGACGCCGCCGATCAGCGGCCCACCCACGGTGGCGACGGCGAAGATGGCGCCGAAGAAGCCGGCGTAGCGGCCGAGCTCGCGCGGCGGGATCATCGCCGCCATCACGATCTGCACCAGGGCGGTCAGGCCGCCGGCGCCCATGCCCTGCAGCGCGCGGGCCACGATCAGCATCGTGGTGTCCTGCGAGAAGCCGGCGAGCAGCGAGCCCACGACGAACAGCCCGAAGGACGCCTGCAGCAGCAGCTTCTGGCTGAAGAGGTCGGCCAGCTTGCCCCAGAGCGGGACGGTGGCGGTCATCGCCAGCAGCTCGGCGGTGACCACCCAGGTGTAGACCGACTGGCTGCCGCCGATCTCGGGGATGATCACCGGGAGGGCGTTCGACACGATGGTCGCGGCCAGGATGGCCACGAACATGCCCATGAAGAGCCCGGAGAGTGCCTGGAGCACCTCCTTGCGCGTCATCGGCGCAGCCACCGCGGGCTCCCCACCGGGTGGGGTCGCCGCGGCAGCGGTTTGGACGGACGTGGACACGGTTCTCCTCGGAGTTCTTCGTTTCCCGGACGGCGATCGGCCGCCGAGGGGATCAGGACGTGGGCGCCGGCAGGCCGGCGGCCAGCACGTCGACGGCCTCGTCGAACAGGGCGGCCAGCGGGCGGGCCTCCCCCGTGGCGTGCCATCGGGTCAGGCTGATCCGCATGGCGCCGCCGAGCACCGCGGCGAGCAGCGCCGGGTACAGATCGCGGTCGGCGTCCAGCCCGGTGCGCTCGGCCACCGCCTCGGCCATGTCCCGCTCGCTCGCGGCGCCCAGTTCCATGAGCCTGGGCAGCAGCTCGGGGGCGGCGGCGATCACGGTCAGCCGCTGGCGCCAGCCCGCCTCGTCGTCGTCGAGCGCTGACAATTGCTCGCGCAGGGCCCGGCGGGACGCCTCGAGCGGTGGCAGTGCGCCGTCCTGGGCGCGCAGCCGCGGGCCGAAGGCAGGGTGCTCCTCCTCCGGTCGGAGCAGCGCCTCCTCCTTGCCGGAGAAGTAGTTGAAGAACGTCCGGTAGGAGACGCCTGCCCGCGCGGCGACCTGCTCGACGGTCACCGCGGCGAAGCCGTGCTCGATCGCGAGCTCGAGCGTGGCCCGTGCCAGAGCGGCACGGGTGTCGCGCTTCTTGCGCTCGCGCAGGCCCGGTTCGGTCACCGGACCAGTCAACCACCGTTCTTGCACACTGTGCATTCTTGCTCAGTGTGCAACGCGTCACCGCGTCAACGGCCCCGCCAGACGGGATCGCGGCGCTCGGCGAACGCGGTGGACCCTTCGCGTGCGTCCTCGGAGGCGAACACCGGCCGGACGATCTCCTCCTGGCGGTCCCACGACTCCTCCGGTGACCAGGTGGGTGCCGAGATCACCACCTGCTTGGTCGCCGCGACCGCCAGGGGCCCGTTCGCCGCGATCCGCTCGGCCAGCGCGACGGCGGCGTCCACCGCCGCGCCGTCGTCGACCAGCTGGTTCACCAGGCCGACCGCCGCGGCCCGCTCGGCGTCGATCGGGTCGCCGGTGAGCAGAAGCTCCAGCGCCACCGCGCGCGGCATCCGCTGCGGCAGCAGCAGCGCGGCTCCGCCGGCCGCCACGAGCGAGCGCTTCACCTCGGGGACGCCGAACCGGGCCCCGCGGCCGGCGACCACCAGGTCACAGGCCAGCACGAGCTCGAAGCCGCCGGCCAGCGCCCCGCCCTCGACCGCGGCGACCAGCGGCTTGCGCGGCGGGGTGCGGGTGATGCCGCAGAGCCCACGGCCCTCGATGGCGGGGGTCTCACCGCGCAGGAAGGCCTTGAGGTCCATGCCCGCGGAGAAGAAGCCGCCGGCCCCGGTCAGCACCCCGGCCCGCAGCTCGTCGGAGGCGTCCAGCTCGTCGACGGCGGCGGCGACCTCGCGGGCGACCGCGGCGTCCAGGGCGTTCCTCGCCTTCGGGCGGTTGATGGTGACGATCTGCACCGCACCGCGGCGCTCGACGAGGACGGGCTGCTCGGACACGGGACCTCCGGGACAAGGCTCGGGGCCGGGCAACCGTGCGGCTGCCCGGCCCCTGGCGAGGTGATGGAACGGCCCCTGTGCAGGGCCCCACCGCGAGCTCGCGAGCGGCGGGGGGCACAGGGGTCCTTTCAGGCCTTGGGACCGCCGGCGGCGTAGACGACCTGGCCGGACACGAAGCCCGCGCCCTCGCTGACGAAGAACGACACCAGGTGCGCGATGTCCTCGGGCTGGCCGACGCGGGCGACCGGGATCATCGAGGCGGCGCCCTTGATGAAATCGTCGAAGGGGACGCCCATGCGGTCGGCGGTCGCCTTGGTCATCTCGGTCTGGATGAAGCCGGGCGCGATGGCGTTGGCGGTGACGCCGAACTTGCCGAGCTCGATGGCGAGGGTCTTGGTGAAGCCCTGCAGACCGGCCTTGGCGGTGGAATAGTTCGCCTGGCCGCGGTTGCCCAGCGCCGAGGTGCTCGACAGGTTCACGATGCGACCCCACTTCTGGTCGATCATGTGCTTCTGGGCGGCGCGGGTCATGAGGAAGGCACCGCGGAGGTGCACGTTCATGACGATGTCCCAGTCGGAGTCGCTCATCTTGAACAGCATGTTGTCCCGGAGCACCCCGGCGTTGTTCACCAGCACGGTGGGCGCACCCAGCTCGGTGGCGATGCGCTCGACGGCGGCCTCGACCGCGGCGGAGTCGCTGACGTCGGCGCCGACGGCCAGCGCCTTGCCGCCCGCGGACTCGATCGCCTCGACGGTGGCCTTGGCGGCGCCCTCGTCCAGGTCGAGCACGGCGACGGCGAAGCCGTCCTGGGCCAGCCGGACGGCGGTCGCCGCGCCGATGCCCCGGGCCGCGCCGGTCACGATGGCCACGCGGGACGGTGCCCCCGTGGTGCCTGCCTCGCTCATGAGAGTTCCCTTCAGGTCGGATGCCGTCGGTCACCAGGAGGCCCGGTGCGCGGCGAGCTGCGCCCGACACGTTACGGCCGCCGGTTGCGGCACCCGTCACAAGGTCGGACGGCGGGGCTACCGGACGACGTCGACCCGGTCGAACCCCTCCTCGGCCGACGGCGGCACGAACCTCGCCCGGGTGGCGAGGACCCCGACCGGCGGCACCCGCTCCGGTTCCGCGCGGGCCTCGTTCCGGGCGAGGCTCAGCTCGGGAGGGGTGTCCAGCCAGACCGCCCGGACCGGGACGCCGGCCGCACGGGCCGCGGCGACCAGCGGCGCCCGCTCCGCCGGCGAGGGGTTGGTGTTGTCGACCACGACGCTGCGCCCGGCCGCGAGCAGCTCCGCCACGAGCCGCTGCTGCCGCACCTCGCGGCGCCGGGCACGCGGCCAGTGGTCCTTGCTGACCACGACGTGCGTGCCGGTCAGGTGCCGGGCGACCCAGGTGCTCTTGCCGGCGCCCTGGAGGCCGACCATGACGACGAGCTCCTGACCGGCCGGTGCGGTCAGGCCCTGTCCGCCGCGTCAACGGTCGCGGCGACCTCTCCGGTCCCGGCGGTGACGTCGTCGGCCGGTTCGACCTCGGGAGCCCCGGCGGCCGACCTGCGGTGCGGGTGGTGGTGCAGCCGGCGCATCGAGGCCAGCGTCGCGTGCCGTGCCGCCATCCGGCGGCGGGCGCGCATGGTGCGGGGCGCCCGCGGTTCCTCCCGCAGCAGCGCGTCGAGCCAGTGGCCGCGCGGGTCGACGTCCACGAGGAGCGCCTTGACCAGCAGCGTCAGCGGGATGGCCAGCAACGCACCGAGCGCGCCGAGCACCCAGCTCCAGAACAGCAGCGCGACGAAGGTGACGGTCATGGACAGGCCGACGGAGTCGCCCACGAAACGGGGCTGGATGAGCGTCTGGACGACGAAGTTCAGCAGCGAGTAGACGATGAGGATCGCGACTAACTCGCCCCAGCCGCCCGAGAGCAGGCCCAGCACCGCCGGCGGCGCGACACCCAGGACGAACCCGATGTTCGGCACGTAGTTGGTGATGAAGGCCAGCAGCCCCCACAGCGGGGCCGCGGGCACGTCGAGCCACATGAGCGCGATGGTGTCGCCGACGGCCACGATCGCACCGAAGACGGTGCTGACCAGGAGGTAGCTGCGGGTGCCGCGGGTGAACAGGGTCAGCGCCACCGGCAGGTGCGGGCGCTCGGCGGCGACGAGCGCCATGCGCCGGCTGAAGCCGCCGGACTCGATGGCCATGAAGACCAGGGCCGACAGCAGCAGCACCAGGGTCGAGGCCGCACTGGTCAGCCGGGACAGCAGGTCGGTGGCCAGGCCGACCAGGGAGCTGTAGTCGATCTGGCGCACGAGGTCCGACACCTGGCCCGAGACGATGCCGCGGTTGTTCAGGTCCGCGACCACGTCGTTGATGAGCTTCTGCGCCTGGTCGGCGTAGTCGGGCAGCAGAGCGGCGAACTGCGCGACGGAGACCACGAGCAGGGCGACGAACCCCAGCAGCACCGCCCAGACGAGCAGGAGCAGCACCGTCGTCGCGACCCAGCGGGGTGCCCCGATCCTGCGGAGCCAGCTCTGCACCGGCGCCAGCGCGATGACGACGACCAACGCCATGAACACCGGCGCGACCAGCCAGGCCACCGCCTGCAGGCCGGCCACCGCGATCGCCGCCGCGGCGACACCGCCCACCAGGAGCAGCCACCGCGGCAGGCCGGGCGGAGCGACCTGGGCGGCGGTCGGGTCGGGGGCCGGCACGGCGTCCTCGGGCACGACGTCGTCCTGCTCGACCTCGGAGACCGCCAGCGCGCGCGGCCCCCCGGTCGGTAGGTCGCGTGCTGCTGCCATGCCGCCCCTCCCCCCTCGGTGCGCCGATCCTCCCCCAGATCGCCTCGCGGCGACGGACGCGACGCTAGGCCGGACCGTCCAGCAGCGCAGCCATCGCCGGGAGGTCGAAGAAGGTGGCCATCTCCCGGGCGCTCGGACCACCGGCGTCCGGGTCGGCGCCCGCGGCGACCAGCGCCTGCACCGTCTCCGCCGACTGCTTGAAGACCGCCGCCGCCAGCGCCGTCTGGCCGCGGTCGTTCGCCCGGCCGTGATCGGCGCCGTGCGCCAGCAGCGCGGCCACCGTCTCCGGGTGGCCGTGGTAGGCGGCGAGGATGAGCAGGGTGTCGCCCTTGTCGTTGGTCAGGTTGGCCGGCACGCCGGCGTCGAGGTAGGCCGAGAGCTCCTCGGTGTAGCCGCCGCGGGCGAGGTCGAAGAGCCGCCCGGCGAGTTCGATGACGTCGGGATCGATCGGCTGGCCACTCACGCCCCCAGCCTAGGAGACGCCCGGAGCCACCGCCCTCAGAGCGTGATCTTGTAGCCGGCGTGCGAGTGGACGAAGCCCAGCCGCTCGTAGAACCGGTGCGCGTCGGTGCGGGTCAGGTCGGTCGTGAGCTGCACGAGCGCGCACCCCTGCCGGCGCGATTCCTCCAGCGCCCAGCGGACGAGCGCACCGCCGAGGCCCGCGCCCCGCTGGTCGGAGCGCACCCGCACCGCCTCGACCAGGCCGCGCAGCGCCCCCCTCCGGGACAGCCCGGGCAGCACGGACAGCTGCAGGGTGCCCACGACCTCCCCGGCGGAGACGGCCACGACCAGCGTGTGCGCCGGGTCGTCGTCGACGCGGTCGAACGCCGCCCGGTAGACCGACGGTTCCGACGGCCGCTCGCGGGCCCGCCCGAGCGGGTCGTCGGCCAGCAGCGCCACCAGGGCCGGGAGGTCGTCCGCCGTGGCGCGCCGCACCTGCGCGGCGGTCCCGGCCAGCGGCCCCCAGGCGGGGTCGGACCGGCTCAGGGCCGGGCCACCCGGTCGGTGAGCGCCAGCACGTGCTCCCAGGCGTCGCGGCAGGCGTCGGCCCAGTCGCCGTAGGAGCGGTCGAAGAAGGAGTGCGGGGCGCCGTCGTAGACGACCGCGTCGACGTCGGCCCCCGCAGCACGCATCCGCTCGGCGAGGGCCTGCTGCTCCTCGACCGGCGTCGCGGTGTCCGAGCCGGCGATCAGCATCACCGTCGGCAGGTGCGCCCGGTCGGCCGAGTCACCCACGAGGGAGGGGCGCCCGTAGAAGCCGGCACAACCGGCGAGGTCCAGGTCCCCGCCGGCCAGCCGCCACGAGTGGCTGCCGCCGAAGCAGAAGCCGACGGTCACCACGGGCAGGTCCTCCCCTGCCTGCGCCCGCAGCGCGGCGATCGCGGCGGTGACGTCGGCGTCGATCCCCTCGGGGGTCGTGCGCGGGATGTGCTGCTGCCAGTCGAAGTCCTCCCCCCGGGTCCCCTCCTCGCAGACCCCGGCGGTGCGGCCGAACCAGTCGATGGCCACCGCCGCGACGCCGGCCTCGGCGAATCGCTCGGCCAGCGCCACGTAGTAGGGGTGCAGGCCTCGGATGTCCGGGAGGATCACCACGCCGGTCCGGGCCGGCTCGGCGGGCAGGGCGGTGCTCACGGTGAACCGGGTGCCGTCGGCCGCGGTGAGCGTCGAGGACGCGGTGGAGGCCACCGTTCCGCTGCGCGGCGGTGCGGGCGGTCGGCTGTCATGGCTGTGGCACATGGACGAGATCTCTCGGCTCAGGTGTCGGCGGCGTCGCTGGCGGCCTCGGCGCGCCCGCCGAACACCTGGGCGGCGACGTCGCGACGGGCCTCGGCCAGCCAGGCGTGCTGACCGTCGGCCTGGTCGATGAGCCGCTCGAACAGGGTGGAGTCGATGCGGGAGTCGGACTCGCCGAGGGCACGGAGGGTCTCGAAGCCGGCCCGCTTGGCCAGGACGGCGGTGGCGATGAACTCGAACTCCACCAGGTCGCTGAGCGGCGACCGGGAGAACAACCGGCCGTTGAGCTTGCCCCGGCTGAGCTTCTCCGCGATCCACGTGGCCGCCAGCTTGTACTGGCGCACCGGCAGTCCGAGAGCGCCCATGGTCGCCCGCAGGGCGGCCCGCTCCTCGCGCAACTCGTCGAGCAGGCTCTCCAACGGGCCCTCGTGCCGGGTGCCGCGGTGGCGCCCGATCATGCGGCTCACCAGCTCGATGCCCCCAGTGGCCGCGGCCAGGTGGTCGTTGCAGTAGATGGTCAGCAGCTCGGGATTGCGGACAGCGCCGGTGGCGGGCGAGTCGGGCACGGGGCCTCCAGGAGGGACGACGGGGGTCGTGGCCATTGTTCCGTGCGGGCGCCCGGCTCGCTGGTCGCCGGTCAGCCGGTGGGGCTCGCGGGCGCCGTCGTGTCCGCGGGGCTCTCCTCGGGCGCGGTCGTCGCGGTCGCTCCCGACGTCCCGCTGCCGACCCCCGTGGTCGTCGGCGTCGCGGGGTCGCCCTCCTCCGGCGCCCCGGTCCCGGTCGACGGCGCGCCGTCGTCGTCGGCGCCGGCCTCGTCGTCGGTCGTCGCCCCTCCGGTGCCGGTGCCGGGCGCCGGCCCGGTGGGGGTCGCGGTCCCCGTCGGCGGGGCGTCGGCGGGCGCGTCGGCGTCCTCGGGCCGCGCTTCCGCCTGCACCACCTCGAGGATGCGCTGCTCGAAGTCCGCGAGCCGGCCCCGGATCTCGGCCAGCGGCAGGCCCCGGAGGGTGCGCCCGAACTCCTGCAGCTCTGCCCAGATCGACTCGAGCTCGCGCGCGGCGCTCCCCTCGAGGGGTCCCGGGAGGCTGAGCACCAGCTGCGTCGCCAGGGCGGAGGTGACGCACTCGATGCAGGTGTAGTTGACCGCGGCGGCGATGTTCTCCGGCACCACGACGTCGACCGAGCCGACCAGCAGGACCACCTGGAACGCCACGGCGACGGTGGTGCAGTCGCGGCAGCTGGCCAGGGCGTAGGCCTCGTTCCGGTTGACCGCCGTCTCGTCGTCGACCCAGACCAGGGCGAAGGAGACGTCGTACCGCACCGACCCGTCCTCGGTGTTGACCGCCAGCGCCTGGTTGTCGTCCTCTCCCGGCGGCAGCGGCCGGTCGAAGGGGAAGACCCAGGTGGGGGCCTCCGCCGGGGCGTCGTCCTCGACGGGCGCCTGCCCCGTGGCGCTCCGGGGCACCATCACCAGCGCGAGCTCGGGCCGGTCGGCGGTCGGCAGCGGGCCGGCGTCGGCAGGCCACAGCGTGGCGGCGCTGCCGGTGCTGCCCTCGCCGAGGGTGGTCAGCGACGACGCCGGCAGGACGTCGAGGACCGTGCCGCCCTCCCAAGCGCGCACGGGACGGTACCGGTCGCCCGTCGGCCACCACGCCCATCCCAGCCCGGCGACGAGCGCAGCGGCGACGACGACGGCGACGGCCCGGCGAACCGGGCGCCCCTCGGTCCGCCGCCGGACGGCGCCTACCACCTGCCGCACCGTCCTGGCCAGGACGTAGCCGATGCCGAGCAGCGGGATCAGCAGGGCGACGATCGCCAGGATCCGGGCCAGGACGCCCAAGACGTCCCCCTCGCCGAAGGCGGAACCGAGCAGCGCGCCCTGCCGACCGATCGCCGCCCACGCCGTCGCCAGCAGCCTCGGCAGCGCGAGCACCATGAGCAGGAGGGAGGCGGCCATCAGCGGGACCACGAGCAGCACCCAGGCGATGATCACGATCCGGGCCCACGTCTTCAGCGCCGTCGCCTCGGGCTGCCGCCAGCGTCCCGGCAGCAGTCCCGACATCACCGGGCCCATGCGCTGGTAGAGATCGGGCACGCCCGTCAGGTCGGCAAGCACGTGGTAGCCGTCGAAGCGCAGCAGCGGCGCCAGCTGGCGGATCATCTGCAGCACCTGCGTGGCGACCAGCAGCAGGACGGCGTGCCAGCCGGACACCCACCACACCGCGAAGGACAGCAGGACGACCAGGGCGTTGAAGTACAGGCCGCCGAGGTCGGTCCGCACCCGGCCGGCCCGGCCGAGGCGGTAGCTGTCGGTGACGTCGGTGTAGAAGGCCGGCCAGAACAGGTAGATGCCGAAGCCCATCGTCCCCGGGCTGGCTCCGCCGTACCGGGCCGCGGCGGCGTGCCCGAACTCGTGGAACCCGGCCGACAGCACGGTCACGACGACGACGGTCAGGAACAGGGCCGGGTTCGCGAAGGCCTGCGCGGTCGCGGCGGCGAGGCCCTGGTCGAACAGCACCCAGGCCGCCACCGCACCGAAGGCCAGGACCACCGGCACGACCACGAGCGGGGAGAACAGCGCGCTGAAGGGCGCGGTGATCCACCGGGTGACCGCCGGATCGGTGACGACGCGACGCCACCGGAGCGCCAGGAGCGGATCGGCTCGACGGAGCTCGGGCTCGCTGCCGTCCGCGCGCCGCAGCAGGCCCAGCGGGCGCAGCGAGGCGGCCACGAGCTGCCGGACGTCGTCGGGCCGGACGAGCCGGCCGGTGGACGCACTGACCCGTTCGGCCACCTCACCGACCGTCGCCCGTCCGTCGACGGCGGTCAGGACCTGGGCGAGCAGCGGGGTCAGCGAGACGACCTGACCGTCGCCGCGGCGCGCCAGGGCCGGCGGACGGCGGTAGCCCGAGCCGGGCACCTCGCCGAGCAGCTGCAGCCCGTCCGCCCGCGCCAGGACCTCCCCGTCTGCGTCGGTCACCGGCTGGGGACCCGGGCCGACGGAGACGGGGATCGGCCTGGTGGGGTGGTCGGTCATGTGCGGGAGCGGCGAGTGGTCACTGCTGGATCGAGGACTGCTGGTCGGCCGTGGCCTGGGCGTTCGCGTCGATGTCCTGGGTGATGATCGCGTCCTGCTGGGCCACTGCGACGGCCTCGGACCCCACCGATCCGATGTTGGCCGCGACGGCCGCGTCGATGGGAGCCGCGACGTTGGCGTTGGCAGCCACCGCCCCTGCCACGGGCGCCGCCAGGTCCACGTCGGCGGCGAGGTCGACGTCCACGTTCAGCAGGTCGCCCGACAGCGGGTCGCCGACGGTCTCGGTGGTTCCGTCGGCCGTGCCGTCGGCCAGGGCCGGGGAGGGCGCGTCACCGACGGTGTCATCGGTCTGGCCGATGGTGCTGTCCTGGGGCGCGGTGGCGACGGCCTCGCCGGTGATGCCCTGGTCGATCAGCACGCCCTGGTCGGACAGCGCCTGCGCGGAGGAGTCCACGGAGAGGACGTTGGCACCGACGGCGGCGTCGATCGGCGCCGCGACATTGGCGTTGGCGGCGACCGCGAGGTCGATCGGCGCGGCGGCGTCGAGTGCGATGTCGAGGTCGGCGTTGAGGTCCAGGAGCGAGATGACCTCCTTGTCGGGCAGAGCGGCGCCGGTCTCGGCGGCGAGCTCCTCCGGCGAGAGCGGGCGCAGGTCGTCGTGCTGGCTCACGGGGGCCTCCTCGGGACGGGGGCCCCGCACTGCCCCATGATCGTTCCGGGGAAACGCGCAGGTGGGGACGCCCACCGATCGGGGGACGGCTCAGGTGCGCAGCAGGACGGCCACGCCCACGCACGCCGCGGCCCACAGAGCGCTGGCCAGCGTGCCGACGATGAACCGCTCGGCCGCGGCCGGGGCGCGCAGCTCCGAGAAGCGCCCGAGCCCCTTCACCGCCAGGACGACGGCCAGCCCCTCGGGCCAGCCCGCCAGCAGCGTCCCGGCGACGGCGGCGCGCTCGAGGACGCCGATCCAGGCCCCGCCGCGCAGGATGTCGGGGTCCTGCGGACCGCCGGAGACGCCGACGGCCGCGGGATCGGCGGCGTGCAGCACCGCCGTCGCCACGGGACCGCCGCCGGTGACCGCGGCCAGGAAGGCCAGGAGCGTGGCGGCCTGCTGTTCCCCGCTGCCGGCCTCCCCGAGCCAGGCGAGCGCGGCTGCGACGACGAGCGCGCCGACGAGGGCCACCGCGCCTCCGGCGACGACGGGCCGTCGTTCACCGCGGACGGTCAGGGTCAGCCCGGCCAGCGCGACCAGGACCTGCAGCACGAGTACCGCGACGGTCATCCCGCCGCCCTCGCCAGGAGCCGGGCGGCGGTCGGTCGCAGCTCGCGCTCCAGCTCCCAGGAGGCTGCGGCGAGCCGTTGCCCCACCGCCTGCCGGGAGATGCCGAGCTCCGCTGCCGCCTCCGCCTGGGTGCGGCCGCCGTCGACGAGGTCGATCGCCTCCCATGCCTGGTCGCTGCGCCGGCCGACGAGCACCGCGAGCGCGCTGAGCACCGCTTGCGCGTCCGCCGCGTCGGGCGGGACGGCGCCGCGGACCGCGAGCCGCATCGGGCGCTGCTTGGCCGCGTCCACGGCGCGGCGGGCGCTGAGGAAGGCCGGTCCGGTCGCGGCCCGGGTGCTGGGGGGCAGCGGGCTCTGCACGGGGCCGGCGCCGATCCCGATGCTCCAGCCGCCGAGGCGGACAAGCCGGACGGCGACGTCGACGACTTCCTCGGGCGAGCCGAGGACGCCCTGGAACTCGTCCCCGGCGGTCCGCTCGAAGGGCAGCACGGGGCGGACAGCCGAGGTCAACTCGGTCAGGGCCTCGCCGACGCGGTCGGGACCGCGCCTGCTCGCCCGCTGGTCGACGGTCAGCACGTACGGCATCCGACAAGTCTGGCACCTTTCCTTGCCTGAAGCAAGGTTCAGAGCTTGTCGACCACGGAAGCGGGGAAGCCACCGGTCGCGATGGGGCCCCACCCGGTGATGCTGATCCGCACCAGCGACTTGCCCTGCTTCGCCATCGCCGCCCGGTACTCGTCCCAGTCCGGGTGCTCGCCGCTGATCGAGCGGAAGTACTCCACCAGCGGGTCCAGTGCCTCCGGCAGGTCGAGCACCTCGGCCTCGCCGTCCACCTGCACCCAGGGCCCGTCCCACTCGTCGGAGAGCACGCACAGCGACACGGCCGGCTCGCGCCGCGCGTTCGCCACCTTCGCCCGCTGCGGATAGGTGGAGATGACGACGCGCCCCTCGGCGTCGACCCCGCAGGTGACCGGGGACAGCTGCGGCGCGCCCGCCGATCTGCGGGTCAGCAGGACGGCCCGGTGCCGGGGGCGCAGGAAGTCGAGGAGCTCGGCCCGGTCGACCCGGTCGGCGGTGGCGATCTTCGGCATGCCACGAACGCTACGACGCGGGTGTGATGATCGTTTCTCGGCCGGTCGTCGGTGTCGATGTGTGATGGGATCGCTGACCATGAGGTTGCGCCTGCCCGGTCGGACGTCTGCTGCTCCGCGCGGCGAGCACGAGCCACGCCCCCGGCCGGCACCCCGCGAGGACGACGGCGCACCGGCCGTCACCAGCTCCCCGGCACCTACCCACGGTCGGGGGCCCAAGGTGCAGCGCGGGCTGCGGACGCTCGCCACCCTGTCGGGGCAGCTGCTGCTCATCCTGGCGGCGGTCTACGTGCTCGGGTACGTCCTCGGCAAGCTCTGGGTCATCCTGCTGCCGATCGTGCTCGGCCTGCTCATCGCCACCGTGCTGTGGCCGCCGACGCGGTTCCTGCGCAAGCACGGCGCCCCACCCGCACTTGCCGCGGCCGTCGTCCTGCTGGGCTTCCTCGCGATCTTCGGCGGCATCATCGCCGCCATCGCCCCCCAGGTCGCCAACCAGGTCACCGAACTGGCCGACCAGGCCACCGCCGGCCTGCAAGACGTCCAGGCATGGTTCCAGGGGCCCCCGCTGAACCTCGGCGAGGACCAGGTCGGCAACGCCGTCGACTCGGTCATCGACTCCATCCAGGGCAACGCGCAGAACATCGCCGGCTACGCGGTGACCGGCGTCTCGGCCGTCGGCAACGGGCTGATCAACCTGGTGCTCGCCCTGATCCTCTGCTTCTTCTTCCTCAAGGACGGCCCGCGCTGGGTACCGTGGCTGTCCGCCCAGACCGGCCCCCGGGCCGCCCGCCACGTCGCGGCGCTGTCCTACAAGACGTGGGCGACGCTGTCGGAGTTCATCCGCCAGCAGGCGATCGTCGGCTTCGTCGACGCCTTGTTCATCGGCGTCGGGCTGTGGATCCTCGACGTGCCCCTAATCCTGCCGCTCGCGATCCTGACCTTCTTCGGCGCGTTCATCCCCATCATCGGTGCGTTCGTCGCCGGCGCCTTCGCCGTCCTCGTCGCCCTCGTCGACCAGGGCTTCGGCACCGCGCTGATCGTGCTGATCATCGTGCTGATCGTGCAGCAGCTCGAGGGGAACGTGCTGCAGCCGATCATCCAGGGCCGCGGGTTCAACCTGCACGCCGCCGTCGTCATCCTCGCCGTCACCGCGGGCAGCAGCCTGGCCGGCATCATCGGCGCCTTCCTGGGTGTTCCGGTCGCCGCGCTCATCGCCGTCGTCTACCGGTACGTCCGCGACGAGCTCGACGACAAGTCACCCGAGATCGCCGACGACGGCACCCGCGCGCGCGTCGAGGGCGACGACTCCGGGACCACCGTCACCCGCGAGCAGGTCGCGCCGCCCGCGGAGCCCCGGAAGAGCTGATCCACGCCCCCTCGGGGGACCACGGGAATGCCGGGGTCGCCTCCGGGCGCTGCACCGGGAGTACCGCGTCGTTCCCACCCCAGGAGGTCCCACCGTGGCCCAGTTCCCGGAGGAGCTCGTCGAGCTGCTCCCCGCGGCAGACCGGTTCCTCGACCGCGAGGCGGCGGTCACCGATCCGGCCGAGCGACGCGGGCTGGTGTTGGTGCACGACCTCGCCGGGGACTTCGACGCCGCTTCGGCGGGCAGTCGCGCCGGTGCTCACCTGCTGGACAGCCTCCCCTCCGAGATGGTCGCGCGCTTCGACGTCGACCGCCTGGTGGACTACCGGGCCCGCCGCCCGCGCATGACGTTCAACAGCGACCGGTACGAGTCGTTCACCGCCCCGGAACTGGCGATCCACGCGGTGGAGGACGACGCCGGCGAGACGTTCCTGCTGCTGCACGGTGCGGAGCCCGACTACGCATGGGAGCGGTTCGTCGCCGCCGTGGGAACGCTGGTCGACCGGCTCGGCGTCACAAGCGTGGTGGCCCTGCAGGCGATCCCGATGCCGGTGCCGCACACCCGCCCGGTCACCGTCACCGCGCACGCCACGCGCCGTCAGCTGATCGAGCCCTATCCGGTGTACTGGGGCGAGATGCAGATCCCCGGCAGCGTCTCCGCCCTGCTGGAGCTGCGCATGGGCGAGGTCGGCGTGGACGCGCTCGGGGTGGCCGCGCACGTGCCGCACTACCTGGCCCAGGCCACCTACCCGGCCGCCTCGCTCACCCTGATCGAGCACCTGGAGCGGCTGACAGGGCTGCGCCTGCCGACCGACTCGCTGCGCGAGGCCGCCGACGCCCACCGCACCGAGATCGACGAGCAGATCGGCCGGTCGGCGGACAACACCGCCGTCGTCGCCGCCCTGGAGCAGCAGTACGACTCGTTCACCGCGGCCCGCGAGGGCACCGACCTGCTCGGCGCCGCGGGCGAGGTGCCCAGCGCCGACGAGATCGGGGCCGAGTTCGAGCGCTTCCTCGCCGACCAGGACCGCAAGCGCGACTGACGGCACGGCGGGTCGTGCCGAGTGGGCCCCGGAGGGGTCCGCGCAGGCACGACGCAGCGGCTCAGCCCTGCTCGGGCACGGCTCCTGACCGCGGTGCGGTCCGGAGGACCGCGATGTCATCGCGGTGCGCTCCGGCGGAGCGCGTACTGCTCAGCGCGACCGCACCGAGCACACCGACCACGGCGAACATGTAGAAGCCCCAGGGGTAGGCGATCCCGGCGGTGACCAACGCCCCGGTGATGACCGGCCCGACGATCGCCCCGGTGCGCCCGGCGCCGGCCGACCAGCCCAGCGCCGTCGCCCGCACCTGCGGCGGGTAGTGGGCGCTGGTGAACGCGTAGACCAGCACCTGGGCGCTGAACACGAAGCAGCCGGTGGCGAAGCACATCGCGTACAAGCCCGCCGTCGGCAGCTCGACCGAGAGCAGCGCCAGGAACACCGCACCAGCGGCGAACCAGGCCATCCCGGCCCGGCGGGCACCCACCCGGTCGGCGACGGTACCGGCGACCAGCAGTCCGACGACGGCGCCCACGTTGAGCACCAGCAGGAAGGCCAGCGAGTCCCCCAGGTCGTAACCGGCCTCGCGCATGATGGTCGGCAGCCAGTTGTTCAGGCCGTAGACCAGCAGCAGGCCCATGAACGACGTGCCGCCGACCGCGACCGTGTTGCGCAGGTAGGTCGAGGCGAACAGGGTCCGCAGTGTCGCGGCGGCACCTCCGGCGCTGGTCCCCCCCGCCCCCGGCGCGACCGGTGCGGCCGGCTGCTCCAGCTCGAGCCCGTAGCGGGCGGCGACCTGCTCCGCCTCGACCCGACGGCCGTGCGCGACGAGGAAGGCAGCCGACTCGGGCAGCTTGGCGAGCATCACCGGCACCAGCACCAGGGCCGGCAGCGCACCGATGACGAACATCCAGCGCCAGCCCAGCTCGGGGATGACCACGATGGCCAGGGCCGCCGTGGCGACGGCGCCCACGTGGTAGCCGGTCATCATCGTGGTGGTCGCGCGACCGCTGCGTCCGGCGCGGGTGAACTCGTTGACCATCGCGATCGCCGTGGGCAGGCAACCACCCAGGCCGAGGCCGGCGAGGAAACGCAGCACGCCGAACACCGTTGCGTTCGGGGCGACCGCGCACAGCAGCGTGAACAGCGAGAACGAGACCACCGCGCCGATCAGCGCCTTGCGGCGTCCGACCATGTCGGTGAGCGTGCCGATCGTCAGTGCGCCGATCATCATCCCGACGAGTCCGACGGTGATGACGGCGGTCGCGCCGCTGCCGCTCAGCCCCCAGACCTCCGGCGTCCTCAGGGTCGGCACGACGGTGCCGACGACGACGAGGTCGAACCCGTCGAGCAGGACGGCGATCCAGCACAGCGGGGCCACCCAGCGCGTGGCGCGGGCGGTCGTGCCTCCGGTGACGGCGGAAGTGGAGTTCACGAACGTCCCCTCAGGTCGGTCTTCACGTGTCCGCCGAACCGTAAGGGCCACTCTCTCCGGGAACCCAAACCTGTCTCCGCTGGGCGGAACGACAGCGGGCCGCGACCGGGAGGTCCCGGTCGCGGCCCGCCGCTCACCCCGGTGCGGACCCCGCCGCGCGTGGCGGGGAGCACCGAGGTCCTGCTCAGCTGACGGTCACGTGCTCGTTCGGCACGCAGTGCGTCATGTCCTTGCCGGTCACGTCGCGCGGACCGTTCTTGCCGAGGTTGGCCGCACGGGCCAGCTCGGCCTCGTCGAGGGTCTGCGTCTGCAGCGGCTCCAGGCCACGGACGTCGTCCGCGGTGATCCCCAGGGCGTCACCGACGCGCTGGCCCCACTCGTCGTCGCACATGAAGAAGTGCCACACCATCCGCTCCTGGATGTCGCGGCGGCACTGCTCCAGGGCACCGACGAGGTTGGCGACCAGCTCGTCCTTCTCCCACTGCTCGGAGAGCTGGTAGCGCTCACCGGCCTGCTGGTAGTCGTTCGTGCGCGGGATCCGCTTCCGGGTGAGCCGGCCGGTGATGACCGGGCCCTGCTCGTCGTGCGTCGGGTACTCGGCCTCACGCAGGCCGCCGAGGATCGACGGCTCGTAGTTCACGTGCGGGTTGGTGCCCTCGGCACGGTCGACGCCGTAGGCCATCTGCCCGTCGCGCTGGTTGGTGGCGACCCGGGCCTTCGGGGCGTTCACCGGCAGCTGCAGGTAGTTCGGGCCCACCCGGTAGCGCTGGGTGTCGGAGTAGGAGAACGTCCGGCCGACGAGCATCTTGTCGTCGGAGAAGTCCAGGCCGTCCACCAGCACACCGGTGCCGAACGCGATCTGCTCGTTCTCGGTGAAGTTGTCCGACGGCATCCGGTTCAGGGTCATGGTGCCGACCTTGCGGACCGGGAAGAGCTCCTGCGGCCAGGTCTTGGTGTCGTCGAGCGGGTCGAAGTCCAGCTCCGGGTGCTCGTCGTCGCTCATGATCTGGACGTAGAGGTCCCACTGCGGGTAGTCGCCCGCGGCGATGGCGTCGTGCAGGTCCTTGGTGTGGGTGCCCAGGCTCTTGGCCTGCGCGGCCGAGGCGTCCGCGGCACCCCAGGACTTCACGCCCTCCTTGGGGTACCAGTGGTACTTGACCAGGACGGTCTCGCCGTCGGCGTTCACCCACTTGTAGGTGTTCACGCCGAAGCCCTGCATGTGCCGGTAGTCAGCCGGCGTGCCGCGGGGGCTGAAGACCAGCGAGATCATGTGCATGGCCTCGGGGGTCTGGCTGAAGAAGTCGAACGCGCGCTCGGCGACGTTGGCCTCGAAGGTGACCGGGTCCGGCTTCTGCGAGTGGATGAAGTCGGGGAACTTGATGGCGTCCCG
This sequence comes from Blastococcus atacamensis, assembly GCF_002938425.1. Lineage (GTDB taxonomy): Bacteria > Actinomycetota > Actinomycetes > Mycobacteriales > Geodermatophilaceae > Blastococcus > Blastococcus atacamensis. The sequence goes on along the minus strand of NZ_POQU01000013.1, from coordinate 19,116 downwards.
GATGAAGAAGACACCCAGGTTGTTGCCGACGAGGTCCCAGTTGCCGTCCTCGGTGTAGAACTTCACGGCGAAACCGCGCGGGTCACGGGCGGACTCGGAGGAGTCGCGGCCACCGGCCACGGTGGAGAAGCGCAGCGCGACGTCGGTGCGCTTGCCCTTCTCCTGGAACAGCTTGGCGCGGGTGTACTTGCTGACCGGCTCGTCGCCCACGGTGCCGTCGGCCTCGAAGTAGCCGAAGGCGGTGATGCCGCGGGCGTGCACGACGCGCTCGGGGATCCGCTCGCGGTCGAAGTGGCTGATCTTCTCGAGGAACTGGTAGTTCTCCAGGGTCGCCGGTCCTCGGGCGCCCACCGTCCGCTGGTTCTGGTTGTCGTAGACCGGGTGGCCCTGACGGTTGGTCAGAACGGGCCGGTCGGCCTCGCTCGGGGCCGGACCCTGCGATGCGACGTCGGTCATGCGCGTGCTCCTCCTCGGATTTCGTGCTGCTCAAATTGCACGGCTTCGGCGCCGACCGCGACCTGGCGGTCACGGTCATGGCACTGCCGACAGAGACCCCAGAACACGACTTCGGCCTCGTCGATGACGAAGCCGGCCGTGTCCGACGGGGTCAGACAGGGGGCTGCGCCCACGGTGCAGTCGACGTCTGCGACGGCACCGCACGAGCGGCAGACCAGGTGGTGGTGGTTGTCGCCCACCCGCAGCTCGAACAGCGCGGGCGCGCCGGCGGGCTCGATGCGGCGCGCGATGCCCGCGGCGACGAACGCCTTGAGCACTCCGTAGACGGCCTGGGGCGACAGCGAAGGGTGCTGTTCACGGGCACCGGTGACGATGGTGTCGGCGTCGGCGTGCGGGTGCTGGGCCAGGACGCCCAGCACCGACAGGCGGGGCCGCGTCACGCGCAGCCCGGCCTCCCGCAGCTGGTGCGCCCAGGTCGTCTCCATCACTGGCCATCCAACCGCCTTGTTTTGAACTAGTCAAGACAAGGATGGACGTGCTCCATGTCGATCAGGAGACCTGATCGTTCCGGGTCCTGGCTCATCACCGGTGGTGAGCCAGGACCCCGGATGATCAGGAGACCTGATCATCAGCGGCGGTCAGGCGAAGACGATGGTGCGGGGACCCTCCACGATCACCCGGTCCTCCACGTGCCAGGTGACCGCCTGCGCCAGCACCTGGCGCTCGACGTACCGGCCCACCCGGCGCATGTCCTCCACCGTCGCGCGGTGGTCCACCCGCGCCACCTCCTGCTCGATGATCGGCCCGGCGTCCAGCTCGGCAGTCACGTAGTGGGCCGTGGCGCCGATCAGCTTGACCCCGCGATCGTGTGCCGCCCGGTAGGGGTTCGCCCCGACGAAGGCCGGCAGGAAGCTGTGGTGGATGTTGATCAACCGCTCCGGGAACCGCGCGCAGAACTCCGGGGACACGATCTGCATGTAGCGCGCAAGCACGACGAGGTCCACGTCGCCGATGATCTCCAGCGCCCGCGCCTCGGCCTCCGCCTTGGTCCCCGCCGTCACCGGCACGAGGTGGAACGGGATCCCTGCCGCGGCCGCCACCGGCTCGAGGTCGGGGTGGTTGGAGACGACGGCGACGATGTCGGCCCGCAGGTCACCGGCGCGCACCCGGTAGACGAGCTCCTGCAGTACGTGGTCGGTGAGGCTGACGAAGACCGCGACCGTCGGGCGGTGCGAGGCCTCCACGAGCCGCCAGGTGAGCTGCCACTCCCCCGCCAGCCCGCGCAGCCGGCCCTCCAGCTCCTCGCGGCGCGCGGCCAGGCCGGCGAGCACGAACTCCAGGCGCAGGGTGAAGGTGCCGCCGCTCGGGTCCGACGAGTGCTGCTGGGAGTCGGTGATGTTGGCGCCGACCTCGGCCATCAGACCGCTGATCGCCGCGACGATCCCGGGGCGGTCGGGACAGCGGACGACCAGCCTGCCGGCGTCGGTGGGCCGGACCTTCTGCGCGGGAGCCATGGGCAAGATCGTCCCAGACCTCCCGCGGCGGTGATCATGGAGCTGTGACCACCGAATCACCCCGCACGGTGGTCACCGCTCCGTGATCACGGAGGGGGTCAGAGGTCCGGCAGCGGAGCCCGCCGGGCGCCTGCGACGTCGAACAGGTCGCCGTACTCCTCCACCCGCGCGAGGACGTCGTCGGTGGTGAAGCGCAGCGCGGCCGGGTCCAGCGAGCCGTCGCGGACGGCGTCGACCTCGTCCCAGCCGATCGGCGTGGACACCGTGGCGCCCGCGCGCGCCCGCAGTGAGTAGGGCGCCACCGTCGTCTTGGCCGGGTTGTTCTGGCTCCAGTCGATGAGCACCTTGCCCGGCCGCAGCGCCTTCTCCATCCGCCACACCACGTCGTCCGGCGTCTCCGCGCTGAGCTCTTGCGCCAGCGTCCTGGCGTACCGGCTCGGGTGCTCGCGGTCGGCGGCCTCGATCGGTGCGTAGACCTGCATCCCCTTGGACCCCGAGGTCTTCACGACCGGGTCCAGGCCGTCGGCCTCGAGCCGGGCACCGAGCCGCTCGGCCACGAGGCAGCACTCCAGGATGCCGGTCTCCGGCCCGGGGTCGAGGTCGAGGACCAGCAGGTCGGGCAGCTGCGCGGCACCGGCGTCGTCGACCTGCCACTGCGGCACGTGGATCTCCAGGGCCGCCAGGTTCGCCGCCCACGCGAGGTCGGCGACGTGCTCCAGCAGCACCATGTCGAGCGTCTCCCGCCCCCTCGAGCTGCCCGGGCTCGGGATCGTCACCGACCGCACCCACTCGGGTGCGTGCCGGGCGCTGTTCTTCTCGAAGAAGGCCTGCCCCTCGACGCCGTCGGGCCAGCGGGTGAAGGTGACCGGCCGGCCGGCGACGTGCGGCAGCAGGACCGGCGCGATCCGCACGTAGTAGTCGATGACCTGCGCCTTGGTGAACCCCACCTCGGGGAACAGCACCTTCTCGAGGTTCGAGACCGCCAGCTGGCGCCCGGCGATCTCCACCCGCTGCTTGGCGGGGCTCACGACGCTCCCCGCCGCCTCACGACTCGCGCACCACGTCGTCCGGTTCGAGGTCGTCGCGCACCCCGCGCCAGGCCGGGTGCCGCAGCCGCCCCTCCGCCGTCCACACGGCGTAGGCGACCTCGCCGACGAGGTCGGGCTCGACCCAGTGCGCGTCCCGGGTGACCTCGCGCGGCAGCGTGCCGTCGAAGGGTGGCGTCCGGCGAGGGGTGAGCAGCCGCTGCAGGTCCCGGAGCGCCTGGTCGGTGAACCCGGTACCGACGTGGCCCACGTAGACCAACCGCCCCTCGTCGTCGGGCACCCCCACCAGCAGCGAGCCGATCGTGCCGGCGCGCCGCCCCTGCCCCGGCCGCCAGCCCCCGACGACGACGGACTGGGTGAAGAAGTTCTTGATCTTGCGCCAGTCGGGACTGCGGGCGCCCTCGCGGTACGGGGACGCCAGCCGTTTGGCGACGACGCCTTCGAGGCCGTTCTCCTCGCTGGCCGCCCGCACGTCCGCGCCGGAGCCCGGCCACCACGGGGTCAACACCCAGCGGCCGCCGGCGGGCGCGAGCTCGTCGAGCAGCGCACGCCGCTCGGCGTACGGGCGGGCGCGCAGGTCCTCGCCGTCGAGGGCGAGCAGGTCGAAGACGAGATAGGTCACCGGTGCGGCCGCGGCCATCCTCGACACCTCGGGCCCCGTGCGGTGCATGCGGTTCTGCAGCGCCCCGAAGTCGGGTCGCCCGGCGGCGTCCATCATCACGATCTCGCCGTCGACGACGACGTCGCGACCGGCGAGCGCCGCGGGCAGCCGCCCGACCTCCGGGTACCGCACGGTGATGTCCGCCCCCTTGCGGGAGGCCAGCGTGAGCCGGCCGTCGCGCACGCCCGCGAGCGCGCGGACGCCGTCCCACTTGAACTCGTACCCCCAGCCGCCGTCCTCGGCAGGCAGGTCGCCGGCGACCGCCAGCATCGGCAGCGGGAGGTCGGTCGGCTCGGGAGCGACCACCTCAGGCGCTGCGGCGGGCCCGCTTGGCGGGCGGCTTGTCGCCGGCAGCGGCCCGGGCGGGAGTCTTCGTCGCCGGCGTCGTCGCGGCCGCCTTCTTCGGGGCGGCCTTCTTCGCGGCGGGCTTCTTGGCGGCGGGCTTCTTGGCCGGGGCCTCGTCGGCGGCAGCCTTCTTCGGTGCCGACTTCTTCGCAGCTGCCGGCTCCTCAGCCGACTCGCCGTCGGCCGCACCGCCCCGGGCCCGCTCGACGCTGCGGCGCAGCGCGCTCATCAGGTCGACGACGGCGGCGCCGTCGTCCGGCGCGTCGGGGACCTGTGCCACCTCCCCGCCGCTCTGCTTGGCCTCGAGCAGCGCCGCCATGGCCTCGCGGTAGTCGTCGGTGAACTCGGTGGGGTCGAACTCGGCGGTCATCGAGCCGATGAGCGCCTCGGCCATCTTCAGCTCCTGCGGCCGCACCGAGATGTCCTCGTCCAGGAACGCGAAGTCGGGACGCCGGATCTCGTCGGGCCACCGCATGGTGTGCAGCACCAGGATCCCGTCGCGCACCCGCATCGCGGCCAGCGACTCCCGCTGGCGCAGCGCGATCTTGGTGATCGCCACCTGGCCGGCGTTCTCCAGCGCGTCCCGCAGCAGGACGTAGGGGCGGGCGGCCGGGCCGTCGGGCTCGAGGTAGTAGGTCTTCTCGAACATGATCGGGTCGATCTCGTCCTGGTCGACGAACTCCAGGACCTCGATCTCCCGGCGGGTGGTGAGGGGCAGCTCCTCGAAGTCCTCGTCGGTGAGGATCACGACCTCGCCGCTGGGCAGCTCGTAGCCCTTGGCGATGTCGGAGTACTCGACCTCCTCGCCGTCGATCGAGCAGACCCGCTTGTACTTCACGCGGCCACCGTCGGCGGCGTGCACCTGGTGGAAGCGGATGTCCTTGTCCTCGGTGGCGGAGTACAGCTTCACGCCGATGCTGACCAGGCCGAACGACACGGCGCCGCGCCAGATCGATCGCATGCCGCTCCTCCCTCGCGCCCGGCCGGCCGGGCGCTCCAGGACCCGAGGCCGGGTCAAGATCGCAGGATAGGTCCCGAGCGGTACCCGCGGCAGCCCGGACGACGCGCCCGCTCCCCCCTACGGGCGACAGGCGGCGCGGGTCAGCTCTCGACGCCCGCCTCGTCCTCGGACGGCGCCAGCGCCCCGTTCTGGATGGCGTCGTAGACGAACTGCAGGACGTCGGAGCCCGCGACGGTCGTCATGGTGAGCGCCGCCAGCCGGGTCGCCCGGGGGGCGGTCACGTATCCGAACACGAAGGCGGTGCCGACCCACTGGGCCAGGCAGAACGGGCAGGTCAGCAGCTCCCCCACGGCGTGCTTCACCCCGCCGTGCTCGCGCACCTCCTCGGCGACCTCCGCGTGCCCCGACGGCCCCTCGAACCGCACGAAGGGTGCCCGGACCGGGGCCGTGACCGGGTCCTTGGCGATCCGGCGGGCCAGCCGGAAGGTCGCGACGGTGAGCAGCGCGGCATCCCCGAACGGGATCCGCTCGGGCAGCTGCTTGCCCGACGCGCGCACCGCGGCCGCGCCCCCGGCGACCAGGCTCATGTAGACGCCCATCGCCCCGAGGTCACCGGCCAGCGGACGGGCCTCCCCCTGCGTGTATTCGCGCTTCTGGGTCCGTGCCCACCGCCGGATCGGTGCTCCGACCCGCTGCACCTCGTCTGCGAAAGCCATGGCTCCCCGCTACCCCGAGGAACGGCTCCCATGCCGCGAAACGGTTGGAGTGCGGCGAGGCACACCGGCGCATGGCCGCCAGGCGCCCGGGTAGGGCGGAGGTCCGACGCCGGTCCACCGACCGGCTCCGGCGCCGATGACGGCGCCACGACGAACCGCGCGCACGCCGCGCAGAGACGGAGGCACCGCATGACGCAGCCCGAGGGCCAGACCGCGCGCGACGTCTTCCCCGAGGACGAGGGCATCCCCGAGACCGCGCAGGACGACTCGCCCACGATGGAGACCGCTGAGGACCCGCAGTTCGAGGCGCTGCCCGGCGAACGGGCGGGCGCCAGCGCCGACTTCGGCACCACCGCGTTCGAGCAGTCCGAGGGCGAGTCGCTGACCGGCCGCCTGGACCGCGAGCTCCCCGACGACGCCCCGGACGTGCGGCCGGCGGAGGACCCGAACCGGGCCGACGCCCAGCTCGAGCAGGACACCTCCACGACGCCGTTCAGCGACTCGGGGACCAACCGCACCGCGGACGACATCGAGGCCACCGCAGACGCGCCCGTCGGCGGCGAGGGCCCCGAGGAGTCCGCCATGCACCTCACCGACGGCTGATCCCGCCGCTCCGCGCCTCCCCGACCCGCTCTCCGGGCACCCCGACGGGTGTCTCCCGGGGGGCGAGTTGGCACGCGCGGTGGTGGTTGTCTACGTTGGGTCAGCGGTTCAGCAGGCAGCCGCCCCGTGCAGGGCCCATGGCCAGGTACGGGAAAACGTTCGATCACCGGCGCACCGGGGACCTCCGTGCCCCCGGAGCGCACAGCGGTAGATTGTCCGGGCGGTCCGCCGTCCGGGTGCCGCCGAGAGGAGCCACTGTCCGTGACCACTTCCGACCTGCCCCCCGAGGGACAGCCCGACGTGTCGACCGAGAACACCGAGGCACCCTTCGACGACGTGATCACGCTGTCGACCTCCACCGGTGAGGACGGCGCGGTCACGGTCACGGTCGTTGGCGAGGTGGACACCTTCACCGCTCCCGTGCTGCGTTCGACGCTGGACAGCCAGCTCGAGCAGTCGCCGCGGGAACTCGTCATCGATCTGTCGGGCGTCCAGTTCCTGGGCTCGGCCGGTCTCGCCGTGCTGGTGGAGACGCAGAAGTCCGCCCGCAGCCGCGAGGTCGCGCTGAGCCTCATCGCCACGACGCGTGCCGTCACCCGACCCCTCGAGGTCACCGGTCTGATCGATCTCTTCACGATCGCCGACAGCCCCGCACGCTGAACGGCGCCGGGCTCCGGCCCGGCAACGACGACGACGGCCCCGCTCCCCCCGGAGCGGGGCCGTCGTCGTTCGGGCCCAGAGGCGTTCAGGCGGAGAGCAGCTGGCAGACGGCCTGCTCGAGCACCTTCTGCGTGTCTCGGTCGGCGTCGGCCTCGTCGGCCTCCCGAAGGGCGTGCGCCACCGTCTCGCCGTGCTCGTACCGGTCGACGACCCGCGGGTCCACGTAGCTCGCCTTGCACACCGCGGGCGTGTTGCCCAGCTGCTCGCTGACCTGCTTGTAGGCGGCGCTCACCACCTTCTTCCGCGCGGTCTTCGACGCCGGCGGCGACGCCTCGGCCAGCGCGGCGGCCATGAGCACGGTCGCCGTCCAGGTCCGGAAGTCCTTGGCCGAGATCTCCGCGCCGCTGATCTCCTTCAGATAGGCGTTGATCTCGCCGCTGGTCACGTCGTGCCAGCGGCCGTCGTCGGTCTGGTAGGCCAGCAACTCGTCCCCCGCGTCCGCCGGACGCTCCAGCAGCTGCCGGACGACGGTGGCCGTGGGCCGGTCGGTGATCTCGACCTCCCGGTCGATCCCACCCTTGGCGACGTAGGAGTAGAAGGTGCGCTCGCCCCGCACGGAGACGTGGGCGCGCTTGAGCGTGGCCAGCCCGAAGGTGCCGTTCTCCTCCTCGTACTGCTCGCTGCCGACGCGGAAGGCGCCGAGGTCGAGCAGCCGGATGGCGGTGGCCAGCACGCGGTCGCGGTTGAGGCCACGGGTGCGCAGCCCGGCCTTCACGGCGTCCCGCACGTCGGGCAGCTGGCGGGCGATCTCCAGGACCCGCTCGTGCTTCTCCGCGTCCCGCCGGACCCGCCACTGGTCGTGGTACCGGTACTGGCGGCGCCCGGCGACGTCGAGGCCGGTGGCCTGGATGTGCCCGTTCGGCCACGGGCAGATCCAGACGTCCTTCCAGGCCGGTGGGATCGCCAGACCCCGGATCCGGTCCAGCCGCTCGTCGTCCTTGATGAGGGTGCCGTCGACGTCGTAGTACGCGAAGCCGCGCCCGGCACGTCGTCGTCGGTAGCCCGGACCGTGCACGTCGCTCCGCCGCAGTCTCACGGGCGGTGGATGGGCAACGGAGACGTTCCGCAAACGCCGGTCACCCTCAGCGCAGGTCGACCAGGCCGTCCAGGCCGCTGATCTCCAGCACGTGACGGGTCACGCGCCCGGCAGGTGCGTGCACCACCAGCCGCCAGCCCTCGTCGCGGGCGATCCGCGCCACCGCCAGGACCACCCGAACCGCGGCGCTGCTGAACAGGCTCACCTCGTCGAGGTCGAGCTCCATCGGCATCGCGCCGCCGTGGCTGGCTTCCAGCATGCGGATCCGCAGCTGTTCGGCGCACAGGCTGTCGACCGCCCCGCCGGCCCGGACGACCGGCCGTTCGCCCTCCCGGTCGACGACCACGTCCGCACCCTCGCCGGCGCGCGGCTGGGCCAGGTCCACGTCCGGCGTCTGGCGCAGCCGGAAGCTGAGGATGACCGTCGTGCCGGAGTCCTCCACCAGCGTCACGCCGTCCACCAGCTGGCGCATGATCAGCAGTCCGCGACCCCGGTCGCCTGGGTCCCGGTCCGGCGGCCGCCAGGTCCCCTCGTCGTGCACGGTCACGGTGAGGACGCCGTCGACGTCGACCTGGGCGGTCACCGACATCGGCCCCGGCTCGACACCGGCGTAGGCGTGCTCGGCGGCGTTCGCGCACGCCTCACCGACGGCGACCATCACCCCCACCCGGTCCTGCTCGCCCATGCCGACGCCGGTGAGCCAGCCGTTGAGGCGGCGGCGGATCCCCGGCAGCGCCTGGGGCACCGCGGTCAGGTCCATCCGGAACTCCTGCGGCGTGGTCGCCCGGCGGTGCACGAGCAGGACGGCGACGTCGTCGAGCCAGCCGTGCGGGCGGCGAACGCCCTCGGCGATGGCGCCGGCAAGCCCTGCGGCGGTCTCCGCGTCCAGGTCCTCCGGCCCGCCCAGCACCTCCCGGGACACCTGGCCCAGGCGGTCCAGGGCCTCGGCCGGTCCCTCGTCGGCCCCCGTGACGGCGCCGTTGGAGAAGAGCACGAGCGTGGCGCCGTGCGGGAGCACGTCCTCGTGCACGGTCGACGGCGTGCCGGGCAGGGTGCCGAGCGGCGGACGGGGCACGACGCGTAGCCACCGGATCGCGCCGTCGGCGCCCACGACCAGCGGGGCCGGGTGGCCCGCGGCGCTGTAGACCAACCGTCCGGTGCCGGCGTCCAGGACGCCGTAGAAGATCGACGCGCCCTCCACGTCCTCCATGTCGGCGGCGAACGCGTCCAGCGTCTCGAGGACCGCGGTCGGCTCGCTGTCGCGCAGCAGCGTCGAGCGGAGGGCACCGCGGAGGCGGCTCATGGCCCCGGCGGCCGCGACGCCGTGCCCCACCGCGTCGCCGACGACGAGGGCCAGCCGCCCCTTGCCCAGCGGGACGGCGTCGTACCAGTCCCCGCCGGCGACCGAATCATCGGTGGCCCGTTGGTAGCTGCCCGACAGCCGCAGGTCCGGCAGCACCGGCAGGGATGGCGGGAGCAGTGCCAGCTGCGCCCGGTGGAGGTCGTCCGCGGGGTCGTCGCCGACCTGCTCCAACACCACGAGCGCGGCCGGCTCGCCGCCGACGGTGAGAGGCCGCACGGTCGCCGCCGTCCGTGACCCGCCCACCCCCAGCGGCCCCAGCACCGTCTCGGCGCGGCCGTTGCGCAGCGCCGCCTCGACCGCATCGGTGACCGGCCGGCCGGCGATCTCGGGGAGACCGTCGCCGCCGTCGTGGAGCTCGCGGGCCCGCGCGTTCAACCAGAGGGGTTCGGCGGTGTCGGCCCGCAGGAGGAAGATCGGCTGCGGCGCCGCGTCGAGGGCTGCGACCAGCACCGCGGAACCCTCGTCCGGGGGGTCGTCGGACATGGGTGGCAGACTGCTGGAACTGGCGCTCATCTCGGGCCAGGGAACCGCAGGGTGCGGGGCGCGGCAACCGCGCACCGGGGGTTGTCGCCCCCTGGGAAGGGACACGTTTCCCGGCCCGGCTCCCGCGGGTAACCAGTCCCCTTGTGCAGTGACCCGGACGACGGTCCGCCCCACCGGGGTGAGGCCCCCGGACAGGATGGACCGCCGCGACTCGAGGGCCGAGCGCGCCGGAAACGAAGGAGCGGACGACGGATGGTCGACTCGAGGGGCACCCTCGCGCAGGACGCGCGGCGCCCGGAACGGCTGGAGCTGCGCGTGCCCACCACGGCCACCCAGCTCCCCGCGGTCCGGGCCATGGCCGGTGACCTGGCGATGCGCATGGACTACGACCTGGACGCGGTCGAGGACCTCCGGCTCGCCGTCGACGAGGCCTGCGCGACGCTCAGCACCATCGCGGAGGGCGACGCTCCCCTGACCGTCGTCTTCGAGACCACGCGCGCCGGGCTGCACATCGACGCCTGGGTCCCCACCGCCGACGGCACCGAGGTCCCCGTCGACGGGTTCGGCTGGGCGGTGCTGGCCGCACTGGTCGACGCCGTCGAGGGCCGTCGCTCCACCCAGGCCCAGGTGCCGGCGGGCGACGGCAGCCACCACGCCGTCGCCGTCATCTCCATGGACAAGTTCCTGCCCGGTCAGCGGCCGGCCGGGGTGGGCAGCGACCAGGACCTCTCGGTGGCCCGGTGACCCCCTCGGCAGCCCGCGACTCCGTCGAGGAGCCGCTGGACGCCCGACCGGGCGAGGACGCGACCCCGGCCGTGCCGTCCGCGCGCACGCCCGACGACGCCCCGGAAGCGGTGGCGGAGATCCCCGTGGCCGAGCCGGCCGCGGAGCCCGACGTCGTACCCATGTCGGAGAACCGGCGCCGGGCCGAGCGCACCGCGCCGCTGTTCGCCGAACTGGCGTCGCTGGAGAAGGACGACCCGCGGCGTGAGCGGCTCCGTGAGGTCCTGGTCGAGGAGCACCTGCCCCTCGTCCGTCACTTCGCCCGCCGGTTCAGCAACCGCGGCGAGCCGTTCGACGACCTGCTCCAGGTCGGCACCCTCGGCCTGATCGCCGCCATCGACCGGTTCGACCCGACCCGCGGCGTGGAGTTCCTGTCCTTCGCGGTGCCCACGATCACCGGCGAGATCAAGCGGCACTTCCGCGACCAGGGCTGGTCGGTGCGTGTTCCGCGCCGCCTCCAGGAGCTGCACCTGTCGCTGAACTCGGCCGTCGGCGAGCTGGCGCAGAAGAACGGGCGGGCACCGACGCCCAGCGAGCTGGCCGAGCACCTGGGCATCCCGCGCGCGGAGGTGCTCGAGGGGCTGGCCGTGGCCAACGCCTACCGCAGCAGCTCGCTGGACGAGCGGCTCTCCGGGGAGGACGACTCCCCCACCCTGGCGGCGACGCTGGGCGAGGAGGACGCCGCGCTGGAGGGTGTGGAGTACCGGGAGTCGCTGCAGCCGCTGCTGGCCACCATCCCGGCCCGCGAGCGCCGCATCCTCATCCTGCGGTTCTTCGGCAACATGACCCAGTCGCAGATCGCCGCGGACATCGGCATCTCGCAGATGCACGTCTCCCGGTTGCTCAGCCAGACCCTGGCCAAGCTGCGCGAAGGCCTCCTCAAGGACTGAGAGAGGGGACTTCCGGTACCGGAGGTCCCCTCTCCCACGTCAGGCTCGCGGCTGCGCGTCGCCTTCGTCGCTCGTGCCGAACTGCTCGCGGACGGCGGGGTCGGCGGCCGGGCCGCTCGCCCGCACGTCGGCGGTCACCTCCGACAGCGGCGGCGGCGTCGGCACGGCCGGCGCGGTGTCGGTGATGCTCGACAGCTCGATCTTCGCCTCCGGCTGGTCGGCGGCCCGGGGCAGCTGGGATTCGAACCAGCTGCTGGTGTCCAGCCCCTCCTTCGCCGCGCCGTTGCCGCCGTCGGCGGACGGCGGAACGTCCATCCAGGAACGGCCGTCACCGGCGCCGCCCAGGTTGGCCAGCCCGTCGAGGGCCTTGCTGAACTCGCTCGGGACGATCCACATCTTGTTGGCGTCGCCCTGCGCGATCTGCGGCAGCGTCTGCAGGTACTGGTAGGCCAGCAGCCCCTGGTCGGGCTTGCCGTCGTGGATGGCCTGGAAGACCGTCTCGATGGACTTCGCCTGACCCTGGGCCTGGAGGTAGAGCGCGGCCCGCTCGCCCTCGGCGCGCAGGATGCGGCTCTGCCGCTCGGCCTCCGCCTCGAGGATCGCGGCCTGCTTCTTGCCCTCCGCCGAGAGGATCGCCGCGGCCTTCTCGCCCTCGGCAGAGGTGATGGCCGCCTGCCGCTGACCCTCGGCGGTGAGGATGATGGCGCGCTTGTCGCGGTCGGCGCGCATCTGCTTCTCCATGGAGTCCTGGATCGACAGCGGCGGGTCGATCGCCTTGATCTCCACGCGTGCCACCCGCAGGCCCCACGGGCCGGTGGTGCCGTCGAGCACCGACCGCAGCTGGCTGTTGATGCCGTCGCGGCCGGTGAGCGCACCTTCGAGGTTCAGGCCACCCACGACGTTGCGCAGCGTCGTCGTGGTCAGCTGCTCCATACCGGTGATGTAGTTCGCGATGCCGTACACGGCCAGGCGCGGGTCGGTCACCTGGAAGTAGACGACGGTGTCGATCCCGACCTGCAGGTTGTCGGCGGTGATGACGGGCTGCGGCGGGAAGGAGACGACCTGCTCGCGGAGATCGATGGTGGCGCGCACCCGGTCGATGAAGGGCACCAGGATCGACAGGCCGGGCGACAGGGTGCGGCTGTAGCGACCCAGCCGTTCCACGACCTTGGCCTGTGCCTGCGGCACGATGGTCACGCTCTTGGCGAGCAGGACGATCACCAGGACGGCGACGACGAGCAGAGCGATGAGCGCCGGTTCCACGGCAGGCTCCCTTCCTCGGGGGTCGGTGTAGATCCTGCCCGGCCCGGTCCGCCAGGTCAGCAACCCGGCGCATTGTTCACTCCAGCGCGTCGCCGACGACCGCGGTCGCCCCGTCGACCTGCAGGATCCGCACGGTGGCGCCGACGGCGAACGACTCGCCGCTGTGCTGGCTGCGGGCGGTCCACTCGTCGGCGCCCAGCTGGATGCGCCCGCCCGACACGTCGACGTCGCGGGTGACCTTCGCCGTCCGCCCGATGAGGGTGTCGACGCCGTCGAGCTGCAGCGGGGTCCGGTTCTCCAGGTGGCGCCTGGCCAGCGGGCGGACACCGCCGAGCAGCAGGCCGGAGACGGCGACGAAGGCCACGACCTGGAGCACCGCGCCACCGCCGGCCAGGGCCACGACGAGGCCGCCCAGCGCACCCCCGGCGAGCATGAGCAGCACCAGGTCGAGCGTCAGCACCTCGCCGACGGCGAGCGCGACGGCACCGATCAGCCAGATCACCCAGGCAGCCATGGCCGCAGTCTGGCAGACAGGAGCCCCCGTCTGACCGTTCTCGCCCGACCTGGCGACACACCTGCGGCGGAGGGCGGACGCGCCGGCGAACGTAGCCTCGCTCCCGTGCACGACTTCCCCGCCGGCCGCCTCGCGGTGTGGACAACCGCCTGGCTCACCGGCCGCGTCTCCTACGACGAGACCCTCGATGCCGTCGCCGGCGACCTCGCCCACCGGGTCAGCGGCCTGCCGGGCACCGAGGGCGCCGTTCCCCTCGGCGAGCTGCTGAGAACCCTCCGCGGGCTCGGTGAACGGCGCATGCGGCTGGTCCTGCCGGCGCCCGGCGACGTCCGAGGGCTGCCTGCGCTCCCGGGACTGGCGCCTGCGGCCCTGGAGGCCGGGCAGGCCGCCGTCGGCGACCGGGTGGCGCTGGTGCCCGCGCCGCTCGGGCCCGAGGTGCTGCAGTGGACGGCGTACGCCCTGGACGGCGTCGCTCCTCCCCCACCGCCGGTGGAGGGGACCCTCCGGGCCGCCTCGGGCGCGCTCGACCTCGCGGTGACCGACTCCGCGCGCACGCTGGCCGAGCTGGACCTCGCCCGCTGGCACCCGGAGGTGCCGACGCTGCTGGCCGGCCTGGCGCGACCGCGCCCGGAGCCGGGCCTGCCGCCGGACCACGACCCGGTGGCGTCGTCCATCCTCGGCCGGGCGCTGCGGCTGGCGGCCGTGCTCGACCTGGCCGCCACCGATGCACCGGGCGCAGCGGTGAACCATGCCCAGGCCGCCCGCCGCGACGCCGCCCTGCGCCCCCTGGCCGGCGCCGTTCGCGAGGCGGTGACCGCGGCCTACAACGCCATCCCGCGCTGACCCCGGCCATGCATGGTCATGCATGGCCATGCATACTTGTGCCGTGTCCAAGGTACTCACGTCCCTCCCTGTCGGCGAACGCGTCGGCATCGCCTTCTCCGGCGGTCTCGACACGTCGGTCGCGGTCGCGTGGATGCGCGACAAGGGGGCGGTGCCCTGCACCTACACCGCCGACATCGGGCAGTACGACGAGCCCGACATCGGCTCGGTGCCCGGCCGCGCGACCGCCTACGGCGCCGAGCTCGCCCGCCTGGTCGACTGCCGCGCCGCCCTCGTCGAGGAGGGTCTTGCCGCGCTGACCTGCGGCGCCTTCCACATCCGGTCCGGTGGGCGCAGCTACTTCAACACCACGCCCCTGGGCCGGGCCGTCACGGGCACGCTGCTGGTCCGCGCCATGCTCGAGGACGACGTCCAGATCTGGGGCGACGGGTCGACCTACAAGGGCAACGACATCGAGCGGTTCTACCGCTACGGGCTGCTGGCCAACCCGGGGCTGCGCATCTACAAGCCGTGGCTGGACGCCGACTTCGTGACCGAGCTCGGGGGCCGCAAGGAGATGTCGGAGTGGCTGGTCGCCCACGGCCTGCCCTACCGCGACAGCGCCGAGAAGGCCTACTCCACCGACGCCAACATCTGGGGCGCCACCCACGAGGCGAAGACCCTGGAGCACCTCGACACCGGGATCGAGACCGTCGAGCCGATCATGGGCGTGCGGTTCTGGGACGAGTCGGTCGAGATCGTGCCCGAGACCGTGACGATCGGGTTCGACCAGGGGCGTCCGGTCAGCATCAACGGCGCGGGGTTCGCCTCCGCCGTCGACCTGGTGGCCGAGGCCAACACGATCGGCGGCCGGCACGGACTGGGCATGTCCGACCAGATCGAGAACCGGATCATCGAGGCCAAGAGCCGCGGCATCTACGAGGCCCCGGGCATGGCGCTGCTGCACATCGCCTACGAGCGGCTGGTCAACGCCATCCACAACGAGGACACCCTCGCGACCTACCACTCGGAGGGGCGGCGGCTGGGCCGGCTCATGTACGAGGGCCGCTGGCTGGACCCGCAGGCGCTGATGCTCAGGGAGTCGCTGCAGCGCTGGGTCGGCATGGCGGTCACCGGCGAGGTCACGCTGCGGCTGCGCCGCGGCGAGGACTACTCGCTGCTGGACACCACCGGCCCGTCGTTCAGCTACCACCCGGACAAGCTGTCGATGGAGCGGACGTCGGACTCGGCGTTCGGCCCGGTGGACCGGATCGGTCAGCTGACGATGCGCAACCTCGACATCGCCGACTCGCGGGCCCGACTGGAGCAGTACGCGCGGATCGGCATGGTGGGTGGGCCCGCCGGGCACGCGGCGATCGGCGCCGCACAGGCGGCGTCCACCGGTCTCATCGACGCCTCGCAGCAGGGCGGCGCGGAGACGATCGCCTCGCGCGGCGAGGTCTCCGAGCACGACGAGTTGCTCGACCGCGCCGCGATGGAGTCCGGCACCGACTGAGGCAGCCACGAAGGTCGGCTAGCCGGGCTGACGTCCTCCATGGGCGTCGTGCTGCTGACGGGCATGGTCGGGGCAGGCAGGTCCACCGTCCTGGACGAGCCGGCCCGCCGGGGCCACCGCGTCGTCGACACCGACGAGGATGGTCGACGTCGTCCGTGCGGTGCCCGCCGCCGTCGGCTGACGGGCTCAGGCAGCGCCCCGATCAGGCGGTCGGGCGAGGCCGCGGCGGGGTGAAGCAGCAGGACGCAGGGCAGTTCGTGCCCAGCCGCGGCGCTCCCCCGGCCCGGCGCTCGGTCAACAGCCCGACCAGCGACCGGACGAACGCCGGGTGGGTGCCGGCCGTCGCCGCGCGGGCGAAGGCCAGCCCCAGCTCGCCGGCGGTCTCCTTCGCCTCGTTGTCGAGGTCCCAGATCACCTCGAGGTGGTCGCTGACGAACCCGACCGGGAAGAGGACGACCGCCTTCTCCCCCGCCTCGGCCAGCGCCGTCAGGTGGTCGTTGACGTCGGGCTCCAGCCACGGCACCGAGGGGGGGCCGGAACGGCTCTGCCAGACGAGGTCGAAGTCCCGGCCGGGGGCGGCCAGCGCGACGACGCGCCGAGCGGTCTCCATCAGCTCGGCCTCGTAGGCGTGCCCCTGCGGACCGGCGACGGCGGCCATCGAGTCGGGGATGCTGTGCGCCGTCGCGACCAGGCGCGCGGAGCCGCGGACGTCGGCGGGCAGCTCCGCCAGCGCGGCAGCCAGTGCGTCGGCGTTGGCCCGCACGAAGCCGTCGGCGTCGAAGTAGTGCGGCAGCTTCTCCGCCGTCGGCCCGGTGGCGGCGTCGGCGGAGCCACCCATGGCGGCACGGGCCCGGGCGATGTCCTCGTGGTACTGCCGGCAGCCGGAGAACGAGGCGTACGCCGACGTCGGCAGCACGTAGGCGTGCTGGATGCCGTCGGCCGCCATCTGCTGCCAGACGTCCTCGATGTAGGGCGCCCAGTTCCGGTTGCCCCAGTAGACCGGCAGGTCGATGCCGGCCGCGGTCAGCTCGCCCTCGAGTGCCGAGATCAGCGCCTTGTTCTGGTCGTTGATCGGGCTGACGCCGTCGAAGTGGTGGTAGTGCTCGGCCACCTCCTCCAGCCGCTCGCGCGGGATGCCGCGGCCCCGGGTGACGTTCTCCAGGAACGGCATCACGTCGTCGTGGCCCTCGGGGCCGCCGAACGACAGGAGCAGCAGCGCCTCACGGCGGCCGGCCGGAGCGGAAGTGGACGACGGCTCGACACCGCCGTTGTTGCGGACGGCGAGCGACGGGTCCTCGTCGGGGCGCTGACCGGCAGGGGTGATGTCGACGATGACGCGGGGCACGTGGGTTCTTTCCTCTTGCGGGGCGACGCTGGATGCACTCACACGCCCACGGCGTGGAAGCCTCCGTCGACGTGGACGATCTCCCCGGTGGTGGCGGGGAACCAGTCTGACAACAGCGCGACGACGGCCTTGCCCGCGGGCTCGGTGTCGGTGACCGACCAGCCGAGCGGGGCGCGCCCCTCCCATGCCTCCTCGAACTGCTTGCTGCCGGGGATGGACTTCATCGCCATGCTGCGCAGCGGGCCGGCGGCGACGATGTTCGACCGCACGCCCTCGGGACCGAGCTCACGGGCCACGTAGCGGGAGGTGGACTCCAGCGCCGCCTTGGCCGCGCCCATCCACCCGTACACCGGCCAGGCGACGCTGGCGTCGAAGGTGAGGCCGACGACCGAGGACGGGTTGGCCAGCAGCGGACGGCAGGCCTGCGTCAGCGAGGCGTAGGACCAGGCCGAGACCTGGAACGCCGTGGCGGCGTGCTCCCACGCGACCTCGGGGAAGCCCTCCCCCATCGCCTCCTGCGGGGCGAAGCCGATCGAGTGGACAACCCCATCGAGACGGCCGTCGAGTCCGTCGATCTCGCGCAACCGGTCGGCCAGCGAGCCGAGGTGCTCGGTGTTCGTCACGTCGAGCTCGACGACGGCGGCCTCCTGCGGCAGCCGCTTGGCGATCCGCTGGCACAGCGAGAGCGCACGACCGAAGTTGGACAGGACGACGGTGGCGCCCTGCTCCTGCGCCAGACGTGCGGTGGCGAAGGCGATGGAGGCCTCGGTGAGCACCCCCGTGACCAGGATCTTCTTGCCCTCGAGGATGCCCATCAGTGCCCCATTCCCAGTCCGCCGTCGACCGGGACGACCGCCCCGGTGATGTATCCCGCCGCGTCGCCGGCCAGGAAGCGCACGACACCGGCGATCTCGTCGGCGTCGGCGTACCGCCCCAGCGGCACCTGCCCCAGGATCTCCTTCTGCCGGGCCTCGGGCAGCTCCGCGGTCATGTCCGTGGTCACGAAGCCGGGCGCCACCACGTTCGCGGTGATGTTCCGGCTGCCGAGCTCGCGGGCGATCGAGCGGGCCAGGCCGACCAACCCGGACTTCGAGGCCGCGTAGTTCGCCTGGCCCGCCGAGCCGAGCAGGCCCACGACCGACGACACGAAGATCATCCGGCCCGCCCGGGCGCGCACCATCTTCGGCGTCGCGCGCTTGGCGACCCGGTAGGCGGCGGTGAGGTTCGCGTCGAGGACGTCTGTGAAGTCGTCCTCCTTCATGCGCATCAGCAGCCCGTCGCGGGTGATCCCGGCGTTGCTCACCAGCACCTCGACCGGGCCCTGGTGCGCCTCGACCTCGCTGAACGCGCGGTCGACGTCCTCGCTGCTGGTGACGTCGCACTGCACGCCGAACAGCCCGTCGGGCGCGCCGCTGCCGCGGTGGGTGACGGCCACGGCGTCGCCCTGCTCGGCGAACGAGCGGGCGATGGCCAGCCCGATCCCCCGGTTCCCGCCGGTCACCAGCACCGATCTGCCCACGTGCCACTCCCCTGCCGACGTCACGATCCCTCCAGAACCTAGCCCTTGGGCGCAGGTCCCACCGGCTACCGGCGAGTACGTGATCACTGCCTCACGCGGGTGGGCGAGCGGGCGGGTGGCCGTGGCGCCCAGCCGGCCTCACCCTCGGCACGCGCCCTCGCGCTCGTGCGCGGAGATCGCGTGCCGTCGAGGTTCACGGCGGCGGTGGCGCGCCCGCCGATCACGGCGTGTCGGTCATCCTTCGAGCGGAACCGGAGGTCAGAGGTTGCGGCCGCAGGTGGGCCAGGCGCCCCGCCCCTGCTTCGCGAGCACCTTCTCCGCGGTCGCGATCTGCTCCTCCCTGGTGGCCAGGTCGGCCCGTGGGGCGTACGCGCCCCCGCCGAAGCCG
The DNA here is from genome assembly GCF_002938425.1 of Blastococcus atacamensis. Lineage (GTDB taxonomy): Bacteria > Actinomycetota > Actinomycetes > Mycobacteriales > Geodermatophilaceae > Blastococcus > Blastococcus atacamensis. Next base: position 172 of record NZ_POQU01000013.1, on the reverse strand, counting down.
AGCCACGTGTCCGAGCTGAACTGCAGCCCGCCGTAGTAGCCGTTGCCGGTGTTGATGCTCCAGTTGCCACCGGACTCGCACAGCGCGACCGCGTCCCAGTCGTGCCCCGCGACCGGGGCGGGAGCCGGAGCGGGTGCGGGGACCGGAGCGGGTGCGGGGACCGGAGCAGGGG